>CAINHS010000095.1 GCA_903848955.1 uncultured beta proteobacterium
CGACCTTTCCCGTCTGCCGCAGACACCGCTGCCGGCGCTGGCTGTCGACACGGCGGGCCGCTTCATCGTCGTCGCCCGGATCGACGGTGACCGCATCCTGATCCACGATCCGTGCGTCGAGCGTCCGCAAATCCTGTCCGCGGGCGAGTTCGTCGCGCGCTGGAATGGTGAGTTGATTCTATTCACATCGCGGGCATCGCTGGCCGGCGAACTGGCCAGGTTCGACTTCACCTGGTTTATTCCCGCTGTCGTCAAGTACCGCAAGCTCCTGGGCGAAGTGCTTCTGGTCTCCTTCGTCCTGCAGATCTTCGCCCTGGTGACACCGCTGTTCTTCCAGGTGGTGATGGACAAGGTGTTGGTCCATCGCGGCATGACCACGCTCGATGTCATCGCCATCGGCCTGCTGGTGGTCACGCTGTTCGAGGTGGCGCTGTCCGGCATTCGCAGCTACGTCTTTGCCCACACCACCAGCCGCATCGACGTCGAACTCGGCGCGCGGCTGTTCAGGCATCTCCTCAGCCTGCCGCTGGCCTACTTTCAGGCCCGCCGCGTCGGCGACACCGTGGCACGTGTGCGCGAACTGGAGAACATCCGCCAGTTTCTCACCGGCAACGCCCTCACGCTGGTGCTGGACCTGCTGTTCTCAGTTGTTTTCATCGGCGTCATGCTGCTCTACAGCGGTTGGCTGACCCTCGTCGTGGTGGTTTCGCTGCCGTGCTATGCCTTGCTCTCGCTGCTTGTCACGCCGCTCTTGCGCTCGCGCCTGCATGAGAAGTTCAACCGCGGCGCCGAGAACCAGGCCTTTCTCGTCGAGGCCATCAACGGCATCGACACCGTCAAGGCCATGGCCGTCGAGCCGCAGATGACCGGACGCTGGGACAAGCAGCTGGCCGCCTATGTTTCGGCCGGATTTCGCACGGCCACCCTGGGCACCCTGGCGCACGAAGGCGTCAATCTCATCGGCAAACTGGTCACCATCGTCACCATGTGGCTGGGCGCCCGTCTGGTGATCGACGGCAGCCTCAGCGTGGGGCAGTTGATCGCCTTCAACATGCTCGCCGGACGGGTGGCAACCCCGGTCATGCGCCTGGCGCAGCTATGGACGGATTTCCAGCAGACCGGCATCTCCGTGCAGCGCCTGGGCGACATCCTCAACACGCGCACCGAACTCGCCAGGGCCGATGGTCACGGCGGCCGGGCCGGCACTACGCTGCCGCCACTGACCGGGCGCATCGAATTCGACCGGGTGGCTTTCCGCTACCGGCCCGACGCACCGGAAGTACTGCGCGACATCGACCTCGCCATCCAACCCGGCGAGGTGGTCGGCATCGTCGGCCGTTCCGGCTCCGGGAAGAGCACGCTGGCCAAGCTGGCGCAGCGGCTCCATCTGCCCGAACGCGGCCGCGTGCTGGTCGATGGCATCGACCTGGCGATGGCCGACAGTTCAAGCCTGCGGCGCCAGATCGGCGTCGTGCTGCAGGAGAACATGCTGTTCAACCGCAGCATCCGCGACAACATCGCGCTGGCCGATCCCGGTCTGCCGATCGAGGCCGTTATCTCCGCCGCCAGGCTTGCCGGCGCGCACGAATTCATCCTTGAATTGGCGGAGGGCTATGACACCGTGGTCGGCGAACACGGCTCGACGCTCTCCGGCGGCCAGCGCCAGCGCATCGCCATCGCCCGCGCCCTCATCGGCAAGCCGCGCATCCTGATCTTCGACGAAGCTACCAGCGCGCTCGACTACGAATCCGAACGCATCATCCAGAACAACATGAAGGCGATCTGCCAGGGCCGCACCGTGCTGATCATCGCCCATCGCCTCTCCGCCGTGCGCGATGCCAACCGCATCGTGGTGCTCGACCGCGGCCAGATAGTGGAGCAGGGCAGCCACGCGGAACTGCTGCGCCGCGAAGCGGGGCACTACTCGCGGCTGTACCGGATGCAGCAGGGGTAGAACTATGCTACGAAACCGACACCTCGATATGCCGTCCCAAGGCCCGCGCCGCCGCCTCGATCTGATCGAGCTTCGAGGCATGCTTGAGATCGAACAGGCGATCCACCTGCGGCATGTGCCAGCCCAACCGTCGCGCCAGTTCAGCCTTCTTGATGCCCTGCTCTGTCATGGCTCGATAGACGCCCAACTTGGCGCATTCCAATGCCGAAGGGCGCACCGTCCGTTGTCCACGCTTGGCCTTGCTCGGCACCGGCAGGAGTCTGCGGTCATCGACGTAAAACGACAGCGCGGTTTCAAGAGCGTCGATCGCGTAGAGCAAGGCCTCGTCTTCATCCTCGCCTTGAGTAATAGCCTCTGGCACATCCGGAAATGTGACGACATAGCCACCCTCCGGTTGTGCTTCAAGAATAACGGGGTAGTCAAGCATGGCTTACTTTCCTTTCAGTCCAAGCTGTTTCTTGATGCCCTCCACCGTACCGGTTTTCAGTTCGGTGTTGTGCATGGGTATAACGGACTGCCGACCGTTCAGGAATATCCTCAGGTGCGACCCTTTTCCAGTCTGAAACGTCGCCCCTTGCCTGGCCAGTCAACGCTTGAATTCGTTCGAGTTCACGACGCGAATACTAAACACTTGTGTTGTGTTTATCAAGGGCTTCCGTCATGAGCCAAGCCCTCACCCTGCGCCTGCAAGCCGCGCTGGATCTGCTCAAGCGCTACGCCGCCATCTTCAGTCACGTTTGGAAACTGCGTCGCGAACTCGATCCGCCGCAGCGCTTGCCGCATGAGGCGCAATTCCTGCCGGCGGCGCTCGAACTGCAGGAAACGCCGGTCTCCCCGGCGCCGCGCATCGTTGCCTGGCTGCTGATGGCGTTTGCCTTGCTCGCCGTGCTGTGGGCCGTCTTCGGCCGGATCGACGTCGTTGCCACGGCGCAGGGCAAGATCGTGCCCAACGAAGGCAGCAAGCTGATCCAGCCGATCGAGACCGCTGTCGTGAAATCGATCCGTGTGGCGGACGGGCAGCATGTCAAGGCCGGCCATGTTCTCGTTGAACTTGATGCCACCATGGCCCAGGCCGACAGCACGCGAGCCGCCAACGACCTGACCACCGCCAAACTCCAGGCCGCCCGCGCCCGCGGTCTGCTGGCCGCCCTATCCTCCGGCCGGCCGCCGCAAATGGAACATCCCGTCGGCATCGGCGCCGAACGTGTCGCCCAAGAACAGCGAATCCTCGACGGTCAATATGGCGAATACCAGGCCAGGGTTTCGCGCATCGACGCAGAGATCGCCAAGCGCGAAGCCGAGTTTCGCTCGACCGAGGCCATCGTCAGGAAGCTGGAACAAACGGCACCCATCGCCCGGCAACGGGCGGAGGACTTCAAAGATCTGGTGGCGAAGAACTTCATCTCCAGGCACGGCTACCTGGAAAAGGAACAGGTCCGCATCGAACAGGAAGCCGACCTCGAAACCCAGCGCAGCCGGTTGAAGGAACTCACTGCCTCAATCAACGAGGCTCGCGGCCAGCGCGGTTCGGCCGTCGCCGAAACCCGCCGCCTCGCCCTCGACACGCTCAACGAGGCCGAGCAGAAAGCCCATGGCTACGGGCAGGAACTGGTCAAGACCGAAAGCCGTGGCCGGCTGATGACCCTGACCGCGCCGGTCGATGGCACCGTGCAGCAACTGGCCGTGCGCACCGTCGGCGGCGTCGTTACTCCGGCGCAGGTTCTGATGGTTATCGTGCCCAGGGACGACACGCTGGAAGTCGAAGCCTTCCTGGAGAACAAGGACATCGGCTTCGTCAATGCCGGGCAGACCGCCGAAGTCAAGGTCGAGACCTTCCCCTTCACCAAGTACGGCACCATCCCGGCCAGCCTTATCCACGTCTCCCACGATGCCATAAGCGACGAAAAGCGCGGCCTGATTTACTCAACCCGGGCCAGATTGCAGCGGGCCACGATGCAGGTCGAAGACAAATCCGTGAACCTCTCGGCCGGCATGGCGGTGAGCGTGGAAATCAAGACCGGCAAGCGGCGGGTGATCGAATATTTTCTGAGCCCGCTGCTGCAGTATGGGCACGAGAGTTTGCGGGAGAGGTGAGGGGAGTGAAGTGGGACTCTGGTTTGAGGAGACGGGAATGCAAAGAGAATGTAATGCTGATCCCCTGTAGCGCTATGGATCGGCGGATAGCCGACTCAATGATGGCAGCGCAGCGACTGACCGACCTGGGCGCCAGGGACGACATGATTTTTGGTGGCGGCGATTTCGCAATGGCATTCAATTCGTGGGCGGATTACGACCGCTTTGCGATCGATGGAACGCCGCTACTCCAGTGCGACAGCGCAGGCCGCTTCGTCTTGCCGTCCAGCCTGGAGGGAAGTACCGGCGTGGATGAAATTGGTGATGAGCTTGCAAGCATATTGTTGCGGCAGCATTTTCAGAAAAGTCGGCGCTGGCGGGACATCGAACCTGCCTACCGCGATGCTGTGATCGAGAGGAGGAGGGAGGGGTGATACAGATAATGATGCTCTATCGCTTTGCCATGATGGGACGAATCGCCGCCCCGGACTCTGTCTGTCGTGGATCCCGCTTCGCGGGCCGGCAAGCGCCGACTTTCGCGAAGAACCGATGATGCGCAAACCGAACCGAACCCGATCGGTTATCGGTTGCATCGAAAAAGGAGGTCAGACATGTATCTGATAGGGATATTGCTATGGGGCGCGGTCGCCACCTTGATAGCTTGGGGATTTGCGCTGCTGCTAACTCGGAGGACGACGACTCGTTGGTGGACAAAAGGCCTGGCACTACTTCTGCTGCCGGTGGTCTTTATGGCGCCGCTGGCGGACGAAATCGTCGGCAAGGTCCAGTTCGACCGTCTATGCGAGGAGGCGAAGGAGGTGACGATTCACGCCACGCACCCAGTCGGAGAAGAACTATATACGTCGGATGGGAAATTGAAGACAGGAACTACATTGGAAGAAAGAAATCGGCTCAGTGCGATATACGAATCATTGGTGCGGTGGGATCACGGCGGCCCATATCCAGAGGTAATACCGGCGACGATACCTATTCGTAAGTATCACCACAAAATCTACGACAACACTGATGGCCGCTTGCTGGCCGAATTCGATCAATACGGAACATCTGGAGGGTGGCTGAGCCGGAACTTCCAGGCCCCATTCTTGGTGAAACCGCAATGCGAGCCGCCTTTATTTGCTAAAGATCTGCTCAAGTTCCACATCTTGCCGTTCTCTCGGAAAAGGGAAACGAAATGAACACTGAAATCCACAACGCTTTCATTAACGCTGTTCTCTCGGATGCTTGCTACGTCGACGGCTTATCAGATGGGCTGACAGGCGGCGATCTATCAACAAAGCTAGGCACAGCGCTTACGCCGAAGCTCGCTAACTACGTCGGTGACAATTTCCGAATCATCACCCAATACACAAACCCCAACCTTCTCGCAGGTGGACTATCGGTCACGGTATTCGAAGAGAAGTCCACAGGCCAGCGCTACATCGCCTTTCGGGGAACAGAACCGAACGACCCTCGCGATTTGGCCACTGACGCCGACGTCGAAACTGGCAGTGGCTTGGCGCAAGCAGAAGTGCTGGATATGGTGAACTGGTATAAGCGCGCCACCTCTCCGAGCGGCAGCGAGACCGTGCAAATCAAGCCGTCATTGCTACCGCTGACCTACGCGTCATTTGTCGGTAATGGCGACGGATCATTGCTGGTGAACGGTCAGAGATATTCGGGTAAGTACATCGTTACCGGCCACAGTCTCGGCGGACACCTGACGACAGTCTTTTCACGTATGTTTGCGGCAGATGTGAGCACCAGCAATACCTTCAACGGCCTTGGCGTCGGCGGACTTTTGATTGGACGTCAGAAAACGGAGTTTCTTCTTGCTCAGATCGAGAGCCTCCTCGGGATTGGAAGCACTGCATGGCCAAGCGAAACCCGCCAGAACAACTATTGGGCTGAGCACGGCCTCAACGTAACTACGACAGAGGCGTGGCTGCAGCAATATGGATTACGCATTCCTGGGTTCAACGAAGAAAGCACTGGGATTCCGAATCACTCGATGTATAAGCTTACCGATGGCTTGGCTTTGTGCGATGTCATGGGCATTCTCGACGAGCACCTGACGCTCGCCACTGCCACTGCGCTACTCGACGCAGGTTCAAGCACCCCGGCGAACTCGCTGGAATCGATACTTGATGCGCTGCGCAAACTGGTTGGCGCCAGAGATACGACGCCAACCACCGTAGGCGACGCAGGTGATTCGGCGGCAAGTCGAATTGACTACCAGCAGAAGCTGGCATCGTTGCGCGGCCTGATTCAGGAAGATCAAACCCTGCGCGGACAAATCGTCTCCCTCAGCAGTCTAACCGCCGTCGATCTGCAATCTGCCGCGAGCAATCCCGACGCCCTCGCCACGCGCTACGCCCTCAAAGAACTTAACCCCTTCGCGATCATCGGCGATGACAGCCTCTACAACAAGTTCAACCAGAGCCACCAACTCGACCTCTATGACACCGCCGCAGGCCTGGGCACTCTGTCTGACGACTGGCTGCAAGACCGCGCCTCGATGCTGACCTACGTCATCGCTGCCAACCTTGCCGACACCAGCCGAGTAGAAAACCTTGCCCTGCAAAACGACTGGTACTACCAGGACGTCACTACGCAGCGGGTAGTTCGCGTCTCCGGCACGCCGCTCGACCTCGGCATCGATTCCGGCGAGCGGATGGTCATCTTCGGCCGCGACCAAACCGACGGCAGCATCGAAAGCCTCGCCGGCGGCAAGCTCGCCGATCGCCTCTACAGCGGCGCCGGCGCCGACATCCTCACAGGCAACGCCGGTGACGACTACCTCGAAGGCGGCACCGGCGATGACATCCTGCGCGGCGGCGCCGGCAACGACACCTATCGCATCGACAAGAACAGCGGCACCGACACCATCATCGATCACGCTCCAGATAGCATCTTCGACAATATATCCAGCGGCGGCGACGGCCAGGGCACGATCCTATACAACGGCACGTCCCTGAACTGCACCCTCATCGCCGACCCGGTCGAGCGTAGTCTCTACCACGACGGCAGGGGTTTGCTCTATCGCTTCATGGGCGATAACACCACGCGCGGCATCCTCTTCATTACCGACCCCGGCGGTGCGACCATCAAGGTCATGGACTGGAAGAGCGGCGAACTCGGCTTGACCCTCTCCGGCACCGCCGCCACCACCCAACCGGCCACCGATCTGCTGGGCACCGATCTCGCCGACAACGGCGAGCTTCCCGTCGCCACTCCACACAACGGTACCCTCGTCGCCACCGCCGCCAACCAGAAAGTCTATGGTCTGGGTGGGGCCGACCTCATTCAGCTGGGGTTGTCGGGCGACATCGGTTACGGCGGCAACGGCAACGACATCATCCGCGGCACGGGCAACGACCTTACACTGTATGGCGAAGCCGGCAACGACATTCTTCAGGGCGGCAACGGCAATGACCGGCTCGACGGCGGGATCGGCAACGATATGCTGCAAGGAGGCGCCGGGGACGATGTGATCGACGGCGGCGACGGCCTCGACTTCATCGACGGCGGGGCGGGAAGCGACGTGATCAAGGGCGGTGACGGGGACGACATGATCTTCGGCGGTGGCGATTTCGCCATGGACTTCAACTCCCGGGCGGACTACGACCGTTTTGCGATCGATGGAACACCCCTGCTCCAGCGAGACAGCGCAGGCCGCTTCTTGTTGCCGTATAGCCTGGTGGGAAGTACCGGCGTGGATGACGATGCCGGCGACGTGATCGACGGCGGCGACGGCGACGATACGATATATGCCGGCGTCGGCGACGACGCGGTGGCCAGCGGCACGGGCAACGATCTCATCGTCGGCAACACCGGGAATGACGACATTCGTGGCGGAAGCGGCGACGATAC
Organism: uncultured beta proteobacterium; assembly: GCA_903848955.1. Classification (GTDB taxonomy): domain Bacteria; phylum Pseudomonadota; class Gammaproteobacteria; order Burkholderiales; family Rhodocyclaceae; genus Sulfuritalea. Next base: position 7,898 of record CAINHS010000095.1, read on the forward strand.
CCTGTATGGCGATGGCACCATGGGCGACTGGGCGGCATCCGCCGGCGATCCCGGGCTGATGATGGTTGCCCGGGATCAATACCAGGGCAACGACTACATCGACGGTGGCGACGGCAACGACCGGATCAGCGGCGACGGCGGTGCGGACGAACTCTTCGGCGGTGCCGGCGACGATACCCTGGCGGGGGACAGCATCAGGCTGGACGGGCAGTACCACGGCAACGACTATCTCGATGGCGAGGATGGCAGCGACGTGTTGTCTGGCAACGGCGGTGACGACATCCTCTTCGGCGGCGCCGGCGCCGACGAACTCAGCGGCGACGACACCACGACCGCCGGCCTGTTTCATGGCAAGGACTATCTCGACGGCGAAGACGGCAACGACCTGCTCTGGGGCAACGGCGGCGATGACACCTTGTTCGGCGGCGCCGGCGACGACTATCTGGAGGGCGACTACAGCACTTTGGCCGGGCAGTATCACGGCAAGGACACTCTCGATGGCGGGGACGGCAACGACACCCTGATCGGTGGCGGCGGCGATGACACGCTTCTCGGCGGTGCCGGCAACGACATGCTCGCTGGGGACGACACGCCGGATGCTCCCCTGGCCGCGCAATACCAAGGCAACGACACCCTCGATGGCGGCGACGGCAACGATACGCTCTACGGCAACGGCGGCAACGACGTGCTGCTTGGTGGCGATGGTAGCGACACCCTGCAAGGTGGCGACGGCAACGACACCCTGACCGGTGGCGCCGGAGCTGACTGGCTCTTCGGCGGTGCCGGCGACGACACCTATGTGTTAGCCGCCGGCGATGGCTCGTGGCAAGGCTTTAGCACCGACAACATCCAGGACACTGAAGGCAACAACACTCTGCGCCTGGACGGGATCGCGGCGGGCCAGTTCAGCCTTGGTACCGTCGGCGACTACCTGGTAATCGACTACGGTACCAACGAGAAGGTCCTCATCAACGACGGCCTGGGCGGGGCCATCAGAAACTTTTCGGTCGGTGGCGAGACCTTGAACTACGCCCAGTTCGTCGGGCGCTATTCGACTACGGTGTTGAGCACCATCAACATCGACGACAAACCAAGCATCAAACTCGGCGGCAGCGCCGGCGACAGCATCAGCACCACCGGCGGCCATGCCACGGCGTCGGGCGGCGGCGGCAACGACACCCTCAATCTGCAGGGCGGCAACAACATCATCCTCTACGGCAAGGGCGACGGCACCGACCATGTCGCCACCGGCGGCGCCGGCAACGTGCTGCGCCTCGCGCCGGGCATCGTCGCGGCCGACCTCAAACTGTCGCTCGGTTCGCTGGCGCTCCAGGTCGGCAGCGACGCCAACGACACCATCCATTTCGACAACTTCTATCCGTCCAACGTGATGGGCGGCAAGCCTTTCGACCATATCGAGTTCGCTGACGGCAGCACGTTGTCCTACGCCGATCTGCTGGCGCGCGGCTTCGATATCGCCGGCACCGAAAACGGCGACACGCTCACCGGCACCAGCGTTACCGATCGAATCCTTGGCAGTGCCGGCAACGACACTCTGGATGGTGGCGCGGGCGCCGACACGCTGGACGGCGGGGCGGGTAACGACACCTACCTGTTCGGCCGGGGTGACGGCTGGGATACGGTGGCGAGCCGGGACGACAATCCGGACAAGCACGATGTCATCCAGTTCAAGGACGGCGTTGTTGTTTCCGACATCGAACTCAGCCGGCAGACGGATTACCTGATCCTCAGGATCGTCGGAACGGCGGATCAACTGACAGTACAAAATTACTTCGCCAACGACGGCGCGTTCAATCCGGCGGGTATTGAAGCGATCCGCCTGGCGGATGGCACCAGTTGGGACTATGCGGCCGTAAAAGGAAAGTTGCTGGCGGCAACGCCAGGCAATAACTACTTGGTCGGATTCAACTCCGATGACGTCATCGATGGCTTGGGCGGCGACGATGTTATCGATGGCTTGGGCGGCGACGACACGCTTAACGGCGGTGCCGGCGACGATACGCTGTATGGGCGTGAAGGCAACGACAGCCTCAATGGCGATGTGGGGGCCGACACGGTTTTCGGCGGCGCCGGTAATGACAGCCTTAACGGTGGCGACGGCAACGACACGCTCTATGGCGATGAGGGCAACAACATACTGGAAGGCGGGGCTGGCGACGACAGTTTGTACGCCGGTGCCGGCGACGTTCTCAACGGCGGCGCAGGCAATGATGCCCTCAACGGCGGTGCCGGCAACGACACCATGCAAGGCGGCACAGGCAACGACATGCTCTACGGCGGTGCCGGCAACGATGTCCTCGATGGTGGCACGGGGAATGATCTGCTGTTCGGCGGCGGTGCCAACGACGGCAGCGGCAACGATACCTACCGCTTCGGCCGCGCTTACGGCCGGGATGTGATTCTGGAAGGTTGGTCTGGAAGCGAAGTACCCGCCGATAACGACACGATCGAGTTTCTGCCGGATGTAGGGCCGCAGGACGTGACGCTCCGCCGTGACGGTAACGGCCTGGTGATCTCGATCAACGGCACCGACGATACGCTGACCGTTTCCTATCAGTTCAACCGCAGCGCCGGCGGAGCATTTCCCGACGCCGTTGAACGCCTGGCGTTTGCCGACGGCACGATCTGGAACAGCACTGCCATCAATGCGCTGTGTGCAACGGGTGGTGGCGGCGGCGGTCCCATTCTGGGCACGGAAGGCGACGACCTGATCAATGGCAGCGCGGGTAATGACGTAATCGACGCCCTGGGGGGTGATGACAACGTGAATGGGAGCAGCGGCGACGATACGATTTCCGGCGGAACAGGCAGCGACCTGTTGCTGGGTGGCACGGGCGACGACAAGTTGTACGGGGGGCAAGCGCCCGGTGAGGTACCCGTCGCTGGTTACACCGGCGACATCGATGTGCTCGACGGCGGCACCGGCAACGATCTCCTCTACGGCAATGCCGCTTCCGGCGTTCGGCACGGCAGCGACATCTTCCGATTCGGCCGGGGCTACGGCCAGGATGTAGCGATCAATCCCGGCTATTCCACCAACCCCGGCGGATTCAACGCCTGGCTCAACACCCCGGACAATACGCTCGGCGACGTCGTCGAGTTCCTTGCCGGCATTCAACCCGCAGATGTCGTCACCCGTTGCTTCAACTACGACCTGATCTTTACCCTGGCCGGTAGCACAGACTCTCTGACCGTACAGCAGTTCTTTTACCAGGAGGCGTATCACCGCTTCGTCAAGGAAGTTCGCTTTGCCGACGGCACGGTGTGGGATGTCGATGCCGTCAAGGCGCAGGCCCTGCTGGGCACGGCAGGAGACGATGGCATTACCGGCTATTCAACGGACGACGTCATCAACGGCCTTGGCGGCAGCGACAATCTCTGGGGCGGCAGCGGCAACGACGTGATCGACGGCGGTGATGGCGATGATCGCTACCTGATGGGCGGAGACGGCAACGACATCGTGATGGGCGGCGCCGGCAACGATCAGTGGATCGCCGGCGGCTCCGGCGATGACACGTTGCTCGGCGGCTCCGGCAGCGACATGCTGCTGGGTGAGGACGGCAACGATGTACTGGATGGCGGAACCGGCAACGACTACTTATGGGACGGAGCCGGCAACGACAAATACATTTTCGGTCGTGGCGATGGCACGGATACCATTGCCGACAGCAATGGAGCGGCCGACACCATAGAGTTCCGTTCCGGCATCGTCGCCGGCGACATCATCGTCGGGCGCCGCGGTTACGACTTGACCCTGTCGATTCGTGGCAGCAGCGACAGGATCACGGTACAGGATCACTTTCTGACCGATGCGGCGGGAGTCGGCGCTAACGCCATCGAACAGGTGAAGTTCGCCGATGGCACGGTATGGGATGGCGATTCCGTCAAGGCCATGGCATTGGTCGGCACGGACGGCGACGATTACATTGTTGGCTATTCAACGGACGACATCATCAACGGCTTTGGCGGCAGCGACAATATTGACGGCGGTTGCGGCAACGATGTGCTGGAAGGCGGAGCCGGCAACGACCATATGTCTGACATAGCCGGCAACGACACCTACATTTTCGGCCTTGGCGATGGCATCGATACCATTGCCGACAGCAATGGAGATGCCGATGCCATAGAGTTCGGCTCCGGCATCGTCGCCGGCGACATCATCATCGCGCGCCGTTGGAACGATCTGATTCTGACGAATCGCGTCGGCAGCGACAAGATCACGGTACGGGATCACTTTCTGACCGATGCGGCGGGAATCGGCGCTAACGCCATCGAGCAGGTGAAATTCGCCGATGGCACGGTACGGGATTCCACCAGCATCGCCGCTGCACTGCCGACGGCCGGCGCCAACGACGATGTGCTCTGGGGTTACGGTACCGCGGATGTCATCGATGGCCTCGGCGGCAACGATCAGATCTACGGCATGGGCGGCGCCGATAATCTGGCCGGCGGCGACGGCGACGATGTGCTGTACGGCGGCAGCGAAGGCGATACGCTGCAGGGTGGCGCTGGCAATGACCGCCTCTACGGCGATGGCGACGGCGCCGGGATAGACGGGGACGACTCACTGGATGGAGGTGACGGCGACGACTGGCTGGTTGGCGGCAATGGCGAGGATACCCTGCTCGGTGGTACCGGCAGCGACACGCTGGAGGGCGGCGATGGCCGGGACACGCTGCTTGGTGGCGCCGGCAACGACGTGCTCTCCGGCGGCAGCGGGAACGACAGTCTTCACGGCGACGATGGCGACGACCGGATCAGCGGCGACGGCGGCGCGGACGAACTTTTCGGCGGCGCGGGCGACGACACCTATTGCTTTTCGAGCAGCAGCGGATCGGACCGGATCGAGGACTGCGGCGACGGTACCGGAAATGGCAATATCATCGTCTTTGGCGATTTCGATATCACCCGGACCAATACGTCGGCACATCTTGTCGGCAACGATCTGTTGCTGAGCTATGGCACTCACGGTGACGAGGTGGTGATTCACAGCCTCGACTCCAATGCGCCCGCGAGCAGTGTCATCCGTTCCATACAGTTTGCGGACGGAAGTTCGGTTGCCCTCGTCGATCTGGCCACGAACCACGCACCGGCCGCGGGAGATCCGCTGGCGGCGCAAACCATCGAGGCCGGCGACATTTTCAGCTACACGCTGCCGGAGACGGCGTTTGCAGATCCCGATGCGATCGATGTTCTGAGTTTCAGCGCGATCCAGGCCGACGGCAGCCCGTTGCCGGCGTGGCTGGAGTTCGATCCGCTGACGCGAACGCTGTCGGGAAGTCCGGGGGACAGTGATGTCGGATTCCTGACCTTGACCCTCACCGCGACCGATCTCGCGGGCGCCACGGCGCGAAGCAGACTCGATCTGTCCGTAATAACTTTCACGGATCTGACGCTTCTCGGCGGCACCGGTGACGATGCGCTCACCGGCAGCGCCGGCAACGATGCGCTCGACGGCGGCGAGGGGAACGATGCCCTAAGCGGCGGCGACGGTAACGATGTCCTGTCCGGCGGATCAGGCAACAACACGCTGGCCGGGGGGGAAGGCGACGATACCTTTGTCATCGATGCCTCGCCGGGGGTCGATCACATCCTCGACTCCGGTGGCGTCGACACGCTGGCCCTTCCAGGCACGACAGTGAGCGATCTTAGCCTCGGCGTCGGCTCGCTGAAGATCACGGTCAATTCGACCGGCCGCGAAATCCATATCGACAACTTCGATCCCGAAAACCCGCTCGGCGCAGGCGGCATCGAGTATTTCCGTTTCGACGACGGCAGCGTGCTCGACAAGCAGGAACTGATCGCAGCGCTCGGTTTTCATCCCTCAGGCGGGGAGGGCGACGACACGCTTTCCGGCACCGCGCTGGACGATTGGCTGAGCGGATACGGCGGCGACGACAACTTGCGCGGAGCCCGCGGCAACGATCTGCTGGAAGGTGGAGACGGCGCGGACGTCTATCAATTCAACATCGGAGACGGTGTCGACACCGTTGTCGATGTTGCGGATGCCGGCGGCAACCGGATCGCATTCGGCGCGGGGATCGCGCGCAACGACATCAGGCTCGTGATGAGCGAAGGGAATCTGCTGATCTACTACGGCGACGGGGACTGCGTCGCGGTCAGCGGAAGCGACGCGCCGGGCCGGAGCGGGGATGCGGTCATCGACCGTATCGAATTCGCCGACGGTACAGAGGCCTACGTCCAGGACCTGCTGAACCATGCGCCGGTTGCGATTCCAATTGCCGCCTTGGTTATGGACGAGGACAGCGTTGCTGATATCCCGGTGGCCTCCGGGTTCCGTGATAGCGACGACGATCAACTCGGCTATTCGGCAAGCATGGCCGATGGCAGTGCGCTCCCTGCCTGGCTCTCCTTCGATGGCGTCACGGGTCGCTTCGGTGGCCGCCCGCAAAACGAGGATGTCGGCAGCTTTGCGCTGCGCGTTACGGCCACCGATCCGGCGGGTGCGTCGGTCACCCAGGAATTGACGCTGACCGTCGCCAATACCAACGATGCTCCGAGCGGCAGCGTGACGGTGCGCGGAAACGCTGCACAGAACGAAACACTGACAGCCGGCAACAGCCTGGCAGATGCCGACGGCCTCGGCAGCATCGGCTACCAGTGGCAATCCTCGGCGGATGGCAACACCTGGAACAGCATCGGCGGCGCGACGGCGAGCAGTTTCACGCCGGGCCAGGTACAGGTCGGGAAGCATATCCGTGCCGTCGCCGCCTACATTGATGACCGTGGCACAGCGGAAGCGGTTGCCAGCGCGGCGACGGCGGCGGTCGTCGCAGTTCCAGTTGCAGTTCCGGTTCCAGTCCCTGTTCCAGTTCCGGTTCCAGTTCCGGTTCCGGTCGCCGAGCCCGAGCCCGACCCCGGCGTGATGATCAGCGGCGGCAGCGGCAGCGACGTGCTCAGCGGCGGTGCCGGCGACGATGTTCTTTGCGGCGGACCCGGCGCCGATGTGCTGCAGGGCGAAGCCGGTGACGACACTTTCCTGTTTTCGACCGACGCCACCTGGTCGGCGGGCTTCCTCTGCCGCAACGACGGCAGCCCCGGCCATCCCGGCAGCAGTGCCACGGTAGCCATCACCGGTCGTGTCGCCAGTTGGGATGCGATGGACGGCGGCAGCGGCAGCGACAGCCTGGTCGGTACCGCCGGCAACGACATCATCGTGCTTGACGATGCCATCAGTCCGAGCCCGGGCGGACAGCAACCGCGCTTTACCAGGATCGAGACAATACGGGCGGGAACCGGCGACGATATCGTCGATCTCACCAGTTCAAGGTGGGCCTGCGGCGACGTCACTGTCGACGGTGAAGGCGGCGACGATGTGCTGTGGACCTCTTCCGGCAACGACCTGCTGCTCGGCGGTGCCGGCAATGACACGCTGGACGGCGGTTTCGGTAGCGACAGGATGGCCGGCGGTGCCGGCAACGACACCTATGTTTTCGGACGCGGTTACGGTAGCGATACGATTAGCGAAGACGACGCCAGTCCGGAAAACATCGACCGGGCTTCGTTTCTACCCGGAATCGGCCCCTCACAGATATGGCTACGACACGTCGGCAACAATCTCGAGGCCGGCATCATCGGTACCACGGACAAACTGACGCTGGAGAACTGGTATCTTGGTTCAAGTTACCACGTCGAGCAGTTCAAGGCTGCCGACGGCAGACTGTTGCTGGACACCCAGGTCGAGAACCTGGTGCAGGCCATGGCCGCGTTTGCCCCGCCGCCACCGGGGCAAACCACGCTGTCGCCGGCCTATCAGGACAGCCTCGCTCCGGTTATTGCCGCGAACTGGCGCTGAACGCGCTGACGCATTCTCCTCGCCGGCATGCGCTTGAACGCCGGTGGTGGTGAATATGATCTTGTTGCGATGCCTTGCGGCGTCAAGGCGCTTCAGTGCAGCACCGGCCACTGCGGCGCATCCGGCAGGTTCAGGTTTATCACGATGACGCGACTGCCCAAGGTGACGACGCTTCCCGCGTTGCGGTCATCGCCCGTATCGCTGTACTCGAAACCATAGATGCGGCGGATGCGCAATTCGCCGTTGCCGTTCCGGGCCAGGCCCAGTCGCGTGATGGCAACGGTGTCGTCGAGCAGCAGCAGATGCTCCGATTCGCAGGCCGCCCTGGCGGCCGACACCGCCGTCTCGCGCGCCGTGAGGCTGTCGAGCCACAGCCAGGCGGCGGCGGCCAGCAGCATCAGTCCGAGGAGATCGGGCAAGTCCATGCCCGCAGCCTAACCGAAAAACCCGGGCGCGCCGGCAATTGACACAACGATCGCCGGCGCCGATTGTGCGACACTTGCGCGCCACTCTCGCATCGATGCCAACATCAAGACGGCGATCATGATTTCAAAGGAATGGAAGGATTGAAGATACTTCGGCAACTAGCGGGGCCCCTGCTGATGTTCTGGCTCGCACTGGTGCCGGCACACTCGACGGGGCAGACAACTCCCTCCGCCAAGGCTATGGCGAAGGCCAGGGCGGCGCACGAGCAAGCCAGGACCAAGAGCAAGATCAGCCCGAATCATCCCGGTATCTCGCCGGTCTCGTTCAGGCCCGACATTGCGGACGAAGCCGGTCTGGATGCGGAAGTGGCCGCCGCACGTCGCATCGGGTCGGGCAAGTCAGGCAGCAAGGAGGCAAATGAGCGCCTGGCTCGTGCCTCGGTGGTGCTCATCGACTGGGTGCTGCGTGCGGAGGCCGTCAGCGATATCGAAAGAGCCCGGCATTTCACGCGGAAATTTCACCGGGACCTGCGTGACTCGGGCCGGCACGTAGAGAACCTGTCGCGGAGGGGCGATTTGATGGCCAGACAGGCCATGGGTTTTCTCCTGGAGCGCGGCATCCTGCTGCAGAAAGATGCCGAAAAATCCTGCGTCGAGTTCATCGCTGCAGCGCAGAAGCTTGCGCCTGCCGGATGGCATGCCGCGCAGTGCCTGATGGACGCTGCGCCAGAGAAGGCATGGGCGCAGATGGAGCGCGCAGCGGAGCAGGGCCACGCTGCCGCACAGGAATGGATGGGGCGCCGTTTCCTCGGTCAATTCGGTGCAAAGGAAGATGATGTCGTCCGTGCCAGAGCGTACCTGGTTCAATCGGCGAGCCAGGGTCGGCCAAGCGCCCAGACGCTATTGGCATATATACTGATTGCCGGTCTGGGCGGTCCGGTGGATTTGGCCCGGGGCGTCCGCCTCTACACGGTAGCCGCCGAAAAAGGCGACGTCAATGCGCAGAACAACCTGGGCGAGCTCCACGAAACGGGCCGCGGCGTTACCAGGAATATCGACGATGCCATCCGCTGGTATGAGCGGGCTGCCGACCAAGGCTTCGCGCCGGCCCAGTTTAACGCCGGCAGGCTGTGGGCCATTGGTATCGGCGGCAAGAATGATGCAGCGAAAGCTCGTGCTTTCCTTTTACAGGCGGAAACTAACGGCGTTCTGCAGGCCAGACAGGTGCTCGACTGGCTTGATCGGCAGGAGGTGCCGGCGCCCGCCGGATCTCCGGCGAGCAAGCCTTGAACACTATCCGTCGCCGGCGCTGACCGGGAGATGTGTCCAACCGCGTGATTCGACGCAATACCGGATTCAACTGGCTGCGGGGAAATCCCCGGCCGGCGCTTGCGCAACGCCGACGAAACCAGCCCGGGGCTTGGCGGCATTTCTTCGCGCGGTCTCCGCCAGTTCGGCTTCTTCGGCGAGCTTCAGGCATTCGTCAATTGCCGGGAAGTTGTTCTGCAAGGCGACATCGGAAGCTCGTCCTGACGAACCGGCAAGCGTTGGCGAGGCACCGCGTTTCAGGATCATCTGGACCACCTTGAGATCGCCGCGCTGAGCGGCATACATCAACGGCGACATCCCTTTTTCATCGATGGTATCAAGATCGAAATCCATGGTCAGCAGCGTCTTGACATAGGACAGGTTGCCGCGATCGATGGCATTGATCAGGACCCGCGTCGCCTCCGGGTTCTGCTTGCGTTTTTCCGGCTCCAGCCCCGTCGGCAGCAGTTTCGCGCCATAGTTGAGCAAAGACATTGCAACCATCACGATCAGTGTCGCCAGCAGTGCTTCCCGGCTCAAGCCGAGGCCTGCCGCCCATTGTTCCGGGAGGTTGGCGCCAACCGCCAGCAGCGTATAGGCCAGAAAAAAGAAAAACCGCACATAGAGAAACAGGGCGAGTACCACCAACACGCCGAGCACGGCCATCAGGAGGTTTGTTTCCACCCCGATATTGCTGAGCAGATGATCCGGCAGATTGGCAACCAGAGCCATGGTTCCGACCAACCCGAGCAAAGTCCATTCCCTGATGCGCTTTTCCTTGACAATGTCCATATCGACCTGTGGGCAGAGACACTTGTTGCAGAAGGGCTGAAAACCGGGTGCAAATGAACGAAAATGTCCTGTTCAGCCGCAGTCAATGACAAATTTGCCTGGCCAAGGCCGATTCATGATCGGTCGAGGCGCCACCGGCAATTTAGCGCATCTCGCGTCTTGATGGAATTCTCGTATTGTGGAAAGTGATTTTCATTGCGAAAATACGCATCTGCAAACGATGGCGTGGCACTATTTGTGCCCGGCGGCAATCCGACGGTAAGACAACAAGGAGAAGTAGTGATGAAAGCGCAATGGGTATTTGCTTTCGAGGAAGGCGACGGCAAGAACAAGATGTTGCTCGGCGGCAAGGGCGCGAATTTATGCGAAATGACCAAGATCGGCCTCAATGTGCCGCCGGGCTTCGTCATCTCCACAGACGCCTGCCTCGCTTTCCTGGAGAAAGACCGCCTGCCTGACGGTGCGATGGAGGAAACTCTGGCGCACATGAAGGCCCTGGAGAAGAAGACCGGCAAGACCTTTGGCGGTGCGGACAACCCTCTGCTGGTCTCGGTGCGCTCCGGTTCGGCAATGTCGATGCCGGGAATGATGGACACCATCCTCAACCTTGGCCTCAACCAGACTACGCTCAAGGGCCTGATCGCCCTGACCGGTAACCCGCGTTTCGGTTACGACGCCTGGCGTCGCTTCATCCAGTTATTCGGCAAGATTGCCCTTGGTATCAGCGACGAACATTTTGATGCGGCGATGGCGGTGATCAAGGCCCGTTACAACGCCAATACGGACGTTGATCTCAAGGCCGAACACCTGGCCGAACTGGCCAACGAGTTTTTGTCCATCGTCAGCCGGCATACCGGCAGGCCTTTCCCAGAGGATCCCTACCAGCAACTCGAAATAGCCATTGGTGCGGTATTCCGTTCATGGAACGGCAAACGGGCCATCGACTACCGGAGGCAATTCAAGATCACCAAGGAGATGGCCAGCGGTACGGCCGTAAATGTGGTGACCATGGTGTTCGGCAACATGGGCAATGATTCAGGTACCGGCGTCGGCTTCACGCGCAACCCCGGCACCGGTGAAAACATCATCTATGGCGAATACCTGGTGAATGCCCAGGGCGAGGACGTGGTGGCCGGCATTCGCACGCCGAAGCCTATTGCAGAAATGGAAATGGAAATGCCGGAAATCTACCGGCAGTTGCAGGAACTGCACGCGCGTCTCGAGTCGCACTACGCAGAAGTGCAGGACTTCGAATTCACCATCGAGAAGGGAACCCTTTACTGCCTGCAGACGCGCAACGGCAAGATGAATGCGCGAGCCATGCTGCGCACATCGGTCGAAATGCACAGGGAGGGTCTGATCACCCGCGAGAAAGCCCTGATGCGGATTGATCCGATGTTGCTGGAGCAAATGTTGGCACCGCAACTCGCCGCCGATTTCAAGGGCAAGCCGCTGGCCACCGGCCTGCCGGCTTCTCCCGGTGCCGCCTCGGGCAAGATCGTGTTCGATGCCGATACCGCGGAAGAGCGCGGCCGCGCCGGCGAACGGATCATTCTGGTGCGCGAGGAAACCAAGCCGGAAGACATCCACGGCTTCTTCCAGGCTCAAGGCATCCTGACCAGTCGCGGCGGCAAGACCTCCCACGCCGCCGTGGTTGCCCGCGGCATGGGCAAACCCTGCGTTTCCGGATGTGATGCGATAGTCATCTCCGACTCGGCGCGCCGCGCCGTGATCGGCGAGACCACCTTGCACGAGGGTGACGTGATCACCATCGACGGCAGTACCGGCATGGTCTACGCAGGTGAAGTGCCGACGGTCGAAGCGGTTTTTTCGGAAGACATGGAGACCCTGCTGGGTTGGGCCGACGAAGTGGCGCGACTCAAGGTGATGGCCAATGCCGACACACCGGACGATGCGGCCAAGGGTCGGACCTTCGGCGCCATGGGTATCGGCTTGTGCCGCACCGAGCGCATGTTCAACAGTTCCGATCGCTTGCCCATCGTTCAGGAAATGATCCTCGCCGAAACCGTCGAGGAGCGCCAGGCCGCACTGGACAGGCTGCTGCCGATCCAGCGCGCAGACTTCAAGGGCATTTTCAAGGCCATGAAGGGCCTGCCGGTAACGGTGCGCCTGCTTGACCCGCCGATGCACGAATTCCTGCCGACGGCGGCGCAACTGGAGCTTGAAATCGCCCATTTGCACCATCTGCGCGATTCCATCAAGGCGATGGAAGAACTGCCGGAAACCCTGAAGCTGCTCAGTCCGCGCCTGTACCAGCAGTATTCGGACGGTCTGAGCAAGTTGTCGCTGGGATTCAAGGACTTCAAGGACAGCCATCTGGAAGATGATGTGATCCACAAGAAGGAAAAAATCCTCAAGAAGGTCCGTGCCCTGTCCGAGGTCAACCCCATGCTCGGCCATCGCGGCGTACGCCTGGGCATCACCTATCCTGAGATCTACATGATGCAGATCCAGGCCATTCTGGAAGCTGCCGCCCTGTGCGCCAAGGAAGGGACCGAGGTCCATCCCGAAATCATGGTGCCGCAAGTGGCGACAGTAGAGGAATTGTGCCGCGTGCATAGCTATGTGAAACGCCTGCACAAGGTCGTGGAATTGACCCACGGCATCAAGGTCGGCATCAAGTTCGGCAGCATGCTGGAAGTGGTGCGGGCCTGCCTGCGCGCCGGGCGCATGGCCGAAGATGCCGAGTTCTTCTCCTTCGGCACCAACGACCTGACGCAAGCCACGTTCTCCTTCAGCCGAGAAGATGCCGAAAACAAGTTCCTGCCCGCCTATATCGAAACCGGAATTCTCCAGGACAACCCGTTCGAGGTTCTGGACCAGAAGGGCGTCGGCGAATTGATGAAACTGGCCGTCAGCGAAGGACGCAAGACGCGGCCGGACCTGAAGGTCGGTATCTGCGGCGAGCACGGCGGCCATCCGGCATCCATTCACTTTTGCCACAGCATAGGTCTCACCTACGTTTCCTGCTCCGGACCGCGCGTGCCTATCGCACGACTGGCTGCGGCGCAGGCGCAACTGATGGAGACGGGCGGCGCGGTGACCAAAAACGCCTAGGCCGTCCGGCGCCAAGGGTTCAGCGCAAGGCGGCGGGAATGCCATAATCGGCCCCATGGACGATAGCGGATTCATGGGGTTGGCGCTGGACCTGGCGCGCCAGGCCGGGGCCGCCGGCGAAGTGCCGGTGGGCGCCCTGATCGTGAGTGAAGGGGAAATCCTTGGTCGCGGCTTCAATCAGCCGATCGGCCGCCACGATCCCACGGCGCATGCCGAAGTCATGGCTTTGCGCGATGCCGCCGCGCACCTGGGAAATTACCGTCTGCCGGGCTGCACGCTGTATGTGACGCTCGAGCCCTGCGCCATGTGTGCCGGCGCGATCATGCATGCGCGCCTTGACCGCATCGTGTTCGGCGCGCGCGATCCCAAGACCGGCGCCGCCGGCAGCGTGATCGACCTGTTCGCCGAAGCCCGTCTCAACCACCACACCGCTGTTGTCGCCGGCGTCCGGGCAGACGAATGCGCCAGCCTGCTGTCGGGTTTCTTCGCCGCGCGTCGCGGACGTACCCTGGTGGCCTGAGAGATGCGTATCCGCATCAGCCTGCCGCAGCAAACCCTTGAACTGCATGACGGACAGGGCTCCCTGCTGCGCCGCTACAGCGTCTCCACGGCACTGAAAGGGGCAGGCGAACAGAACGGCAGTTTCCGCACGCCGCGCGGCCGGCATATCGTGCGTGCCAAAATCGGCGCCGGGGCGGCAGTGAATGCGGTATTCGTCCGTCGGCGTCCGACCGGCGAAATGTGGACTCCGCAGTTGGCGGAGCAATTCCCCGCTCGCGACTGGATCCTGACGCGCATCCTGTGGCTGTCCGGCAAGGAGCCTGGCCGCAACCGGCTTGGCGAAGTCGATACCATGCGGCGCTACATCTATCTCCACGGCTCGCCCGACAGCGTTGCCATGGGCACGCCGGGTTCCATCGGCTGCGTGCGCATGAGGAATCAGGACATCGTCGAACTGTTCGATCTGGTTCCGGCCTGTACGCCGGTCGATATTGTCGAGTTCGGCATCGACGCCGGCCCGTGGAGCGCACTGGGCGCGAGCGCCCGGCAGGTGCGCGAAACGGTGTTTGTCGAGGAGCAGAATGCAGCGCCGGGGCTGGAATTCGACGGCGCGGACGCAGCAGCCCTGCACGTCGTCGCCCGCGACAGCCATGGCACGGCCATCGGCACCGGGCGTTTGCTGACGGATGGCCGCCTCGATCGCGTGGCTGTTCTCGCCCGGTGGCGCGGCAAGGGCGTCGGCCGCGGGGTGTTGGAACGACTGCTGGAAGAAGCGGATCGACAGGGCCTCGGGCATCCGGTGCTGCAAGCCGCAACGCAACTCAGCGGTTTCTACCGGCGCTTCGGCTTCGTCGAGGAAGGGCCGGAGTTCATGGCAGCCGGCATTCCGCATCGGGCCATGGTAAAGCGATAGCGCACCCGTTCGCCGCGCCGGGCGCCCGGTAGCCAGGTCTGCTCGCTGAAACCGGTCCAGCCATCCTGCCCTACGCAGAGCACGGTGGAACTACGCGTACCGTATTCGGGCGATTTGACGAAGGCTGCCGACAACATGCGCTCCAGATCGAGCGGAACGCCGGTCTGCGGCAGTTGTGCGTCGGGGTGGATGCCGTCGTCAGCAAGCAGGTCGAAAAGAGATTGATCGTCGGGCAGGCGGTCGATGGCGTGCGCCAGCGCCGCCTTGCCTGCGCCGACTTTCGGCCACGGGGTGTCAAGCAGGTGATTGGATACGCCATACAGCCCGGGCTCAAGCATTCGCGGCCGGCCGCCCATGTTCGAAGACCACCACAGCGTTTCGCCGTCGCCGATCAGCAGGTTGTAGCCATTGCACCGGCTGCCGTAGGCGGTGATGCGCTCGAGGTAGTCCTGCGGCGCTTCATCGCCGGCGAGAAAGTCCGCCACCAGTCCGCCGCGGGAAGGCATACCGGCGCGTTTCTGCGCCGGATCGCGGAAATTGGTCAGCGCCGCAAAGCGCCCCGCGCGACTGACGCCGAGCCAGGTGCCTCCGGCCTCGAGATCACGTCCGGCCAGCAAGTGCGGGGCATTGTTCCAGAAGGCCGCAGGCGCCGTCGGCCGGGCGAAGAACTCATCCCGATTGGCCGCGACGACCAACGGGTAGTCGGGATGAACCCGCCAGGCAATGAGGATCAGGCACATCGTACCGCTCAGGAAGCCGCGTCCCCCTTGGGGACTGCTTGCAGCGCGTAGGGCAGCGGCAGGAATTCCAGTCGTTCGCCGTCGACGGCGCCGACATGGACCTCACCGGCGTCCGCCGCGCCGCTTTGCACACATATCAGGCACTCGAAACCGCCGCCGGGGGAGGCAGCTACACTGACAACGGCGCCACAGTGCTGATCGCCGGTTTCGGGAGCATAAACATGGGTGCCGGGAACCACCTCGCCAGCGAGCCTGGCGCGATAGGTACGGCGCTTGACCTTGCCCAGATACTGGGTGCGGGCAACGATTTCCTGGCCTGGATAGCAGCCCTTGCTGAAACTCACGCCGGCCACCGCAGGCAGTTCCATGTTCAGCATCTGCGGCACGAAAGCCTCCTGCGTTGCCGCCACAACGCGGGGTTGCCCGGCGACAATTTCCAGCCATTGCCACGCCGCCAGTCCCACCGGACGTGCGGCAGAGGTCAGTTGCCGCCAGCACGACGGGGCAGCAGAACCTTCGAGCGCCAACAGCCAGCGCGTATCGTCGAGCCTGATCGCCTGCCCGCCTTCGACAGCCGCAACAGCGAAACGCGGGAGTTGGGCGACCGGATCGCCGAGCATGGTCGCCAGTGAGCTTGCGACTGCCGATGAATAACCCAGCAAGACGCGCTCCGCCGTCGCGTCACTGAGCTTGACCTTCGAGCGCAAGATGTACATCGAGAGCTTTTTCAGGATTGCCGGCAGGATGTCGCGCGGCAGCATCAGCAGGAAGTCATCGCCGTCGCGCCAGATCAGAAACAGTGCCAGCAGGCGTCCCTTGGGCGTACAAAGTCCGGCGAAGCGCGCGGCGCCGGGGGCAATGCCGTTGATATCGTTGGTCAGCAGGTTGTGCAGAAAACCGGCCGCCTCGACGCCGCTGGCGCGGATCAGCCCTTGGTCGAGCAAGGGTGCCGCAATCCTTCCGTCGCGTGCCGCGACAAGCTCTTCGGCGGCAGCGCCAAAGCTGCTGCCATCCGCCGCCAGGCCTTGGGCGGCAAGGAAAGGAATCCATTCTTGGGTCATGAGCAGCGTCCGGGTCGAAGGGTAGGGAATGCTATTATCGCGGCAGCGCTGCAGATTGCGCTTGCCCTGTCCATATTCAAGTCTTGATGCGCACGTTCAAACTAATCCTGCTGCTGCTGATTCTCGCATTTGTCGCCGTAATCGCGGGTGCCGGCTGGCTCACCGTACGTCACTTGCCCATGCATGGCGCGCCGACCGCGTTTTCTGTCCCGCCCGGTGCCAGCCTGCGCGCAGCGGCGCAGGTGATCGAAGCGGCGGGCATTGATCTGCCTGCCTGGCAACTTGAACTTCTGGGACGCCTGCTCGGACGCTCGTCGAAGATAAAGGCCGGAAGTTATGAGGCGGAGCAGGGCCTGACCGCGCTGGCGCTGCTCGACAAACTGACGCGCGGCGATGTCACGCAGGGCGAACTCGTGCTGGTCGAAGGCAGGAACTTCCGCCAGTTTCGCACCGCGCTGAACGAACACCCCGATCTCCTCCATGACTCGCTTAAGCTGAGCGATACGGAAATTCTCGCCCGGTTGGGGGCCAGGGAGTCGCATGCGGAGGGTCTGTTCTTTCCCGATACCTACCTGTTCAACAAGGGCAGCAGCGATTTCGACGTCTTGCGCCGCGCCTACGCGGCCATGCAACCCCGTCTCGCTGCCACATGGGCGGGCCGCGACAGTTCGCTGCCGCTGAAGGCGCCTTACGATCTGCTGATTCTGGCGTCGATCGTGGAAAAGGAAACCGGGTTGCCCGCCGACCGACCCCAGGTTGCCGCGGTTTTCGTCAATCGACTGCGCCGCGGCATGCTGCTGCAAACCGATCCGACGGTCATCTACGGCCTCGGGGAGCGCTTTGGCGGCACTCTGCGCAAGGTCGATTTGCACACCGACACTCCCTGGAATACTTACACGCGTCCGGGTCTGCCGCCGACACCGATCGCCATGCCTGGTCTCGCATCGCTGCAAGCCGCGGCTAAACCGCCCGCCAGCGATATGCTGTATTTCGTCGCTCGCGGCGACGGTTCGAGCGCTTTTTCGACATCGCTGGACGCCCACAACACTGCCGTCGCCCGGTACCAGAGGAGATAGACCCGCATGGCACGAGGCCGCTTCATCAGCTTTGAAGGCATCGACGGCGCAGGGAAAAGCACGCAGCACGCCTGGCTGGCGGATTACCTGCGCACGAAAGGTCATACCGTGGTCGCCAGCCGCGAGCCGGGCGGCACACCGCTGGGAGAAAAGCTGCGTAGTTTGCTGCTGGCCGAACCCATGCATCTGGAAACCGAAGCGCTGCTGATGTTTGCCGCGCGCCGCGAACATATTGCGCAAGTAATCGAACCGGCGCTGGCGCGTGGCGATTGGGTGGTCTGCGACCGCTTCGTTGATGCTTCGTTCGCCTATCAGGGGGGAGGGCGCGGCCTCAGTTGGACTAAACTGGAAGAACTCTCGGCCTGGGTGCTGGGCAATCTGCAACCGGACCTGACCCTGATATTCGATGCGCCGGTGGCAGTTGCCCGGCAACGTCTGCAGGCGAATACGGCCAAGCCGGATCGATTCGAGCAGGAACAATCGGCCTTTTTCGAGCGCGTCCGCGCCGCCTATTTGCGCATAGCGACCGAGAATCCAGGGCGGGTACGCGTGATCGATGCAACACAGACTCCAAGCAATATTAATAAAACACTTGAGAATATAGTTGCAGAACTTTGATTTAAAACAGTTAGATTGGAATAGCTCGATACGAGATCAACTGCTTGGGCAGGGACTCGAGCGGCTTCCGCATGCGACGCTACTGGTCGGGCCAGCAGGGGTCGGCAAGGCCGCATTTTCCGAACAACTGGCCGCCCTGCTGCTCTGCGAGTCGGCCGCAAAGGAGCGCGGAGCCTGCGGCGAATGCCAGGCTTGCCGTTGGCTCGACGCCGGTAATCATCCCGACTTCAGGCGTGTTGCCGCGGACGGGGACGACGACACCGAAGACGGTGCCGCGGACAAAGCCGGCGACAAGCCGAAAAAGCGCAGCGCAAAAATCATCAAGATCGACCAGATACGCGAACTGGAAGCCTTCGTTTTCGTCGGCAGCCATCGCAACGGGAATCGGGTAGTGCTCATCACGGATGCCGACGCGATGAACTCCCCTGCCGCCAATGCTCTTCTGAAAATACTTGAAGAACCACCTTCAAGCGTCTATTTTATATTGGTTTCATCAAAAACAAAGTCGCTGCTACCTACGCTCCGTAGTCGCTGCCGCGTCATTCCCTTCAGCCCACCGCCAGCCGCTGCCGGCGCCGCCTGGCTTGCCGGCGCCGGGCTCGAAAAGCAGGCGGTGCGCTATCTCGACCTTGCCGGCGGAGCTCCGATGCGAGTCGCACAATGGAAAGACGAGGGGCAACTGGCACCGATCGACGCGGTGGTGGATTCCCTGATCTCGCCGCCGGCCGATCCGCTGGCACTTGCCGCGCGCTGGGACAGCCTGCTCAAGGGTGACGGGTTGTTCCGCATGGAACATCTGGTTGAAGCGGTTCAGCGTTGGCTCTGCGATCTGGCTCTGGACCGGATGGCGGGCCAGGTTCGCTACCATGGCGGTTGGCCTCGACCGAAAGGTGTGACCGAACTCAATCCGGCCGCCCTGCTGGGCGCCTGGCGGGAAATCAACCTGTTTCGCCGCAGCGCTCGCCACCCGTTGAATCAATTGCTTTTTCTGGAAGAAATCGCCGCTCATTATCTGCGCGCCCTGCGTCCGGGAACCTCATGAACAGCCTCTTGGTCGATTCCCACTGCCACCTCGATTTTCCGGATTTTCAGGGCCGGGAAGAGGAACTTGTGGGCGCCATGACGGCCAATGGTGTCGGTTGGGCATTGATTGCCGGTGTAAACCTCGAGCGCTTTCCCGGCGTTCTGGCACTGATCGGGCGTTTCCCCAATCTTTATGCGGCTGTCGGCGTTCATCCGGATACCCGGGACGGGGATGAAGCGGATGAAAACACCCTGATCCGTCTTGCTGACCATCCAAAAGTCGTCGCCATTGGCGAAACCGGTCTTGACTACTACCGCTTTGAGGGCGATCTCGACTGGCAGCGCGAACGTTTCCGTACCCATATCAGGGCTGCCCGGCGCGCTCGCAAACCGCTGATCATTCACACGCGTGAAGCCGCCGCCGATACCTTGCGCATCCTTGGCGAGGAGGAGGGCGGCGAAGTGGGCGGGGTATTCCACTGCTTCACGGAAACCCGCGCGGTGGCCGAAGCCGCCCTCGCGCTTGGTTTTCACATTTCCATCTCCGGTATTGTTACCTTCAAAAATGCACTGCAAATCAAGGAGGTGGCAAGCTTCGTACCTCTCGACCGGCTGCTGGTTGAGACTGACGCCCCTTACCTTGCCCCCGTGCCGCATCGGGGCAAGCTCAATCATCCCGCCCTGGTACTCCACGTTGCCGAAGAGGTCGCCAGATTGAAAGGTATCAGCGTTGAGGAACTGACCCGGGCCACGACGGCCAACTTTTTTCGCCTCTTCGGCGCCTCCGATCATGCGTAGGCGGTTCTTGGCATGGGTGTTGGCGCTTGTCGCCGGACTGGCGCAGGCAGGTGCCTACGACGACATTCTGGGTGCCGCGAATCGCGGCGACAGCACCGCGGTCATCGATTTGCTCAAGCGCGGCATGGACGTCAACACCGCCGACCAGGGCGGATCGACGCTGCTGATGATCGCCGCCCGCAACGGCAGCCAGGCCTTGCTAGAGGCCTTGCTGATCAATCGCGCCAACGTTAATCGACGCAATCAGGTCGGCGACACGGCCTTGATGCTGGCCGCGTTGAAGGGTTCGCCGGAGACCGTACAAATGCTGCTGGACAGAAGTGCCGATCCGAATCCGTCGGGTTGGACGCCATTGCACTATGCGATATTCGGCGGCAACAAGGAAGTGGCGGCTCTGATGCTGGCAAAAGGCGCGAGTATCGATGCCCGCGCACCCAACGGCCAGAGCGCGTTGATGCTGGCCGTCAAACTCGGCAATTTTGAGCTGGTTCAGATGTTGGTCGAAGCCGACGCGGATATGGATATGGCCGACTACGACGGCGTTACGGCACTGCGCCTGGGCGTAAAACTGGGGCACAAGGAGATTGTGGAATATTTGCGCAAGACGGGCGCATTTGAATAACGGACGTCCTGAAGGACGTCATTTATACTTCGCATAATTGACATTATGTCAATTAATGTCGGGACGTAGTGACCCGTTATTGGGCAAGCAAACCACTTAAGCGTGTTTATGTGCGCGACTTCCTAACGGTCTAGTGCACCGTACACACCATGCAGGGATCGAAACTTCTCACTACATGGTCGATCACCGCCGGCAGCGGACCGTTGGTGCTTGCCGGCAAGCCCGCCAGGGCCTGCTCCAGCGCGCCCGGTTGTCCCTGCGTATCGCGCGGCGAGAAGTTCCATGTGGTCGGTGCGATGATCTGATAGTTGTGAATGCGGCCGCGCCGCACTGTCATCCAGTGCCCCAGCGAACCGCGCGCCGCCTCGACCAGGCCGACGCCGGAGGTTTCGTCGGCGAGACGCGCCGTGATGCACCAAGGCGCGCCAGGCACCAGTTCGGTCAACCAGCGCTCCATGGCGGGCACCACCAGCGCCAATTCAAGCAGACGCGCCACGACACGGCCGGCAACGCTGCCACCATCGGACTCGACCATGTCGCGCGCCAGAGGATGACCGGCCACCACCTGGCGCGCCAATGCCCCGGTCTCCACCACCTGCCCCGCCAGACGCGGCGCCTTGCACCAGGAGTAGGCGCCTTCCTTTTCGGCGACCGGCAGAGTGCTGCCGGCAGCCGGATGCTGCGGCAGGCCGGCAGCGGCGTACCACGCGTGGCTGATGTCTTCCTCAATCGCTTCGACCTCCAGCGCTGCCGCCCCACCGTGCCATAGCCCCGCCGGGAACAGTTGCCCATCCTCTTCGCGGTAGCAACCGTAGCTCATGAAGCGATCCGTGCCACGCCCGAGATGCCACAGATCCAGGTCCCCGGCGATGGCGAGAAATGTCCGCAGGTCGCCGCCACCGGCTCGCGTCCGCCACGCTTCCAGTTGGGAGCGGTCGGCAATCGAGGCAAA
This sequence comes from uncultured beta proteobacterium, assembly GCA_903848955.1. Classification (GTDB taxonomy): domain Bacteria; phylum Pseudomonadota; class Gammaproteobacteria; order Burkholderiales; family Rhodocyclaceae; genus Sulfuritalea. Next base: position 29,642 of record CAINHS010000095.1, read on the forward strand.
CTCTTCCAGTGTCGCGCCGAAGCTGACGGTTTCGAGGAAAGTGCGAAACTCGCGCAGAATCCGATGCAGTCGGAATATTTCCGAACTCTGCAGCGGCCGCGTCGAGCCGCCCGGCTGAACGGCCAGCGTATGCGGCCATTTGCCGGCCAGCAGGCCCATCATCTGCATGAAACGGGCGCGCTCCGGCAAGACCTGATTCGGCGCACTGCCCGTGATGGCGCGAAAACGTCCGGCCGTCGAGCCGTACCAACGACGGCCGGCATACTCGGCACGGGCGAAGTCGGGCATGAAGAACAGGTAGAAATGCGTCAGGTGGTCGGCCATATTCTCGGCGGCCAGGGTCAGATTGGCGGCCAGTCGACCGTTGTGGGGCGGCTCGATAGCGGCCGCGTCGGCCAGCGCCAGGGCCGCAGCGGCCGACTGGGCCACCGAGCAGATGCCGCAGATGCGCGGCACCAGCACCAACGCATCGGCCGGCAGCTTGCCTTGCAGGATCTGCTCGAAACCCCGGTACAGCGGCGAATTGACGTAGGCCGCAGCGATCCGGCCATCGGCGATGTCGAGGCTGATTTCAAGATCACCTTCAACACGGTTGAAGGGACCGGCGATGCGCCGCGTGCTCATCGTCTGCCGCGCTTGACCGAAGGCGCCCGCAGCAGGTGGTCCGCCGTCGCGTTTTCGCGCACCCGCGCCGGCGTCGCCGACTTGGACAGCGCCGCCAGCGCGATAAACCACGCTTTCGGCATGTCGGCGGGCAGGCCGAGCGGAATTCCTGCGACCTTGGGGGTGGTCTCGAAGGGGTGGCCGGGTTCCTCAAAGCCCGGGTCGGTACAACGGATGCAGGCGTAGCCGCCGCGAAGACAAGAGCCTTCGCCGTTCCACAGGCGCTGATTGCAGTCGGCGTGGGCCTGCGTGCCCTTGCAGCCGAGTTGCTCCATCAGGCAGCCCTGTTCCGAATGCCTGGAGGCACTGGCCTTGAATTCGTAATACTCGTTGCGCGGGCAGCCGTGATGCACCAGCTGATCGGCAAAAAACCGGGGGCGCCCGTAGTCATCCAAATGCTCCGCGCCCAGCCTGCCGTGAGCCAGGGCGGCCAAGGTTTCGGTAATCCAGTCGGGATGGGGTGGACAGCCCGCGACATTGATCACAGGCAAACCGGCGCGGCCACGGAAGTCGGGCCCGAGCAGGCCGCCAGCGGCCTCGCCGTCGTACTGCAGCCCGCAGGCGTCGGTCGGATTCATGCCGGCCGCCGTGATGCCCCCAAAGGAAGAGCAACTGCCAACCGCGACAACATGTCTGGCGCGGACCGCGATCTGCCGCACCCATTCAATCATCGGTTGCGCTCCCCCGCCGAAACGGTGAAAGCCTCCGGTCCCCTGCGGTCCGCGCAACAGCGAACCCTCGATACACAACACATCGACTGCGGTGCTGCCGGCGGCACATTGCTCAATCAGGTCCCGCGCTTCGTCGACACCCGCCTCGGAAATGCTCGGATGCCAAAGCAGCTCAATGCTTTCGTCCGTCAGCAAGCGGAACAGCGGCCCGTGTTCGCTGCCCAGCCACGACAGCGTACAGCCACCGCAACCACCTGACTGGAGCCAGAGGATGTTCATGGTTAGCTTTCTCCGAGGCCCAGTCGGGCCAGCTTCATGCGCAGTCCGACGCGTGTCAAACCGAGCTCTTCGGCCACCCGCGTCTTGTTGCCGCGATGGCGTCGCAGCGCCGCATCGATGACCTGCGCCTCGACCCGATCGAGAAGCTCCTTGAGCGTTGCGCCATCCGGATCGAACGGTGCGGCCTCCCGGTTGGTATACCCGCTCGACTGACTAATGCCTGGCGAAAACAGCTCGATACCAAGCAGATCGCCCTCGCCCAGTGCCAGCGCGCGCAATATTTCGTTCTGCAACTCGCGCACATTGCCGGGCCAACTATGCGCAATCAGACACTTCATCGCTTCATCAGAAAGCTTCCGTCGCGCCAGCGCTGATTCCTTGAACATGCTGGCTATGATCAGCGGAATGTCCTGCGGCCGTTCGCGCAAACTGGGCATGGTGAAGGTAATGCCGGCGATACGGTAGTAAAGGTCCTGGCGAAACCTGCCGGTGGCAACATCGGCTTCGAGATTGCGGTTTGTCGCCGCGATGATGCGCACATCCACCGGTACCGAACGCGGGCTACCCACCGGCCGCACTTCGCCTTCCTGCAAAGCGCGCAACAACTTGACCTGGAAGGCCGCCGAGGTGTCGCCGATCTCGTCGAGAAACAGGGTGCCGCCGTCGGCTTGCTGAAACAGGCCGATGCGATCTTCATGGGCGCCGGTGAACGCACCACGCTTGTGGCCGAAGAGTTCCGCTTCGAGCAGGGTATCCGGCAGGGCGCCACAGTTTTCAACGACAAACGGCCGGTCAGCACGCTCGCTGGTGTAGTGGATGGCACGCGCCAGCAACTCCTTGCCGGTGCCGGATTCTCCGGTAACCAGCACCGACAGCTCGTGGCCGGCAATTTTTTGCGCCAGATCGCAAACGCTGTTCAACGGACTGTCAGCCGCCCGCGTCAGGCGATCGAAGCCGGACTGCGCGCGCACCCGGCTGCGCCGGCTGGCAACGCGCTGTACCAGCTGTTCCGGGCTGTCACGCAGTTCCAGCGAAAGGCGCTGGTTATCCTGTTGCAGACGCCATACCTCGGCCGCACTTTTCAGCGTCAACAACAACTGGTCCGGATGCCACGGCTTCAACAGGTATTGCCAGATGCCGGCGTCATTGATTCCAGAAATGATGTCTTCGGCCTCCGTATATCCGGACAGGATCAGGCGCACCGTGTCGGGCCACTGGGTGCGCACACGGCGCAGGAATTCGACACCCGACATGCCCGGCATGCGCTGGTCTGACAGGACGATATGCACGAACTCGCGGCCCATGATGACTTCCCCCTCCTCGGCGGAGAGGGCGGTGAACACCGTGAAGTCCTCCTCCAGCGTGCGACGCAGGGTTTCCAGCGAGCGCTGTTCGTCGTCGACCACCAGCACCGTCAATGGGGTGCGGGGCTTCATCATGTCGGCACTTTCCAGCCAAGGTCGCGATGGCGCGCCAGATGACGCGGGGTCCATGAGGCCAATGACTTGCGCACGAAATGATGACGGGCGACGTGGTAGCTCGGATCGAAACCGTAGAAATTGCGCCGCATGTGGGCCAGTTCTTCTTCGCGATAGGCGGTCAGCGGTTTCTCGGCCTCGTCCCTGGCGCGGCGCTCGCGCTTGGCAGACAACTGGGCCGCAAGTTCGGGTGCTGCCACGATCTCGGCTGCACGCCGCGCTACGTCGATGCGGAACGCCTGGGGATCGCCCGCCAGGCAGGCATCGGTAAATCCGATCTCTGCCGCGCTCTGTGCTGTGAGCGGCTGCCGGTTGCGCATTATTCCCCGCGCGCCCTCCTCGCTGACTCGACGCGGCAGCAGATAAGTCCAGTATTCCGAGCCGTAGAGATTGCCCATGTTCTTGTAATGCGGATTGAGCATCACCCCTTCGCGCGCCCAGACGTGGTCTGCCGCCCGAGCCAGAAAGCAGCCGCCCGCTCCGGCATTTCCCGCCAGTGCCGCCACGGTGATCTGGTCGCCTGCCTCAATCAGCTCGCGCGCCACATCGTTCATCGCATTGATGTTGTTCCATGACTCGTCCGCCGGCGAATCCGCGGCTTCAATAACATTGAGATGAATGCCGTTGGACCAGAAGTCGGCGCCACCCATCAGCACCAGAACCTTTACCGGCCGCTGCTTCGCCCATGCCAGTGCTGACTGCAGGCGTACGCACTGCGCGGTCGACATCGCGCCGTTGTAGAACTCGAAATGGAGGAAGCCAACCGCATTTTCGTCACTGCCGCTCTCCTCGTAGGCAATGTCCTGCCAGGTTTCGCTGCCGGCTCGCCACCATCCTTGAAGCGGTGCTTCGGCAAGGGCGGCAGACTCGGGAGCGAAGGCCAGTGTTGCCGGGAGTTTGAGATCGCCCGCCCGCTTGGCATGGCCGATCCACAACGCGCCATCGCGGGTTCGCCTCAGCAAGGCGCCTTCGCGTCGCGCCAGCGCTTCTCCGGGCTTGCTGCCAAGTTCGCCGTGAAGAATCGCCTCGGGCCACGCATCGAAGATATGGCAGGGTTCGCCGAACAGAGTGTCGGCGACGCCGGGGAAGCCATCGGCGGCATTCATTTTCCTCAGGACCGTCGCCGTATCGTCGCGATGCCAGTCGATGACGCGCTCCGTCTGCTTCATCAGAGGCCGCAAGCGGCCACGCGCCTCGCCGCAGGCAGCCAGCGGTGTCGGCACAAAATTGCCCGCGATAAAACGCTCCAGCGCCTGCAGCACGGCACCTGTCGCGGCTTGCGTCACCTCGTTGCGGTAGATGCTCGACTTCTTCGCGTGGCGCAAGGGAAACGCGGCACTGGCCCAGATCGGCCCGGCATCCATCTCGGCTTCAGCCTGCAACACGGTGACACCCCACTCGGCCTCGCCCTGCTGTATCGCCCAGTCCAGCGCCGACGGCCCGCGGTCACCTATGATGCCCGGATGGACGATGAGGCAGGTGTATTGCGACCAGATCGATTCGGGAATCGCCCGGCGCAGATACGGCGCGACGATCAGGTCCGGCTTGAACAGCGCAACCGCTTCCTCGGCGACGCTGTCGGCGATGTCGAACTCGATCGAGATCTCGTGACCGCGCCGTTGCAGTTCCGCCCCGAGGCGTTGCGTCAGGCTGTTGAAGGCGTGGGTCAGGAGCAGGATGCGCATGTGCTGACCGCTAACAGATTCTAGGCAACTGATCACCCGCCAGCCAATCGACGATGCGGCGGCCGCCGAAAGATGTGGTGAGCTGGACGAAGTGGTGGTCGTCGGCAATGACCTCGCCGATCAGTGCGGCCTCCCGCCCCAGCGGATGGGCGCGCATCGTGGCCAACAGCCGCTCGGCATCGGCGCTGGCGCAGATCGCGATCAGCTTGCCTTCGTTGGCGACGTAAAGCGGATCGAGGCCGAGGAATTCGCAGGCGGCGGCAACCACCTGCTTCACCGGAATGGCCTTCTCGTGGAGCATCATGCCAACACCGGATTGACCGGCGATTTCGTTCAGGGTTGCTGCCAGGCCGCCGCGTGTAGGGTCGCGCAGGCAATGCAGATCGGCGCCGGTGGCGAGCATGGCGGCAATCAATCCATTCAGGGCCGCCGTGTCGGACTCGATCGGCGCATCGAAGGAAAGACTCTCGCGCTTGCTCATGATCGCCACGCCGTGGTCGCCCAGCGATCCCGATATGATTATTGCGTCACCCGGTCGCGCCCGGCTGCCGCCGAGTTCGATGCCGTCGGGCAGTACGCCGACGCCGGTGGTGGTGATAAACACGCCATCACCCTTGCCACGTTCGACGACCTTGGTGTCGCCCGTCACCACGGGCACCCCGGCCTCGCGCGCGGCATGCGCCATGGATTCAACGATGCGCGCCAGATCGGCCAGCGGGAAGCCTTCTTCGAGAATGAAACCGGCCGCCAGATACAGAGGTGTGGCGCCCATTACGGCAACATCATTCACCGTGCCATGCACCGAGAGGCAGCCGATGTCGCCACCGGGGAAGAACAGCGGCGAGACGACATGGCAGTCGGTGGACATGACCAGCCGTCCCGGCTTTCCGTTGATAGTCGGCGCTGGCAATACGGCGCCATCGTTGCCCTGCCCCAGATATTCGTTGCCCAGATGTTTGGCGAACAGTTCCGAGATCAATTGCACCATCGAGCGGCCGCCCGAACCGTGCGTCATATCGACGCGCCCATGCTTCACATCGAGCGGGCGCACATAGCCTCTTTTCACTTCACTCATTCAATGCATGTCCTTGTAACGACCATAGCTGTAATGCGCCGCGCAGGCACCTTCCGAACTCACCATGCAAGAGCCGATGGGGTTCTCCGGCGTGCATACGGTGCCGAACAGCTTGCAGTCCTGCGGCTTCTTCACACCGCGCAGGATCGCGCCGCATTCGCAGGCCTTGTTGTCGGGCACCGAGCGGTACTCGATATTGAAGCGCTTCTCGGCGTCGAAGGCGGCATAGCGTTGCCGGATCTTCAGCGCCGAATACGGCACCACCGAAAGCCCTCGCCATTCGAATTCGCGGCGCAGTTCGAACACTTCGGCGACGCGGTCCTGCGCCTTCACATTGCCATCGCGGCTCACGGCGCGGGCGAACTCGTTCTCCACCTCGGCGCGGCCTTCATTCACCTGCCGCACCAGCATCAGGATGGCCTGCATCACGTCCAGCGGCTCGAAGCCGGCGATGACCACCGGTTTGCGGTATTCCTCGGCAAAGAACTCGTAGGGCCGGCTGCCGATCACCGTGGACACATGGGCCGGGCCGATGAAGCCATCCAGCGGTACCGTACCCCATTGACGCACCTCGGGTGATTCGAGGATGTTGCTGATGGCCGACGGTGTCAGCACGTGGCAGCAGATGACGCTGAAATTCATCAGCCCTTCGGCGTCGGCCTGCTGGATCGCGACTGCCGTGGGCGGCGTGGTGGTCTCGAAGCCGATGGCGAAGAACACTACTTCACGCGCCGGATTGTCGCGGGCAATCTGCAGCGCATCGATGGTCGAATAGACCATCCGGATGTCGCCGGATTTGTCCCCGACCCCGGCCTTCGCCTTCATCAGCGACAATCCGCCAGAGGCCGGAATGCGCAACGTGTCGCCGTAGGTGCACAGGATCACGCCGTGATCGAGCGCCAGGTTGATGGCCATGTCGACGCGGCCTATCGGCAGCACGCAGACCGGGCAGCCGGGCCCATGCACCATGCGTACCGTTGGCGGCAGCAGATCGCTCAGCCCATAGCGTGATATGGCGTGGGTGTGCCCACCGCAGAACTCCATGAAGCTGTAGTTGCGACCGGGCTGAACCTCGGCGCAAATACTCAGTGCAAGATTCTTTGCCAGTTCGCCATCGCGAAATTCGTCGATGTACTTCACGATGCAGCAGGTGCCCCCGATGCGCCCGTCTCATTCAGCTCCGCAAACAGGGCCAGGGTTTTTTCGGCTTCCTCGGGATCAAGCTTCGACAACGCATAGCCCACATGCAAAATCACATAGTCGCCCAGCTGCACGTCGGCCAGCAGCGCCAGGGAAATCTCCTTTTTGACGCCGCCGAGATCCACAATCGCCCACTCGTCACCTGGGCCAGCGCCGACTTCTACTACCTTTACCGGTATTGCGAGGCACATGATTCAGCTTTCCAGTAGATGCATTGCAACCCACGCCTGCCCCAGCGAAATCGCTGTATCGCCCGGCAACAAACGCTTTGGCAGCAGCAGTTCAAGACCGGTGGGAGGAAGCTTCTCCACCAGGGCTGAACGCAGCAGCTTGTTGAAGAAGCAGCCGCCGCCGCAGGCCAGTCGCTTGACGTCCGCTGCCTCGGTCGCTCCCACCACCCAGTGAAGCAATGCCGCCACCAGCGTGGCGTGAAACAGCGCAGCACCGAAGCCGGTGTCAGGCTCAGTCGACAAGGCACCCAGGAGCGGCAGCAGATCGAGTTCCCCGTCGGCGCTTATGCGCCAGCCACCTTCAAGCGGCTCCGGCCAGCCATGCGACTCGATATAAGTCGTGGCATTCTGCTCCAGTGCAATGGCGGCCTGCGCTTCGAATTCCATGCGCGGACAGATGCCGAGCAGGCCCGCGGCCGCGTCAAAGACCCGCCCCATGCTTGACGTTCGCGGGCTGTTCAAGCCCTTGACCAGCATCGCGGCCACGATCTCGGCGCCGGCCTGGTCGGCAAAGCGTGTGGCAATTTCCTCACCCCGCCCCAAATCGAACAAAACCGCCGCCGCCATGCGCCACGGATCGCGTGCCGCACGGTCGCCGCCGGGCAAGGCCAGCGGCCGCAGGTGTCCTATCCGTGTGAATTGCGCGCCATCGACACGCAACAGTTCTCCGCCCCACGCCTTGCCATCCGTACCGAGACCAACGCCATCGAGCGCCAGTCCCAGCATGGGTCCGGCCACACCATGCTCGGCCGCAATGGCGGCGATATGGGCATGATGGTGCTGCACGCCGATGGCCTCGATGCCGAGTTCCGCCGCGAGTTGCACCGCGAAGCGGGTCGAATGCAAGTCCGGATGCAGGTCGTGGGCAATCGCGACCGGCTTCTTGCCCATGGCATCCAGTGCCTGCAGAAGTTCCCGTGCAGTTGCCTCATGGGCAAGGCAGGCTTCGGCCTGGAACAGGTCGCCGACCGTGTGCGAGACCCAGGCCTGTTGTCCCTGCGCCAGGCACACCGTGTTCTTGAACCAGGCGCCCATGGCGAGCAGGGGCGGAGCGCAACGGGCCAGTTCAAGCTGATGCTCGACACAAGCCGGGACGGCATCTGCCTTGGCGCTCATGATTTCAAGCGCTCCCCGCGGCCAGCCGCCCTTCCAGTTCGGCAACGCGCCGCCGCAGGCTATCCACCGTTTCCTGCCGCTGCCCCCTCGCCTCAACAGCACCGCGCTCGAGCCACGCCAGCCAGGCATCCATGCCCTGCCCCGTGGTTGCCGATACTTCGATCACTTCAATGCCGGGATTGACGCGGCGGGCGAATTCGATGGCGGCGTCGACCTTGAAGCTCAGGTAGGGCAGCAGGTCACATTTGTTCATCAACATCAGGGTTGCGGCACGGAACATGTCCGGATACTTGATCGGTTTGTCCTCGCCCTCGGTGACGGAGAGGATCACCACCTTGTGCGCTTCGCCAAGATCAAACGCCGCCGGGCAGACGAGATTGCCGACGTTCTCGATCATCAGCAGAGAACCCTCCGGCAATTCGAGCTTGCCCATGGCATGACCGACCATGTGCGCGTCGAGATGACAGCCTTTGCCCGTATTGATCTGGATCGCCGGGGCGCCGGTGGCGCGAATACGCTCGGCATCCTGGCTGGTTTGCTGGTCGCCTTCGATGACCGTCACGAGTTCCTTGCCCTTGAGCATTTCGATGGTCTTGCACAGCAGTGTAGTCTTGCCTGAGCCGGGGCTCGAGACCAGGTTCAGCGTAAAAATGCCTCGCTCCGCCAGCCGTTGCCGGTTCTCGGCGGCATAGGCATTGTTCTTGGACAGGATGTCCTGCTCGATCTGCACCATGCGCTTGGTGCTGACGCCCGGTGCATGCGAATGCGCGGGCGCATAACTGTGCTGATGCGAATGAGTGTGGGGGTGTTCGCGGCCCTCGCCGGAATGCTCATGATCGTGACTGTGCGTGGTGCCGTCGGCATGCACGTGCTCGTGCTCATGATGGGCATCCACGCCGTCGATTTTCACTTCACCATCACCGCAACCGCATGTCGTACACATTCTTTTCTCCTATGCCACTTCGAGTTCCTTGACCCGCATTTCGGTGCCGCCCGTCACCTGCATCTGGTGGCCGCCGCAGTGCGGGCATTCGCCAAAAACCTCCGCCATCGGCACTGTCAGCGAACACTCCATGCACCAACCGGTGCCCGGCAGGGCAATGATTTCCAGGCGCGCGCCATCTGCAATGCTGTCGCGCGTCACGGCATCGAAGCAGAACTTCATGGCCTCGACCTCGACGCCGGACAACTGGCCGATTTCCAGCCAGACCGTGGTCACTTTGGCAAAATCCTGCTGGCGCGCTGCATCTTCCATCAATTGCAAGACGCCTTCGGCTAAGGACATTTCGTGCATCGACCCTTACAGCCCATTGCGCACATAGTCGGCAAAACGCCTGTCGCGCGTGTCGATGTGATTGGTGATGAACTTGAGTACCCCGGCGGCCTTGTCGGACACCAGCGCCGAGTTGCCGCCCGAATGGTCAGTGGCGATCTCGCGCAGCACATCCAGCATGTGGATGTGGTCATCGACGTGATCTTCGTAGTCGTCATAGCTCTTGAGCCGCATCAGCAATTCCTCGGACATGAAATGCGCCTCGCTATAGGCAATCAACTGGTCAAGGATTTCAGCGACCGAGGCCGCATCGCGATTTTCCGCGGCGGCACCGCACAAAGCCTGCAGCAAGCCGATCTGAACCTCGTGCTCGCGATCAGTCTCGGCATTTGATGCACTGTTGAACTCAGAGATAGTGGACATATTCACCCCTTGTGACCAGCGGAACCCCGGAAATGCGAAGCTTAGCGCAAAGCGAGAAAGCGTCGGCGTGAAAGTGAGGGTGCGTTCGCCGACTTCTCTGTCTTGGCTTTGTCAGTCTGGGCTTGCGGCACCGTGAGCAAGGCGATCATCGAGGCGCGGGCCGTCATCGTTGCCTCTGATTGCGTCGAGAACTTGCCCATCGGCGAAAACAGGGGGCAGCTCTGGTACTCGCCGAGTTCCATCTCCTCGCTGCCGAGAAACGCGAAATCACCCGCGGGAAATCTGACGAAGCGGCGCTTGTTTTCTCCCGTGGAGACCCAGTTTTCGCTGCTGCCGGGTACCAGCAGCATGCTCATGCACCAAGGCGTGACCACGATGCCCAGCCAATGCCCCTGCCAGCGCTGGAAATCAATGGCTTCCACGGAAAGCGCGGGGTTGAGAATCGGCACATCGGACATCTGGTCGCGCTGAATCCGGAAAAACGCCTCCTCCACTGCATCAGCAGGGCTGACGTCGTGGATACGGAAGTTCATGTCGCCTCGGGACTGTCGCCCCAATTGCGGGCATCGCCACCCTGCTGCATGAGTTCTTCCATGAGCGCCAAGGCCTCTTCAGCACGTTCCGACTCGATCAGTTCGAAAGCAAAACCGCCGGCCTGAATCAGCAGGTAGTCACCGACATTGACCTCTTCATTCAGCAGCAGCAGGCTGACTTCACGCGTTTGCCCAAAGCATTCGGTAACCGCCGTGCCGTCTCGGACTTCAATGACGCGGGAGGGAGCGGCCAGGCACATATCAGGCAACCGATGCCGTCAGGGGCTCAAGCGTGTAGCCGCGCGCAACAAGTTCAGCCGCCGCCATGGCCGCCAGTACCGGCACCTTTTCTGCGACGGTCGGCGTCATTTCCATACCCAGTTCGAGCGAAATCAGTTCGACACCCAGCACGACGATTTCCTTGGGCATGGTGTCGAGCAGTTCGAGGCTGGCCAGCACGTCGGGCAGCGCTATCTGATGCGGCGACAATTTCTTGCGAAAGAACACCGGAATCTCGTCACCGGCGATCTTCACCACCGTACCCGGCGCTGCGCCGGTCTTGACGACGTCAAGGACGATGAGGAAATCCAGGTTGGAAAGATCCTCGATCATCTCCATGCCCGAGGTGCCGCCGTCGATGGCCATCACATTCTCAGGCAGCTTCCAGCCCCGCTCCAGCGCTTCGACGGCGCGTACTCCGGCGGCCTCGTCGGTGAGTATGGTGTTGCCAATGCCGAGAACGACTGCACGCATGAATGGAGCCCTATCCGCAAGGGATACCGTCCCGGCCCAGAGGGACCGGGACATAAAAAAACAGGGCCGGCACCTGCCGGCCCTTGTATGTTACGCGCTGTTAAACCGCCTTGACAGTAATCGCGGTGTCGCTGTCCTTGTCGGTCAGGTGGATGGCACAGGCGATGCACGGGTCGAAGGAGTGGATGGTGCGCAGCACTTCCAACGGCTTCTCCGCATCGGCGATCGGGGTATCGACCAGCGAAGCCTCGTACGGGCCCGGTTCGTCCTTGTCGTTGCGGGGACAGGCATTCCAGGTCGAAGGTACGACGCACTGGTAGTTCTTGATCTTGCCGTTGTCGATGACCACCCAGTGCGACAGGGCGCCGCGCGGTGCCTCGTGGAAGCCGACCCCCATCACTTCGTCCTTGGGGAACACCGGCTTGTTGAAGGTCGTCAGATCACCCTTGGCCATGTTGCCGAGCAGCAAGGACCACTGGTCCGCCAGCATATCGACGTTCACGCAACAGGAAATCGCCCGGGCGGCATGGCGACCGATGGTCGAATGCATGGCATCCAGCCCGACCTTGGTCTTGGCTAGCGCGGACACGGTATCCAGCGCGGCGGTCGCGTACTTGGTGGTCGGCGCATGACCCGCGGCCAGCCCGTTCATCACTCGCGCCAGCGGCCCGACTTGCGCCACTTTGCCGTAGAAGGTCGGCGACTTCATCCATGAATACTTGGCGTCTTCCTTGAAATCGGTGTAGTTCGGCGCGGTCTGGCCCTTGTAGGGATGCAGGGGGCCGGCCTTGTCGTAGTTGTACCAGGAATGCTTGACCGACTCCTCGACACCCTTCATCCAGTACTCGTCGTTGAAGCTCTTGATCTGCTTCTGGCCGGCGAGATCGCCACCCTCGATAAAGCCGCCGGGGAAGGCGAACTGCGTGCCCTTGGTGTCGAGCGGAATATCCGGCACCGACAGGTAGTTGGTGACGCCCTTGCCGACCTTGGTCCAGTCGGCATAGAAGGCGCCGACCGCAGCGACGTCGATCAGATACACGTTCTTGACGAAATCGGACAGTTCGTCGATGAAGCCCTTGATGGCCATCAGGCGCTCGACGGTCAATACCGCCTGCGAATCGGTCGCCAGCGGATTGGCTACACCGCCGACGGCGACGTTCTGGATGTGCGGGGTCTTGGCGCCCAGTATCGAAACGATCTTGTTGGCCTTGCGCTGCACTTCCAGTGCCTGCAGGTAGTGCGCCACAGCAAGCAGGTTGACCTCGGGCGACAGCTTCATCGCCGGATGACCCCAGTAGCCGTTGGTGAAAATGCCGAGTTGGCCGCCATTGACGAAATGCTTGAGCCGCTCATGTACGCGCCGCATCTCGTGCTTGCTGTTCAGATGCCAGGACGACAGGCTCTCGCCGAGAATCGCGGTCTTGTCCGGATCGGCCTTAAGCGCGGAGGTCACATCCACCCAGTCGAGTGCAGACAGGTGGTAGAAATGCACGATGAAATCATGCACCGAGTGCGCCAGGATGATCAGGTTGCGGATGTACTGGGCGTTGAGCGGAATCTCCATCTTCAGCGCGTTCTCCACCGCCCGCACCGAGGTGATGGCATGAACGGTGGTGCACACGCCGCAGATGCGCTGGGTGATGGCCCAGGCGTCGCGCGGGTCGCGGCCCAGCAGAATCAGTTCAACGCCGCGCCACATCTGGCCGGACGACCAGGCCTTCTTGACGCGGCCGCCATCCACGTCGACGTCGATACGCAGGTGGCCTTCGATACGGGTGATCGGATCAATCGTTATGCGCTTGGACATTTTCTGTCTCCATCCTTATCTTAGTGAGCGGCCTGCACATCTTCCCGGGGTAGCACCGGGAAGCGACGGGTGATGATGATGTAACCGAGAACTTCGATTGCGAACATGCCTGCCGTCACGAGAATCTCGGCCAGGGTCGGGAAATACGTAAAACCGTCGCCGGTTTCATAACCGATCAGGAAGCCGTTCAGCCGCAACAGCGCGCCGCCCAGCATGAGCAGGATGCCGGCGAGGACCAGCTTGGCGGGATTGCGGCGGTTGGTTTCAGCGCCGATCAGGATCAGCGGCGCAATGAAGCAGGCCGTTTCCAGCCAGAACATCAGCGCTTCGATCGACGGTACAAATGCTTTTGGCAGAGCGCCCCGTACCACCACGTCGCCGACCCTGACAACAAGATAGACCGCAAGGAAACCCAGCATCACCTTCGACATGGGAGTGAGCAGGCTCATCTCGATCTTGCGCCGGTAGGCGGATGACGCCACGCAGGACTCGAACAGCACCACCGCGTAACCCATGGTGATGGCGGTCAGCAGATACAGCGCGGGTTGCAGCGGGGTATTCCACAGCGGATGGATCTGCACCCCCATCACCACCAGCAGGGTACCCAGCGATGACTGGTGCATCATCGGCAGCACGGTACCCAGCGCGATGATGAAGAACATCGCCTTGTTGAGTTTCTTCTTGGTGTCGTGCCGTCCCATCTGTTCTAGGAAGGTGGGCGAAAACTCGATCCACATCACCACGATGTAGAGCGAGATGCAGACGGCCACTTCGAACATCACCGAGTTGAGATTGATCGAACCGGGCCAGAACATGTTCCACACGTTCCACCAGCGACCGAGGTCGAATATGACCCCGGCGCCGGCCAGCGTGTAGCCGAACAGGCTGGCCAGCAGGGCCGGACGCACCAGCGGATGGTACTCGCCCTTGTTGAAGATGTAGACCAGCATCGCCACCGAGAAGCCGCCGCAGGCAAAAGCCGAACCGATCATGACATCGACCACCACCCAGATGCCCCATGGATAACCGTCGTTGAGCCCGGTCACCGCGCCCAGGCCGAACAGGAAGCGGACTGCCAGCACCGCTACCATCAGCGCGATGAGCACGCCGCAACTCAGTGTGACGGCATTGACCAGACTGCCTCCGACCGGTGCGGGCGCCGCATGTTGATTGTTGGCCATGATCAGCTCCCCTCCTTGTCGGACGACTCGTCGTCAGGCTTGACGTTGCGCTTGGCGACGTAAGTCATCGCGCCCAGCACGGCGAACGGCATGATGAGATTGCCGTAAAGCGCGTGCTGTATTGTCTCGGACATCGCTGCCGCCGCATCCGGCGGCAGATCGGGCATGCCGACTTTGGCGAAGCTGACGCCGGAGAGCTTGAGCACCTGCGTGCCGCCGTATTCCTTCTCGCCGTACACGTGCTGCAGATACTTGCCGGCGGGCGTCTCGTAACTCTGATCGGGACCGCCGAGCTTGCCGCGCGGGAACTTGGCAGGCACTCCCGGCTTCAGCGCAATACGGCGCTTGGCCTCGACCAGCAAATCCGAGGTCTTGCCGTACAGGGTTGCTCCGGTCGGACAGACTTCGGCGCAGGCCGAATAATGGCCGTCCTTGTAGCGGTGACGGCACAACTCGCATTTGCCTATGCGGCCGGTGGGCGAGTCGTACTGATATTTCGGGATGCCGAAGGGGCAGGCGGCAACGCAATAACGGCAGCCGATGCACTTGTCGGCGTTGTAGCCGACCACGCCGGTCACCGGGTCCTTGGTCATCGCCGAGACCGGGCAGGCAGACACGCAGGACGGATCCGCACAGTGCATGCAGGATGTCTTCATGAACGCGTAGCCGTTGGTCTCCTGATCCTTCACATCCATCGTGCCGTTGCGGTACATCTTGATGATATTGAAGGTATAGCCGGAGGTATCCAGCGGCGTATCCCACAAATGATCCGTGGTGGAAAACTCCGCCGGGTTGTTGTTGGCCTGCTTGCAGGCCGCGACGCAGGCCTTGCAGCCGACACAGAGCGTGGCGTCGTAAAGCAAGCCAAGCCCCTCGGGCGGACGCTGCCTGGTTTCCCTGGCGAGGACAGGTGACGCCACGACGCCTGCCGTGGCCGCTGCCCCGCTCGCAAGGAAACCCTTGAGAAAATCTCGCCGGGTGCCCATGGCTACACCTGTGCCTTGTCGGCTGGCTTGCCGGCGTCCTTGGCGCGCTCGGCTTCCTCGGCCGCATGGGACAGGCCGAGATTGCGCGTCAGCATGATCGCCGCGCCCGCCGCCGCGCCGGCAACCGCCGCCACGGCGGCCGCAGAAGCGAAGGTGGCCGCCTTGCCCTGCTCCTCGACTATGCGCGGATACTGCTGCGGCGGAGCAACGTTGAGCATCCTGGCGACCTGGTGAATCGGCTTCTGGAAGCCGACGCCTTTCTCCGAACAGCCGATGCAGGGATGACCGCAACCGACCGGCCAGTTGTTCTCGCCGGCATCACCGAAGCCCAGCGTCGAACAGTTGGCGTAGGTTTCCGGTCCCTTGCAGCCCAGTTTGTAGAGGCAGTAGCCCTGACGATGACCGGCATCGCCGAATTCCATGGCAAAACGGCCGGCGTCGAAATGGGCTCGACGCTCGCAGTTCTCGTGGATCAGGCGCGAGTAGGCAAACTTCGGGCGACCCAGTTTGTCGACTTCCGGCAATTTGCCGAAGGTCAGGAAATGCACCACGGTAGCAAGGAAATTGTAGGGGTTGGGCGGACAGCCGGGAATCGTCACCACCGGCTTGCCGAGCACTTCCGCCACCCCTGACGAACCCGTCGGACTCGAATCGGAGAGCGGAGAAATCGTCGAGGGCATGCCGCCCCATGAGGCACAGGAACCGATGGCAATCACCGCTGCGGCATCCGCCGCACATTCTTTGAGCAGATCAATCGCCGTGTGACCGCCGATCTTGCAGTAGATGCCGTTCTGCTTGGTCGGGATTGCGCCTTCGACCACCAGCACGTACTTGCCCTTGTTCGCCTTCATGGCGTCCTTGCGGGCGGCTTCGGCCTGATAGCCGGCGGCAGCCATCAGGGTTTCATGGTAATCGAGGGAGATCACGTCGAGGATCAGCTTTTCCAGCGTCGGGTGTTCGGCGCGCAGGAGCGACTCCGTACAGCCCGTGCATTCCTGGAAGTGCAGCCAGATCACCGAGGGACGCTTGGCCGCTTCGATCGCCTTGGCCACCGCGGCTTCGGCGCCGGCCGGCAAACCCATGGTCACGGCCAGAGTTGCGCAGAATTGCAGAAATTCCCGCCGCGGCATCTCGAGGCGTCGTTCGATGTCTTGCAGCGTTGTGCGGTCCGTTTCAAAGATTTCGTTCGTGGTGCCCATGTCTGCTATCCCCCTCCGAGAGTCAGGCCGCGTCCGGACCTGATGCTGAAGGAGGTAACGCAAGTCTCGCGCCAGTTCCATGAAGCCCTGTCGTACACTGTCAATTCAACGGGTTGACAGGTGTGCAGCGCAACATATGGCGACTCGGGTGATTAGTTTATTTCCATCTGACTAACCATCTGTATCCGGTGCGCCGCCTGAGTTGGTGCCGGCCTCAGGTGAGGAAAGACTTCAGCAAACCCAGCAAGGCACAGACGCCGATCACTTTCATGATGTCGATCTTGTATGTCCAAAGTGCTATGAACGATGCCGCTGCGACGACGGCTGAAATGGCATCAAAGGGTCCGGCAAACGGCGCGGCGTCGGTCGCTTTCGGCCAGAATGCGTGCCACGCGAAAAAGGCGGCGAGGTTGATGATGACCCCGACCACCGCTGCTGTGATGGCGGTCAGCGGTGCGGTCAGTTTCAGTTCGCCGCGGGCGGACTCGATCATCGGTCCGCCCGCGATGATGAAGAAGAAACTCGGCAGAAAGGTGAAGAAGGTCGCCACGGCCGCACCGGCGAGTCCGGCAGCGACGGAATTGCTCGCTACCTGCTTGCCGACGCCACCGAGGTAGCCGACCCACGTCACAATCATGATCAGGGGCCCCGGGGTG
Organism: uncultured beta proteobacterium; assembly: GCA_903848955.1. GTDB lineage: Bacteria > Pseudomonadota > Gammaproteobacteria > Burkholderiales > Rhodocyclaceae > Sulfuritalea. The sequence goes on from CAINHS010000095.1 coordinate 46,850, forward strand.
GTTTCGCCCAGCGCCAGACCGTCCATCATCTGCGGACCGGTAAGCCAACCGAAATGCTCGACGGCCGCCTGATAGACATAGGGCAGCACGGCGTAGGCGCCGCCGAGCGTGAGGAAAGCGGCCTTGGTGAAGAAAGCGCCCATGCGGTAAAGATCGGGCATGCCGCGCAGGACCAACATGGACGCGGCCCATATCGCGAAGAAAGCGATGACCGCTGTAGCCAGCTTGCCCCAGCTGAATTTCGCATGCACAGGCGGCGGTGTATCGTCGTCGATGATGGCCGGGCCGTATGTCTTGTTCGCGGCGCCGTGACCACCCCCCGCCTTGAACTTGTCCGGCAGCAGTTTGCCGCCGATGGCGCCGAGAATCGCAGCAGCCAGGACTATCCACGGGAAGTCGATACCAAGAAAGAATGTGCCGGCGAAGGCCATGACGGCAAGGCCCAGCAGGACCCCGTTTCTGATAGCCCGCGAACCGATGCGCCAGGCCGCGAACAGCACCACGGCGACCACGGCCGGTTTGATGCCGTAGAAGATTCCCTGCACCGCCGGAACTTCACCGAAATTGAGATAGATCCCTGCCAGGAGTGACAGCAGCACGAAGGCCGGCAGGAAGAACAGCACCCCGGCCATCACCGCACCCCTGATGCCGTGCATCAGCCAACTGATATAGATGGCCAACTGAATCGCTTCCGGCCCGGGCAGCAGCATGCAGTAGTTGAGCGCGTGGAGATAACGGTGTTCCGAGATCCAGCGCCGGCGCTCGACCAGTTCCTGATGCATCATCGAAATCTGCCCGGCCGGACCGCCAAAACTGATGAAACCGAGTTTCAGCCAGTACTTGAGGGCTTCGCCGAAGGGCGGAACGGGGGGCGGACCGGCGGCGACAGGGGGTTCACTCAAGCGACATCTCCTTGTGCAAGTTGTTCATGAGGCTCGACGGCGCGGTCGCCAACGGCGGGCCGTTGGCCGGGATCCGGCAGAAGAGCAACAAGGCCGGTTTTGTGCAAACATGGGCGGACTCAATCGAAACAAAGATCTGAATAACATGGCCAGAATTCTCATCGTCTTCTCATCCACCGACGGTCACACTGAAAAGATATGCACGCAGTTGAAGCGGGTGATCGAACAGAACGCACATCAGGCAACTGTGGTTGCCATCCAGAATGTTCAGCAGGCGGGACTGGAAACCTTCGACAAGCTCATTGTCGGCGCCAGCATCCGCTATGGCAAGCACAGCAAGCTGATATTCGATTTCATTGAACGCAACCTGCCGCTGCTGGAGAGAAAATCGAACGCCTTCTTCTCGGTCAATATCGTCGCCCGCAAACCCGAGAAGAACCAGCCGGAAACCAATCCGTATATGCGCAAGTTTCTCAAACAGACAACCTGGCAGCCAAAAAACCTGGCGGTCTTTGCCGGCAAACTGGATTATCCGAAATACGGCTTTTTCGACCGGTTGATGATCCGCTTCATCATGTTGATTACCCATGGCCCCACCGATCCCGCTACGGTAGTTGAATTCACTGACTGGGGAAAAGTGGAAGCTTTCGGCCAACTGGTCAGCGACATGTAGCGGGCGTACCTTGCTGCGGCGCACCCGCAACACCAACTGGGGCTGCGCCTCAAGCGGGCCGCGGCAGCGTGGAGTAAACTGCCAAGCATGACATTGCCGCCGGATCAAGTAGAACCGGAGTGCCCGGAAAAGCGCCTAGGAGAAGAAAAAGTGAAGAAATCGACGATTCGCGGGCTGGTCATCTTGTCGATGGCGGTTCCCCCGGCGATGTTTGTCCAATCGACAATGGCCGAGACAATGGCCGATCGCAGCGGGAAAGAAGTCGTCGAGACAGTTTGTGTCGGCTGCCACGAGACAGGAAAGGACGGCGCGCCCATGATCGGCGACCAGGCGGAATGGGCCAGGCGCGCTTCCGCCGGCTTGAATGTTGTCACCGGGCACACCATTACCGGCATTCGCAAGATGCCCGCTCACGGCGCACGCGCATCGCTTTCCGATCTCGAAATGAGCCGGGCCGTGGCCTTCATGGTGAGTGGCGGCAAGGCCGTTGATCCAGCCAAACCTTACAGTTCGCCCAGCCAGAAGACCGGCGAACAGTTGGTCAGGGAACGCTGCATCGAGTGCCACGCCACAGGCAAGGAAAAGGCGCCCAGAATCGGCGTCATGAGTGACTGGCAGCCGCGCCTGACGTCGGGGACCGAGAAATTGGTCAACTCTGCGATTCGCGGCCACAACGCCATGCAGTCGCGCGCCGGCATGGCCAACCTGAGCGATGCCGACCTGCGTGCGGCCGTCGTCTTCATGGTGGTACAGAAGCAGCCGCTGCAGCCTTAGGTTCCGCTCGCGGCGGAGCCGCAAGGGCGCATCACGAAAAACCTATTTGTACTTTTTGAATACGGCTTTTGCGTCCTGGCCGGCGCGCGCCAGCGTGCAGATTGACGGGTCGTCGTCGTGGCCGCTGAAGAAATCATCGGCCTGGGCGCGCATCACCAGCGCTATCGCAGCCTCGTCGCTCAGGTCGTACTCTTCGGTGAGGAGCGTGGTGACTTCATCAAGGTGCTCTTCATAGGTCATGTTGAATCACCCCGCTGCCGATGGCTCTTGCTTTGCTTCATCAGTGTCCGTGTCCGGCCTTGGGTTTAGCCTGCGGCGTGGCCGTCACGGCAGCTTCCGGATAACGGATGACCTCGATCCGTTCATCGGCTTCGAGCCAGAATTCACCGTGAGGCCCCTTGGCATTGCCGGTAATCAGCATGATCAGGCCGTCCTCCAGCCGCACCTCGGTGACGGTTTCCCAGGCGAAGCTGGGATGGGCGTTGGTTCCGGTGCCGTTGTAGATGTGGTCCTTGACCCGCACCTCCGACGCCGCCACGATAATCCTGTTGGTCATGAGCGGTTCTCCCTGTTGCAGGTATTTCAACAGAAATTACGACGCACCGCCATCACCGCTCAAACGCCGGCGTCAGGCAAGCGGCTGAAACAGCACGTCCAGATCGCCGGCGGTGAGCAGATGACTGCCGCCTTCGCCACCCGAACCGCCTGTCTTCATCAATTGATCGGCCAGGCCGCGCTTGCGGTTCTGCAGGGCGAGAATTTTTTCTTCCACCGTGCCCTGGGTCATCAACTTGTACACAAACACCGGCTTGTCCTGCCCGATGCGATGTGCCCGCGCCGTGGCCTGCTCTTCGACTGCCGGATTCCACCATGGATCGTAGTGGATCACCGTATCGGCGGCGGTCAGGTTGAGACCTGTGCCGCCGGCCTTGAGGCTGATCAGGAACAGCGGCACGCGGCCTTTCTGAAAATCATTGATGGGCGTTTCGCGGTCGCGGGTCTGGCCGGTAAGTTTGGCATAGGCGATGCCGCGCTTTTCCAGTTCCAGTTCGATCAGGCCCAGCATCGAGGTGAACTGCGAGAACAGCAGTACCTTGCGGCCCTCATCGAGCAGTTCATCGAGCATTTCCATCAGGGTCGCCAGTTTGGCAGAATGGGCGTGGCCTTTCTTCACCAGCGCCTCGGCGGAAGGCAGCTTTACCAGGCGCGGATCACAGCAGACCTGCCGCAGTTTCAGCAGCGCGTCGAAAATCATGATCTGGCTGCGGCCCACGCCCTGCTCTGTCAGCACCAGACGCAGTTTGCGGTCGAAAGCCACGCGCAGGGATTCATACAGGTCGCGCTGGCCGCCCTCGATCTCGACCCAACGCACCATCTCGGTACGCGGCGGCAGGTCTTTCAGCACCTGCTCCTTGGTTCGCCGCAGCAGGAAGGGCCGTACCCGCTCGGCAAGGCGGGCGCGCATTTCCTCGTCGCCCAGCTTTTCGATCGGCGTGCGGAACACCTGGGTGAAGCGTTTGGCATTGCTCAACAGCCCCGGCATCAGGAAATCGAACTGCGCCCAGAGTTCGCCCAGATGATTCTCCAGCGGCGTACCCGTCAGCGAGAGACGATGGCGGGCCTTCAGGCTGCGCGCCACCTGGTGCGACTGCGCCTTGGGATTCTTGATGAACTGCGCCTCGTCCATCACCAGCAGGTGGTAGTCGTGGGCCAGCAGGGTTTCGCGGTCGCGCACCAGCAGCGGGTAGGTCGTCAGCACCAGATCGGCGTGCGCGATCTGGTCGAAATGCCGGGCGCGGTCCTTGCCGTGCAGAATCAGCACCTTGAGCCCGGGTGCGAACTGCGCGGCTTCGTCGCGCCAGTTCGCCATCAGGCTGGTGGTGGCCACCACCAGACTGGGCCGGTCCGCCCTTCCGGAAGCCTTTTCCAGGTGCAGGTGCGCCAGCGTCTGCACCGTCTTGCCCAGGCCCATGTCGTCGGCCAGGATGCCGGCCAGGCCGTATTCGCGCAGGAATTGCAGCCAGTCCAGACCGATCTGCTGGTAGGGGCGCAAGGTCGCCGTGAATCCCGGCGCCTGCGGGCAAGGGGTCATGCCGGAGAAATCGCGCAGACGCCGGCCCAGGTCGCGCAACTCTTCGCCGCCTATCCACTGCGTCGGCAGATTGTCCAGGCCGGCCAGCGCAGCGGCATTGTGGCGCGACAGGCGCGGCCGGTCTTCGTCGAGAAACTCCAGCAGCGGCAGCAGCCAGGCCTTCAACCGGCCGACGGGCACCGGCAGTATGCGCCGCGCATCGAGCGCGACGGGAAATGTCTGGCTGTCTTCGAGACCGCGCACCACGCCAAGCAGATCAGGCTGTTCGCGCAACAGGCGCAACAAGGGCGGCACCAGGCTGATGCGCTCGCCGCCGACACTGACGCCGAGATCCAGGTCGAACCAGTCGCTGCCGACCGATTCTTCCACCGCCACGAACCAGTCGTCCGCCTGAGCGATGCAATAGGGGAAGGTCTCGCCAAGCACCACTGATATGCCGCGTCGTTCCAGTTCCGGCAAACCCTCATTCAAGAAAGACAGCCAGCCGACGGCATCATTGCGCACCGGCACCAGTCCATCCTCGGTGCCATCAAGACGCTGGTAGTTCAGCAGGCCCCGCGTCCAGCTCTCAAGCCCCATGGTCTGCAGCAATTGCCAGACTTCACTTTCCGCTTCGAGGTCGCGCTGCAAGGTCTGCCACTTTCCGCCTGCCCGCTGCCGCATGAATGGTGAAGGCCGCTCCGCCCCGGCCACTGTCAGATGCTCCGGATAGTCGAAATACAGCACCGCAATCGCCAGATCATCGTGCAGGCGACTCATGTTCATGTGACGGAAACGCCCCTGAGTGAGCAGCAGGCGCGCCACAGGCTTGCCCGCCGCCAATGCTTCCGGCGCATCGGGAAGCGGCAGGGCTAGGTGCCGCTCGCGCGCGATCTGGGCCAACTGCTGGCGCACCAGCGGCGCGTCGGCTTCATTCAGCGGTGGCGCCGTCATGAGTCGCTGCAGCAGATGGGCGGACAGGTCCGATTGCAGTTCGCCGACAACGCGAGCCACCGGGTCGAGATAGAACGGCGGCCAGGTCGGGATCATCTGCAATCCCGCCGGCAGGTCGAAAGTCAGTTGCTGCAGACCGGCCGGATTGTGTGCCCACAACAGATTGAGCTGCCTTGGCGGAGCGGATGCGAGAGGCTGTTCCACCAGTTGATCGAGATACAGCCTTCCCGTGCGTAGTGCCAGACGCAGCAACAGCGATCCGGTCTCGCCGCCGAGGTCTACGGCTTCATTGTAGAAATAGCCGCCGCCGGCCTGCAGAGCCAGAAACAGGCGCAGAGGCGGAATATCCTCGTCGAGAATGAATTCGCGATGACTGCGGGCGCTGCCGAGGTCATAGGGCTGCGGACGGTACACCGCCGGCTTGCCGAAGCCGCCTTTCTTCAAGGGACGACTCTTGCCCAGGCTGAGGCTGGGGGGACTGTCCGGCCGCAACAGATAAACCACACGTGACGGGGAAGTTCTTGCAACCGGCTTCTGCGTCACCTGCTCGTTCAGGGAGTCCAGCCAATCGAGCGTCGCCGCGCTGGGTTCCGGAAATTCGGTCTGATGCCGCGACGGAGCGTTGGCGTCAGCAAGACTTCCGATATCCGTCATTTCGCCCAGGCTGAGCAGCACCGCCACCACGTGCTTGCAGTTCTGCTGCAGCGGGCACATGCAAACGTTATCGACGCCCAGAATCGCGCCGTCGCGGTCCACCTCCAGCCAGACATCAACCTCATAGGGATGCTTGCGCGTGCCCTGGACGTCGGCTTCGACATGAATTTCGCCGGGCGCCCGTTCCACACGCTTTACCCGCACGCGACCCTGCGCGGCGTAAGCATGGCCGCGCTGCAATGTCGCGCCGGTGAACAATCCGGGACACTTGTCCAGAAGGTGGTGGCCGGAGGAGGAATTAACAGTCATTCAAGAGAAGGGGCGGACGGTCATGGGGCGGCGACCTTAGCACATAACGGCACACTTCCAGGCAATGCTTTGCGCGCCGGTGCCTTGCATGACTGCATGAGATGCAGGGCCGGATCCACGCGGCCGCGTGCCGGCGTCAGGTCTTGGGCTTCAGATGTACATGGCCGCGAGCCCGCCCTGCAGGGACGTAGCCGTGATGATGCTCGCGACCGGAATCGAGCTCGACGTCGATCAGGTTGAGTTGCCCGTGACGCACCCCGCGCTCGGCGATCAGTGCGTCGGAAAATATTCTGACCGCAGCCGTCGGCCCTCTCAGGATGACGCTTTCAAGACAATTCTCGTGATCGAGATGGGCGTGCAGGCTCGCCACCGTAAGGTCATGCTGGCCATGCTGCAAAGCCGTCAGGCGTTCAGCCAGGTCGCGCTCGTGATGGTTGTAGACGTAGGACAGATTGGCGACGCAGTGCGTCGCCTCGCCACGCTTCTGGCGTGCCTGCTCAAGATGCGCACGCAGCAGATCGCGCACCGCCTCGGAACGGTTTTGATAGCCGCGTTCGGCAATCAGCCGGTCGAACTCCGCTGCCAGATCGGCATCAAGGGAAATCGTTATGCGCTCCACACTAGAGCCTGCCTTTCGTTTCGAGCACCGATTCGACTATGCCGCCGCGCTTCAGGCACTCCAGCCGGCGCTGCCTTTCCATCCTCACCACGCGCTCCAGATAATCAAGGTTGCGCTCTATCGATTCCGTATAAAAATTCCGGCCGGCGCCCTGCTGCTGGCTGAAATGCCGCGTCAGATGCGTGGAAAGGCCGTTCAGATCCCGATCGAGCCGGATCTTGGTGACACGGTAAAAGTCGCTGGTCTTCTCCAGCAGGTCGTGGACGTCGGCAAAGCCCCCCATCTGCGCCTCCTCGAATTCGAAATACAGCAGCAGCAAGCGCTCCAGGTATTCGCGGTTCGCCATCTGCCCGATCAGGTCGGCGGTGGCGGTGACGTAAGCGGCCCGTTGCTGCTGCCGGCTGTCGAACTTGATCAAGTCAGGGGCCTTGCGGTGGTCGGTAAGCAGGATCACCCTGATCGTGGTCTCGAGCACATCTGCCGGCAAATCGAGAAGGTGGGTTCGGGCGAAGTCCGCTCCCCGCAGAACATGAGTATCGGTGAACTGTGCCCCGCTGCCGCCGGCCTCGTCGTACTTCATCAGGTAGCCGACGTCATGCATCAGGGCGCCGATCAGCGCGGCGTCGATGTGATCGGCATCAAGCCCCTGTCCGGCCAGATGCAGGCCGTGCAGCATGCGGGCGGCGCACATCACCACCTCGTTGGCATGGCTGCGGTTGTGATAAGGCGTCTGCAACTGCTGATAGCCGGGCAGGTCGCCGTCAAATGCACGAGCCAGCAGTTTGAACGCACCGGCCAGCCGCTGCAGGTCGTGATCCGGCGCGAAGGCACGGACTATCGTGCCCACCTGCGCCTGCACCTCTTCCGTGTCGCTAATATTGCCCAGCGCGGCAAAAGGACTGTCGAAAACCATTGTCAGGAGGGATCCTCAGGCGTCGCCGCGGTCGATGCGCTTAATGCCGGGAAGCCGTGCCGCCCGCCCCTGAAGCATGGCCTTGGCCCGCGTCAAGCTTGGCCGCCGCCTTTGCCGGCAGACCCAGGCTGCGCCGCAAGGCAGCAATCACATGGCGGTCGAAACGCGTGCCGGCACCTGCATCGATTATCTCGAGAGCCTCTTCGCGGCTCATTCTCTTGCGGTAATGACGGTCGGCGGTCAATGCCTCGAAGACGTCGGCCACCGTCAGGATCTTTGCCATGAACGGGATCTCGCGCTCGGTGAGGCCGTGCGGATAGCCGCTGCCGTCCAGGCATTCGTGATGAGAGGCTGCTATCACCGCCACATTGCGGTACTTCCGGGAGAAGTGTATGCGCGTCAGGATGTCCTCGCTCAACTGGGCATGCATCTTCATGTGCGCGTACTCGGCGGCGTCGAGACGCCCCTGCTTCTTCAGCACACTGTCGTCGATGCCGATCTTGCCGTAATCGTGAAGAACCGCTGCGACTCGCAGCAGGTTGAGTTCCTCTCTGTTGAAGCCGAGTTCGCGACCGATGGCGACGGCATGCAGCGAGACATTGTTGGAATGGCCTGCCGTCAGTCCGTCCTTGGCATCGATCGAGGCCGCCATGACATTGAGCATGCTGTCGAACTGACGTTCCTGATCGGCAAACATCACGGCGTTCTCGATGGCAATCGCCACGATCCCGGCCACCGCCTCCAGTGTCGCCAGGTCGTCCTCGGAGAACAGGCCAATGTGCTTGTTGATGGCCTGCACGACGCCGACCGATTCACCCGCCGCGTTCTTCAGGGGTACGCACAACATGGAGCGGGTCCGGTAGCCCGTGGCCTCGTCGACACTCCGGTCGAAGCGCGGATCGTCCCAGGCTTCGGCGATGCGCATGCTGCGCCCCGCCACTGCCGTCAGGCCGGCGATGCCGAGTTTCACGCTGAGCGACATGGCGCCGGCATCGCTGCCGTCGGCATGGATCGCCATCAACCTGCCGCTGCCTTCCTCCAGCACGAACAGCGTGCCGCGATCACAGCCCACCTGGGTGCGCACGGCAGCGATACCGGCGGCAACCGCCGCGACATCGGCGGCGCCTTCTGCGATCAGGCGCGCCAGGCGTGCCGCATGCGGCTGCATCACGGCCTCGTCATCCGCAGAGAAGTGCCCGGCGTCGTGGTTGATCAACTCCAGACCACCCAGAACGCGCCCATCGGATCCGAATAACGGGGCAGCCAGCAGGCTTTCCGTGCGGTAGCCCAACATGGAGTCGAACTCGGCGTTGAAATAGGGCGAGGCGTAGGCATTGGAGACGTTGATGATCTCGCGGCGCAGGATCGCCGTCCCCACAATTCCCATGCGGATCGGCACCACCAGGGCGCGCCCCTCGACCCCTTCGGCAAAATCGGCGCGCAACTCCATGGTATCCCAGTCGAACAGGAACAGGGTGCTGCGATCGGCGCCGAGAAGTGCAGTGATTTCGCTCATCACGACCTTGGCAAGGCGGCCGAGGTTGCGCTCCGAACTTACCCGCCGCTGTATTTCAAGGCAGCGGCGGAATCGTTCATCGTCGGACACAGGGGCATCGCTCATGATTCGGGAGGTTCCACATTCCTTCGTTGATGCCTACGCCCGGCGTCTATCCCGCCGGCCGCACTGGAAATCATTGCACGCATTCTTTTGCAGCGTCACACATGAGGCTAAATCGTAGCAGAGCGGCATGAGAATAGCAGTCGAAATGAAAAAAATCAGCAGCATTTTCGGTGCAAATGTTTCATTGCCGGCCCCTGGCCCCGTTCGCGCAAGGGCATGGTTGCAGCGCCGGCCGGCGCCACGCCGTGGCGGCAAAAAACGCGGCGGCGGCAACCAAAAGGTTGACCCAGATTAAATTGCCATAACACTATAAGCATATGCTGCATCGCACTAGCCGTGCGCGCATCGGTATCATCGTCCCCCGAGGTTCCTGCCATGTCCGAAACCGATCTGATCGACGCCGTTCTTGACCGCCATCGCCGCGACGGCACGCGGCTCATGCAGATTCTGCGCGAGATACAGGAACAGCTTGGCTGGCTTTCGCCGGCCACGCTGACCGCCATTGCCGGAGCCATCGCCTGGCCGCGCGCCAAGGTGGAGGGCACCGCCGACTTTTACAGTTTTTTTTACACGCGGCCGATGGGGCGCTTCCGCGTCTTGTGGAGTGACAACATCACCGATCGCATGCTGGGCAGCAGCGACCTGATGAGCGCCATGTGCAAGAAGCTGTGGCTGGAGCCCGGGCGCGTTTCGGAAGACGGCCTGGTCAGCGTCGATACCACATCCTGCACCGGCATGTGCGACCAGGGCCCGGCGCTGCTGGTGAACTCCCGTGCCGTGACGCGCATGACGCAGGCTCGAGTAGGCGAGATGGTCAGTCTGATCCGCAGCGAAACACCGGTCGCCGAATGGCCGGCCGAGTGGTTTGCGATCGAGGACAATATCCGGCGCAAGGACATTCTTCTCGATCACGGTCTGGTTCCCGGTCAGGCTCTGGCCGCGGCGCTGGAACGCGGCCCGCAGGGGATGCTGGCCGAGATCAAATCTGCCCGCCTGCGCGGCCGCGGCGGTGCCGGCTTCAGCACCGGCCAGAAATGGGAAGCCTGCCGCAGTGCCGCCGGACACGGTGCCGATCCCGCCCGTTATGTCGTCTGCAATGCCGATGAAGGCGAGCCGGGCACCTTCAAGGACCGGGTTCTGCTGAACTCGTATTCCAGCCTGGTGTTCGAGGGCATGAGCATCGCCGGCCTGGTGGTCGGCGCAAAAAAGGGCCTGCTCTACCTGCGCGGCGAATACCGCTACCTGCTTGAACCCCTGCAAGCGGCGCTGGAGGCCAGGCGCAGAGCAAACCTGCTGGGTTCCAATATCCTCGGCACGGCCTTCGAATTCGATATTGAAATCCACCTCGGCGCCGGCGCCTACATCTGCGGCGAAGAATCGGCCCTGATCGAATCGCTGGAGGGCAAGCCGGGTCGCCCCCGCATCCGGCCGCCCTTCCCCGTCACGCGCGGTTACCTCGACCAGCCGACCACGGTCAACAACGTCGAGACGCTGGCCGCCGCCTGCCTGATTGCCACCCACGGCAGCGACTGGTACGCCGCGCACGGCACAGAGAAATCGACGGGCAGCAAGATCCTGTCGGTGAGCGGCGACTGCGAACGGCCGGGCATTTACGAATACCCTTACGGCACTACCGTGCGCCAGGTGTTGGAAGACTGCGGCGCCTCGGATTACCAGGCGGTGCAAATCTCCGGCCCGTCGGGGATTTGCCTGGCGGAAGCCGAGTTCGACCGCAGAATTGCCTTCGAGGACATCCCGACCGCGGGCGCCTTCATGGTCTTCGACGAGACCCGCGACATGTTCGAGGTGGCGCGCAACTTCGCCCACTTCTTCGCACATGAATCCTGCGGCTTCTGCACCCCCTGCCGGGTCGGCACGACGCTGGTCAGGAACCTGATGGACAAGATCGCGCGCAAGCACGGCTCGCCTTACGACATCGACGAACTGTTCAAACTGCATCGCCTGCTGCAGGGTGCCAGCCATTGCGGCCTGGGCAATTCCGCCTGCAACCCGGTATTCGACACGCTCAACAAGTTCCGGCCGGCTTACGAGCACCGGCTCATGTCGCTCAATTACGAACCTGCCTTCGACCTCGATGCCGCGCTGTCGCAGGCGCGCCAGATGACCGGCCGCGATGATGCCGGCGCGCACTTTCCCGATGAGGCCGAAGCATGAATGCGACCACCACATTCCACCTTGACGGCGAGGAAATCCCCTTCACGCCGGGCCAGACCATCATGCAGGCGGCAGTGGCCGCCGGCACCTACATCCCCCACCTGTGCTGGCATCCAGACTTTCAGGTCAACGGCTCCTGCAAGCTGTGCACGGTCAAGGTCAATGGCCGCTTCGGTTCCAGTTGCACCATGGAGGCTCAGGTCGGCATGGAAGTCGAAAACCGGACCGCCGAGATCGACGACAAACGCCGCACGCTGCTACAGATGCTCTTCGTCGAAGGCAACCACTTCTGTCCCTCGTGCGAGAAGAGCGGCGACTGCAGCTTGCAGGCAACAGCCTACGAACTGAAGATGATGTCGCCGCATTTCGACATGTTCTATCCCGACCGTCCGGTAGACGCCTCGCATCCGGATGTGCTGCTCGACTTCAACCGCTGCATCATGTGCGGGTTGTGTGTCGCCGCATCGCGCGACGTCGACGGCAAGAACGTCTTCTACATGGGCGGCCGCGGGCTGCTCGGGCGAAGGGTGCACATCAGCAGCGAATCGGGCCGTCTCGCCGATACCGGTTTCGCCGTTACCGACCGCGCCGCGAGCATCTGCCCGGTGGGCGTGATACTGCCCAAGCGCAGGGGCTTCGCCGTGCCGATCGGCCAGCGCAAGTATGACCTGGCGCCGATCAGCGAACAGGTCAAGGTGAAAACGCCATGAACGCCCCCATCGCTCCACCGCGAAAACTGCGCGTCGCTACCGCCAGCCTGGCCGGTTGCTTCGGCTGCCACATGTCGATTCTCGATATCGACGAGCGCATCCTGAAACTACTGGACCTGATCGAATTCGACCGTTCGCCGCTGACCGACATCAAGCATTGCGGCCCCTGCGACCTCGGCATCATCGAGGGCGGACTGTGCAATGCCGAGAACGTCCATGTGCTGCGCGAGTTCCGCAAGAACTGCAAGATCCTGCTCGCCCTCGGCGCCTGCGCCATCAACGGTGGCTTGCCGGCGCAGCGCAACCACCTCGACCTGCGCGATGTGCTGGAAGAGGTGTACCAGACCGAATACCTGGTGACCCACGGCGGCATTCCCAACGACCCGGAACTGCCTCTGCCGCTCAACAAGGTGCATCCGCTCCATGAAGTGGTCAAGGTCGACTACTTCCTGCCCGGCTGCCCGCCGCCCGCCGATGCCATCTGGAAGCTGCTGACCGACCTGTTGGCCGGACGCACACCGAATCTCGGTCACGGCCTGCTGCATTACGATTGAATTCAAAACCATGAGCCACAGAGGACTCAGAGGAAAACCCTGCTCCTCGCCTTTCTCTGTGCCCTCTGTGGCTAAAAAAGGTTTACACCATGACTTTCGAACTTGAAACCGCCGTCTCCCCCGAAAATCTCCGCCGTGTCGCCATCGATCCGGTCTCCCGGGTGGAGGGCCACGGCAAGGTGACGATCCTGCTCGACGCTGACAACAAGGTGCATCAGGTGCGCCTGCACATCGTCGAATTCCGCGGCTTCGAGAAGTTCATCCAGGGTCGTCCCTACTGGGAAGTCCCGGTGATGGTGCAACGTTTGTGCGGCATCTGTCCGGTCTCCCACCATCTGGCGGCATCGAAGGCCATGGACATGATGCTGGGCGTCAAGCAGTTGACGCCGACCGCCGAAAAGATCCGCCGCCTGATGCACTACGGCCAGATTCTGCAGTCGCACGCCCTGCACTTCTTCCACCTGTCGTCGCCGGACCTGCTGTTCGGCTTCGGTTCCGACGTCGCCGCGCGCAACGTCGTCGGAGTCATCGCCGCGCATCCGGAAATCGCCACGAAAGGGGTCCTGCTGAGGAAGTACGGCCAGGAAGTGATCCGCATGACGGCCGGCAAACGGGTGCATGGCACGGGCTCCATCCCCGGCGGCGTCAACAAGTCACTGTCGCTCGAAGAACGCGCCGAACTGCTCAAGGGCATCTACCAGATGGTGGTCTGGAGCCGCGAGGCCGTAGGCATGATTCGCCAGCTGTTCGAGCAGAACCTCGCCGAATACAACGAATTCGGCCGCTTCCGTTCCGCCGGCATGTGTCTGGTGCGGGCCGATGGTGCGATGGATCTTTACCACGGCGGATTGCGCGCACGCGATGCCGGCGGCAACACGCTGTTCGACCACTATGACTACGGCCGCTATTGGGATGTCATCGCCGAAGACGTCAAGCCGTGGTCCTACATGAAGTTCCCCTTCTTCAAGTCGCTGGGGCCCGAGGACGGCTCCTACCGGGTCGGGCCGCTGACGCGGGTCACCCACTGCGACAGCATCCCCACCCCGCTGGCCGACAAGGAACGCCAGGAATTCGTCGCCTACGACAATGGCAGCGCCGCCGGCGCGACGCTGGGCTACCACTGGGCGCGCATGATCGAGATGCTGCACGCCGCCGAGAGCATCAAGGACCTGCTGCACGACGACGACGTCACCGGCCATGACCTGATGGCCAGCGGTGAGCGTCAGGAACGCGGCGTCGGCGTCATCGAAGCGCCGCGCGGTACGCTGATCCACCATTACCGCGTCGATGAAAACGATCAGGTGATCCGCGCCAACCTGATCGTATCGACCACGCACAACAATCAGGCGATGAATACGGCCGTGCGGGAAGTGGCGAAAAAGTACCTCAACGGCAAGGAAATCACGGAAGGCCTGCTCAACCACATCGAAGTCGCCATCCGCGCCTTCGATCCCTGCCTGTCCTGCGCCACCCACGCGCTGGGCCAGATGCCGCTGCAAGTCAGCATCGTCGACGCCGATGGCGCGGTGAGCGACGCGGTGACGCGCGATCAGCGCGGACTGACGCGCGAAATTCCTTGATCGCGCCGACCCTGGTCTTCGGCTGGGGCAATCCGAGTCGCGGCGACGACGCTCTGGGGCCGCTGTTCGTCGAGCACTTCGAAGCCCTCGCTGCGCTGCATCCGGAATGGGGCGCGGTCGAATGTCTGACCGATTTCCAGCTGCAGGTCGAGCATGCGCTGGACCTGCAGGGACGCCGCCGCGTGCTGTTCGTTGATGCCAGCCTCGACGCGCCGGCGCCCTGTTCGCTGCAGCGCATTGCGGCGGCCAAAGACGCCAGCTTCACAACGCATGCCATGAGTCCGCAGGCGGTGCTGAAGGTGTATGCCGACATCGAGGACGGCGAGCCGCCGCCGTGTTGGCTGCTGGCGATCCGCGGCGAACGTTTCGAGCTCGGTGAAGCCCTCAGCGGCTCGGCGCAACAATCGCTGCGGGCGGCCTTGCAGGTCGCCGCAGACTGGGTCGCTACCGGCTGAGAGACCGCACGCGGTCCCGCGTTCAATGCCGGCGGCCATCGCAATGGCGGTTACTATCCGGCTTCACCCCGTCGAGAGCGGCAATCCCCGAATGCAAAAAGAAGCCAAAGAGAAGCCGAAATACGCCGTCGTGGCGTCCGTGCAACTGCCCAACGTCAGCGACGTCGAGTTCGAAGCCTCGCTCGCCGAACTGCGCGATCTGGCCAAGACGCTGGGTTACGAGATCACCGCCACCTTCACCCAGAAACGGTCCAGTTTCGACGCCACCGCCTATCTCGGCACCGGCAAGCGCGAGGAGATGCGCGTTTTCATCGACAGCGAGCCCGCGCCCGGCGCCTTTGAAAAAGCCCCGCAGGCGGCCGCCGATCCCGAGGCCGGCACGATCGACGCCATCTTTGTCGACCACGAGATCTCGCCTTCGCAGGCACGCAACCTGGAAAAGGAGCTCGGCTGCGAAGTGATGGACCGCACCATGGTCATCCTCGAGATATTCCACCGTCACGCCAAGTCCCGTGCCGCACGCGCCCAGGTGGAGATCGCCCGCCTCGGCTACATGGCGCCGCGCCTGCGCGAGGCAGCCAAACTCGCCGGGCCGCAAGGCCGGCAGCGCAGCGGTACCGGCGGCCGCGGCGCCGGCGAATCGCACACCGAACTGGACCGGCGCAAGATTCGCGACCGCATCGCCGAACTGCAGAAAGAGATCGCCGCGATGGAAGTCGAGCGCAAAACGCAGCGCGCACGGCGGCAAGAGCGCCAGGGGCTCGCCAACGTGGCGCTGATCGGCTACACCAATGCCGGCAAGTCGACCCTGATGCGGGCCCTCACCGGAAGCGAGGTGCTGGTCGAGAACAAGTTGTTCGCCACCCTCGACACCACCGTGCGCGCCCTGCAGCCGGAAAGCCGGCCGCGCGTGCTGGTCAGCGACACGGTCGGCTTCATCAAGAACCTGCCGCACGGGCTGGTGGCCTCGTTCAAGTCAACCCTCGAAGAGGCGCTCGACGCCTCGCTGCTGCTCCACGTAATCGACGCCAGCGATGCCGGATTTGAACGGCAACTGGCCGTCACCGACAAGGTCATAGGCGAAATCGGCGCGCAGAGCGTGCCGCGCATTCGCATCTTCAACAAGATCGACCATGTCGGCGACGCAACGGCGCAAGCCGGACGCGAGGCGGAACTGCGCGCGGCTTACCCGGATTGCCTCGTGATGAGCGCGCGCCGCGCCGGCGACGTGGCTTTGCTGCGCGAGGCAATAGTCGCGTTCTTCCGCGAGGGACTGGTCGAGGCCGAACTGTTCCTGCCCTGGTCGGCACAGCAGCAGCGCGGCGATATCTTCGCGCGCTGCGAAGTGCTGGAGGAGCGCGCCGACGCCGACGGCGCGTTTCTGCGTGTTCGCGGCGAGCGCGAGGCGGTAAAAGGCCTGTTCGAGAAATTCGGTCAGGCGTGACGAGCCGGATCTGACGGCGCGGCGATTCGAAAGACTGCATCGACCGCTGCGGCAACTCCTGCAATGCGTCCGGGCGATTGTGCCACCGCCGATATTGATAGATAATTTCGGTTGTATACCGCATACACCAACCGGATCCCATCATGACCCTATCCTTCGCCAATCCGCTGCTGGCCGCGCCTGACCGCGCCCTCCCCCGCGCCATCGCCGTCATCGGCGCCGGCACCATCGGCCCCGACATCGGCTATTACCTCAAGAGCGCATTGCCCGGCCTCAAACTCTATCTCGTCGATGTTTCGCAAAAAGCCGTGGACAGCGCCTTGCTGCGCTTTCAGGACTATTCGAAAAAGGCCGTGGCCAAGGGCAAGATGAGCGAAGCCGATGCAGCGGCGGTGACCGGCAACGTGGTCGGCACCCTCAGCTATGCGGACATTGCCGACTGCGACTGGGTCATCGAGGCAGCCACGGAAAATCTGTCCCTCAAGCGCAAGATCTTCGCCCAGATCGAGGCGGTGGTGCGGGCCGACGCGCTGATCACCTCGAATACCAGTTCCCTGCCCGCAGCACAGATTTTCTCGCAGATGAAGAACAAGCAGCGGGCCACCGTGACGCATTTCTTCGCCCCGGCCTGGCGCAATCCGGCGGTCGAAGTCATCCGCTGGCAGGAGGCCGATCCGGCCATGGTGGAGTATCTGCGCTGGGTGTTCTGCATGACCGGCAAGGTGCCGCTGGTTACCGCCGACGTCGCCTGCTTCATGCTCGACCGGATTTTCGACAACTGGTGCAACGAGTCGGCCATGCTGCTCGACCGCGCCACCGCCGCCGAAGTCGACAGCGTCGCCGCCGAGTTCGTCCATGCCGGCCCTTTCTTCGTGCTCAACATGGCGCGCGGCAATCCGATCATCACCGAGACCAACACGCTGCAGGCCGAAGAAGAAGGAGAGCACTATCGACCGGCGACCATATTCCGCTCGGTTGACACATGGATAACGGTGTCGCCCGGCAAGCGCGTCGAAGTGGCTGCGATCACCGCCCAGGCCATCCGCGAGCGCCTGCTCGGCATCCTGTTCTCGCAGAGCGTAGACATCGTCGACCGCGAGATCGGCGACGCCGCCGATCTCGATCTGGGCTGCCGGCTGGCGCTGGGCTTCAAGAACGGACCGCTCGACCTCATGCAGCGACTGGGCGAACAGACCACCGGGCGCGCGCTGATGCGCCTGCGCGACGAGCGTCCCGGCATGCCGATGCCGAAGCGTGGTTTTGACGCCTATCAGGATTTTCTGCGCCACATTCTGGTCGATGACCTTGACGGCGTGAAAGTCATCACCCTGCGCCGGCCTGAAGCCATGAACGCGCTGCACGACGCGATGACCGATGAAATCCTCTCGGTCATCCGGCGTTTCGAAAATGACTCCGCTGTCACCGGGTTTGTCCTCACCGGCTACGGCACACGCGCCTTCTGCGCCGGTGCCGACATAGGCCGCTTCACCGGCATGCTGGACGATGCCGCGGCCTCAGAGCAGTACGCGCGCGACTGCTCGCGCCTGCTGGTGCATCTGGACCGGATGAAAAAGCCCGTGGTCGCAGCGCTCAACGGCATGGCACTGGGCGGCGGGCTCGAACTGGCGATGCGCTGCCACGGCATCGTGGCGTTGCAGCGCGCCTGGCTGCAACTTCCGGAGGTCACACTGGGCATCGTGCCGGGCATCGGTGCCATGGTGGTGCCCTATCGCCGCTGGCCGCAGGCTGCCGGAACCTTCAACGCCATGCTGCGCCAGGCGGAACGCCTCAAGGCAAGCCGCGCTCAAGAACTGGGCGTGGTCGATGCGCTGGCCGATGACTATCCGTCCCTGATCAGACTTGCCGTGACTCGCGTAGGCGAACTGTCGGGCCGCATCACGCCGGTTGCTGACGCCCCCGTCGCCGTCAGCATCCAGCCCGTCGAGGCCAGATCGGCCGGCGGCCAGGTGCTGAGCCGGGAGTGCATAGCCCTCATCGAACAGGCCATCCGCGAAGCCGCTGCCGCGCCGAGCTTTGCCGCCGGACTGGAAGTCGGCTACAAGGCCTTCGGCCGCTCGGCCTGCACCGGAGCCGCCCGCGAAGGCATCACGGCATTCAAGGAAAAACGCCCGCCGGATTTCAGCAAAACGAAGTAGCCGGGTGGCGCACGGGCGTGAAGGAAGCGGCGCACCCAGAAAACGCTAACATGATAAGGGGTATTATTCTGGTCAGAGCGTGACCGCAGATTGTCGCAAAGGGATCCCGTGCCAACCAATAAGCGAGCAGTGAACTCCAGCAGGCATGGCGCTGCCATCGTCGCCGGGTCCCGCTGCGCGGCAGGCCGATGACGGGCGCTCTCTCAAGGAAAACGGCCCCCGCCTGGGCAATCCTCGGCGCCGGTCTGCTGGCAGCCGTTTTCGCCGGCATTCAGGTCAAGCAGGGCATTGAAGAAGATGCGCTGAGGCAATTTGCCTTTTCCTGCGATCAGGTCACTCTCAAGATTCAGGAGCGCCTTGGCGCCTATGCGCTGATCCTTCGCGGCGGCGCCGCTCTTTTTACGGGAGCGAAAATTGTCGATCGTCGTCAGTGGCGGGACTACGTCGCAACACTGCGGCCGGAGGAAATCGTCCCCGGCGTGCAGGGCATCGGCTTCGCACAAGTCATTGCCCCGGATCAACTCGCCGCCCACATTGCCCGGGTCCGCGGCGAGGGATTTCCCGCCTACAGCGTGCGGCCGCCCGGCGAGCGCGCCATCTACACCTCCATCATCTACCTCGAACCGTTTCGCGACCGCAACCTGCGCGCTTTCGGCTTCGACATGTTCTCCGAACCGATCCGGCGCGCCGCCATGGAGCAGGCGCGCGACAGCGGCGAAGCGGCTCTGTCGGGCAAGGTCGAACTGGTGCAGGAGACCGCCAAGGAAGTCCAGGCCGGAACCCTCATGTACGTTCCCGTGTATCGCAACGGCGAAGCGACGAATACGCTCGAGCAGCGACGCGCGGCACTGATCGGCTGGGCTTACAGCCCCTACCGAATGAATGACCTGATGGGCGGAATTCTTGCGAACTGGACCCGCCAGGAAGGCAAAGTCATTGAGTTGCGGATTTATGACGGCGTTCAGGAAGCGCCGGCCTCGATGCTCTACTACAGCAAGGCCGACACGGCCGCCGAACTGAATCCGCTGTTCCATCAGCACCGCAAGATCGACTTCAACGGCCGTCAGTGGCTGCTGGTGTTTGATCACGCCGCATCAGCAACCGGGATCAGCTACGCACACGCATGGGCGGCCTTGATCGGCGGCATTGCGCTCAGCGGAGTGCTGTTCGGCCTGATGCTCTCCGTGATCAACACGCGAACCAACGCCGCCCGCATCGCCGACGAACTTACCGAAGCGATTCGCGGTCGCGAGAAATTGCTGACGGAAAGCGAAGCCCGTTTCCGCGCCATGGCAGACAGCGCACCGGTACTCATCTGGATCCTGGACGAGGACAGGCTGTGCAACTACGTCAACAAGGTCTGGCTGGATTTCACCGGGCGCCGCCTTGACCAGGAGATGGGCAGCGGCTGGACCGCGGGGGTTTACCCGGATGACGTGCAGCGATGCCGGGACAGCTACGTGGGCGCCTTCGATGCGCGGCGGGAGTTCGTCCTGGAATACCGGTTGCGCCGCTTCGACGGTGAATATCGCTGGCTGGTCGCCAAGGGTGTGCCGCGCCATGACGATCAGGGCAGCTTCATGGGTTTCATCGGCTCCTGCATAGACATCACCGAGCGCAAGCAGGCCGAACTCGCGGCCAGCAAGGCGAATCGCCTGCTTGAGGAATCCATAAGCAGCATTGCGCAAGGCTTTACCATCTACGACGAAAATGACCGCCTGATAATCTGCAATGAAGCCTACCGGAGTCTCTACAACACCAGCCGTGACCTTATTGTTCAAGGTGCCACATTCGAGGAGATTGTTCGCAAGGGCGCGGAACGCGGGCAATACACGGACGCTGTCGGTCGCATCGACGAATGGGTGAAAGAACGGGTAAGAACCCATCAGGCCGCAAACGGTGCCCAGCACGAACAACTCCTTGGCGACGGCCGCTGGTTGCTTATAGTCGAATCCCGCACGGCCAGCGGCTTCATCGTCGGCAACCGGATCGACATTACCGCGCGCAAGCTTGCCGAAGCTGAACTTGACCGGCACAGGAATCATCTTGAAGCGCTGGTCGAAGAGCGCACCGCTGCCTTGAACATCGCCAAGGAAGCCGCCGAAGCAGCCAACCGCGCCAAGACGATTTTCCTCGCCAACATGAGCCATGAACTGCGTACCCCCATGAACGGCATCATGGGCATGACCGGTCTGGCGATGCGCCGGGCCACCGACCCCAAGCAAAAAGATCAACTGGCCAAGGTGGAACAATCCACGCAGCGCCTGGTCGGCATCATCAACGACATACTCGACATCGCCAAGATCGAGGCCGAGCGTCTCACTCTGGAACTGGCCCCCTTCCATCTGGCTGCGGTTCTGGAGAACCTGACCATCCTCAACGCTGGAAATGCACGTGAAAAAGGCCTCACGCTAAGCATCGACATCGATCCTGATCTGGCCGCAATGCAACTGCTGGGAGACCCCCTGCGGCTAGGGCAGATCCTCACCAACCTGGCCAGCAATGCCATCAAGTTCACCGCCGAGGGCTCGGTAAGCGTTCGCGTACTGGTCGCCGAGGAGAATCCGCGCGATGTCCTGCTGCGCTTCGATGTACGCGACACAGGAATCGGCATACCCGCAGAAATTCAAAAGCGTGTCTTCGACCCCTTCGAGCAGGCGGATGGATCGATAACGCGCAAATACGGCGGAACCGGGCTCGGGCTGGCCATAAGCAAACGGCTGGCCGAAGCGATGGGCGGCCAAATCCGGGTCGAAAGCCAGGTCGGGGCGGGGAGTACCTTCTCGTTCAGCCTGCGACTGAAAAAAAGCACGGAGACGGTCGCCAGGCAGGCGGCGACGCAGGTCGATGTCGAGTTGCTGCTCCGGCAGCGTTGCCAGGGCAGCCGCATTCTGGTCGCCGACGACGAGCCGATCAACAGGGAAATCACCAAGATGCTGCTCGAGGACATCGGCATCCTGGTCGATACGGCAGAGGACGGTGCGGAAGCGCTGCTCATGGCAGGAAAGACTGACTATGCGGCGATCTTCCTGGATATGCAGATGCCGAATGTGAACGGACTGGATGCGGCGCGGCAAATACGTTTGATGCCCGGCTACGGGAAAACACCCATCATTGCCATGACGGCCAATGCCTATGCCGAGGACAAGGCGAAGTGCCTTGCCGCAGGGATGAATGAATTCCTGGTCAAGCCCTTCAATCCCGACGAGTTGTTTGCCAGCTTGCACAGGACGTTGGATCAAGCTTCTGCCTGATCCAGGCCGCGCCCGTCATGGCTGCCTGCAACCGGCTCGCCATGACAGTTCGCCGCTTACCGGTCCGGCGATCAGACCAGGCCATCATGCCGCAAGCATCTATTGTTGCGGCGGCAACAATTCTGGATATTCCTGAACCAGCGTCTCGCCGTCCTGACGCCAGGCATGGCAATGATTGACGAAGCTCAGCGTAGTCTTGTCGGGCCAGCGCCGCGGGTCATGATCCACGCTCATTTGCCGGGCCATGCGGTCGGGCCATGAGGCCTGCATATAGGTGTTGGCGATCTGGGAAACCAGTTCCGTAACATGGGTGCAGCCTTGGACTCCGCCCAGGATTTCCCTCATGCGCTGCGAAAAACCCGGTCCGATATGCAAGCCGACCAGCCGCCGGTAGGCGTCGTCGGTGGCGCCGCACATGGCCCAGGGCGCTTGCATGGTTTGCGCCGTGACATCGTGTATGAGGTAGTCGCTGTCGATAGTCATCGACAAGGACATATGGTGCATGTACTGCCCGGGCAACACCGGCGGACGGGAGCGGAAAGCCACTTCCTGGCCTTTTTCGTCGCTCAGCGTCGCCTCGATTTCAAGCCATCCGTTCTCCAGACGGAAAGCGCGACACGTTATCTGACGGGTATGTACCGGTTCGCGCTGCTTATCTGTGGGCACGCTTGTTCTCGCTGTAAGTAGATCCGTAGTGGGTCGTCATGGAACTGCCGGTCGATCTGCGGCAGCGGATGACGGGGCGCTCTGCAGTGCGGCAAGCAGGGCACGAAAGGGCAGCAGGATGCAGCGGTGCCGGCTGGCATGGGCGCGCGCCGGCTCGAACATGGCGAGTTCCGGCCAGACGGCTGGCAGCGGCTCACCGCTTTTCAGCATGCGCTCGAGGGCTTCGGTGACTGAGGCGATGCCGGCCTCGCTCTGCCCGACGGCGCGCAAGCCGATTACCGCCGCTGCCGCGCGGCAGAGCAGGCATCCTTTGCTGGCATGGGCGACGGCGGCGATGTGCCCCGAGGTCACGGCCACCTGCATGGCAACCCGATCGCCGCAAAGCGGGTTGTCCAACTGCGCTGCGCCCGTCGCATGCTGCAACTGCCCATGGCCGTGGGCAGCCTTGGCAAACTGCTTGATGGCCTCCTGGTAGAGGGAATTATTGTCGTTCATGCCAGTTCTTTCAGCACGAAATGCAGCCCGTCGAGCAGCGCCTGGATGTCGGCCTCGTCGTTGTAGAGCGCGATGCTGGCCCGCGTGCAGCCCCCGACACCAAGCGCCGCCAGCAGCGGCTGGGCGCAGTGATGGCCACCGCGCAGCGCCAACTGCCGCGCGTCAAGCACCTGGCATATGTCGTGCGGATGAAGACCCTGGATATCGAAGCAGACAATCGGCGCGCGCGCAGCGGAAAACTCCGGACCGATCAAACGCAGGCCGGGGATAGTCTGCAAGCCCTCGATCAGTTGCCGGCAAAGATGGCTTTCGCGGGCATGCAGTTGCGCCCAGTCGAGACTCATCATCCACTCCAGCGCAGCGCCGAGCCCGACGGCCTGCGCGATGGGCGGTGTGCCGGCTTCGAAGCGCTGCGGTGGCGCGGCCCAACTGGTCGCTGCCGGCGTGACTTCGCCTATCATGCCGCCGCCGGCCAGAAACGGCGGCATCGCCGCCAGCAGTTCTGCCCTGCCCCAGAGCACACCGACGCCGCCCGGAGCGAAGCACTT
Source organism: uncultured beta proteobacterium (assembly GCA_903848955.1). GTDB lineage: Bacteria > Pseudomonadota > Gammaproteobacteria > Burkholderiales > Rhodocyclaceae > Sulfuritalea. Next base: position 70,377 of record CAINHS010000095.1, read on the forward strand.
GTGGCCGGAGAACGCGTAGAAATCCACGCCCAGGGCTTGTACATCCTGAGGGCCGTGCTGCACCGCCTGGGCGCCGTCAAGCAGGACGCTGGCGCCGACCTTGCGTGCCGCATCGACCAGCGTCGCGACATCGGTCCACGCCCCGGTGACATTTGACAAATGCGTAACCGCAACCAGGCGACACCTGCTGTCGAGGAGTTCCGACAAGCCGCCCAGATCAAGCCGGCCCGAGGCGCTGACCGGGATCAGCGCCAGGTCTATCCCGGTACGCTGGCGCAGCATCTGCCACGGCACGAAATTGCTGTGGTGTTCGGCGATCGAGATCAGCACCCGGTCACCGGCCCGCAGCGTGTTGCCGAAGGCATGGGCGACCAGATTGAGCGAGGCGGTCGCGCCGGAAGTAAAAATGATCTCTTCGGACGAACCCGCGTTGAGGAAACGCGCTGCCGTCTGCCGCGCCCTTTCATAGGCCAGGTCTGCCGCTTCGGCGAGGCGGTAGGTGCCGCGCGATATGTTGGCGCGACTGGTGGTTTCATGGCGCAACACGGCGTCGAGCGCCGAGCGGTGAATCTGCGCGGTAGCGGCGCTGTCCAGATAGTGCAGAGCGGGCGCACCCGCCAGCAAGGGAAACCCGTCGCGCAGAGACGCCGGCTTCACACCGGGATGAAGGACTGCCGATTCCCCGGGCACGGACAGGCCGCATTCCGCTGGGCCTCTGTGTCCGTGCGGCGAGGTTGGCAACTTCGAGTTCATCGGCCGGCCAATCCGCTCAGCGCCGCCGGCGTGTCCACATCGGCAAAGATTGCTTCGTCATCGAAGGTCACAAACTCGATCTGATCAGCATGACAGCGCAACAAATCGCGGGCGCCGACATCGCCCTCTACGGCCTGCATTTCGGCGAAGAAACTGCGCGGCCAGATGATCGGGTTGCCGCGACGTCCGTCCTTCATCGGCACCACGATTCTGGGTTGAGCGGGATCGAAGGCGGCGATCAGGCGGTCGATGTGTCCGCCATGAATGCAGGGCATGTCGGCCAGCACTACCACCACGGCATCGACATCGGCCGCCAGCGCAGCCAGGCCGCAGCGCAGTGAAGAAGCCATGCCGCTGAGGTGTTCGGGGTTGTGCGTGAAATTCACCTGGAGGCCGGCGAGACAGGCGCTCACGTCGTCCGCTGCAAACCCGGTGACGACCACCACCGACGTGCAGCGCGAAGCCAGCGCCGCGTTGGTCGCGCGCCGTACCATGGGCACGCCGCCATATGTCCGCAGCAGTTTGTTGCCGCCGCCCATGCGGCTGCCGCTGCCGGCGGCCAGCACCAGTGCGGCAACCCGGCGGCCAGGCGGCGCCCGGACCGGATCCGGTGCGGGGGCGTTGTCGTCATCATCAACTTCCAGCGGACTGCGGATCAGGCCGCCGACGCCCATCTCCATGATCTGTGCGGCCGCCATCGGCAACCCTGCCAGCATGCGCTGCAGGACCCAGTCGAGGCCGTTGCTGCGCCGCGAACGGGCACAGCCGGGCAGGACCAGCACGGGCACGGCGCCGATCCGCGCCAGCAGCAGCATGTTGCCCGGCTCCACCGGCATGCCGAAATGGACTATTTCGCCCCCGGCGGCAACGATGCCGGCGGGAACGGTGTCGGCGCGGTCCTTGGCAACCGTGGTGCCGGATATCAGTATCAGCGAGCATCCGGCGGCAAGCGCCTCGTGCAGCCCGGCCGTGACCGCCGCTGTTCTATGCGCGCAGCGCTGCACCAGTCCGAGATGGCTGCCGAGATCTTCCAGGCGCCGGCGGCTGCTGGTCACTGCGGCGATGTAGTTGCGCTGCGACTCGCCCGACTGTTCGGTGACGATGAGCGCGGCGCGCTGCGGCAGGAAAGGCAGCCGCCGCAAGGCTGCGCCCTGCGCTGCCTGCGCTATGCAGGCATTGACCAGGGTGCGGCTGACAGCCAGCGGAATGATCTTGACCGTGGCGACGACGGCACCGCCCCTGACGGCCGACAGCGGCGGCAAGGTAGCCAGTGTCACCGCCTCGTCGAGCCGGTTGATGCGATTGATGATGTCGGCATCGACCGTGATCAGGCCAGCCTCTGCCGCGAAAAGGTTGCAGCGACCGGCATGCGGTGCGCGCGCGGCAATGCCGGGGCCGGCCAGGGCGGCGGCGACGGCCCCGGCCGCGGCGTTTTCATCGAGATCACCGGCCTCCAGCCGGGCGCCGCTGAGGCGTTCGATCCCCGCCGCGGCGAGCAAATCAATGTCGGCAGCGGCGAGGCGGCGGCCCTTCTTCATGGTGCGACCGGGCAAGCGCAGGCTGTGCGCCAGCAGCAGCCCTTCGCATTCCTGCAGCGGAAACTCGCCGAAGATCATGCGCGCTCGCGGCGATAGCGAACCTGGATGATCTCGGCCAGGATGGACACAGCGATCTCGGCCGGCGAACGGCCACCGAGATCGAGGCCGATCGGCGAATGGATGCGGCCGACCAGTGCATCCAGTCCGGCCGCCCGCAGCCGCTCCAGCCGCTTCTCGTGGGTGCGGCGACTGCCCAGCGCGCCGATGTAGAAAAGCGGGGCGGGCAGGGCCAGTTCCAGCGCCGGATCGTCAAGCTTGGGATCATGGGAGAGGGCCACCAGCGCCGTCGCCGCGTCAAGACCCAGTCGCGCCAGAGCTTCGTCCGGCCACTCGGCGCTGAGTTGAACACCGGGAAATCGCTCGGCCGAGGCGAAGGCGCCGCGCGGATCGATGACGATCACTTCGAAGCCGACCGCGGTCGCCATCGGTGCCAGAACCTGAGCGATATGCACGGCGCCGACAATCAGCAGGCGCGGCGACGGCACGTAGGCTCGTGCAAACAAGGCGTCGGCGCCGTCCAGCGACGCGCTGCGCCCGGCGTCGAGGAAGCTTCTCGCTTGCGTCAATTGTTCGGCGGACAGCGGCAGTTCTCCCTCGCAGGTTTCCGCATCCAGCAGGCACTGCGCACCGTCCGTGAGACGGGTCACCACCAGCAGCGCACGCCGCCGGCTCTCTGCCGCGGCGATTCCGGCCAAAACCGTACGCTTCATTCGACGGCCTCCACGAACACCTGCACCCGGCCGCCGCAGGCGAGTCCGACCTGCCAGGCCTGCTCGTCGCTGACGCCGAACTCAAGCAACTGCGGGCGGCCGGAAGCCATGACCGCGGCGGCAGCGTCGATCACGGCGCCCTCTATGCAACCGCCGGATACCGATCCGACGAAATGGCCGGCTTCATCGACTGCCAGATGGCTGCCCTCGGGGCGTGGCGAGGAGCCCCAGGTACTCACCACGGTGGCGAGTGCGGCCGCCCTGCCCGCGGCGCGCCATTGCTGAAGTGTTTCGAACAGTGAACCGGTGTCTGCAGACATAGTCGTATTCCATTTCTCTCCGCGGCGGGCTACCGCAATGACAGGTGAAACCGGGCTGCAGAAAAAACCTGCTGCCGGCGAATCGACAGCCCGCTATTTGCCTGCATTCAGTGTACCGTATCCCGCGGCGCGATATGTCTGCGGAGACGGCATCCCTGATGGGCTATCATGCTGCCAGCCGACTGTGCCGGCGGAGACCGCAGCCATGAATGCAAGCGCTTTTGAATGTGACAAACTGATCCGGTTTCATCATTGCGATCCGGCTGGAATCGTTTTTTATCCCCAGTATTTTGTGCTCTTCAACGAACTCGTCGAGGACTGGTTCAATCAGGGCCTTGGCGTTGACTTTGCCCGCTTCCATGTCGAGCAGGGAATGGGCGTGCCCATGGGCAGCATCGAATGCCGCTTCATCTCCCCAAGCAAGGTCGGAGAAATGTTGCGTTTGTCGCTGTCGATCAACCGGATCGGCAAGAGTTCGCTGGAACTGAACGTGAGCGGCACATCCGGTGCCGAAACCCGTGTCCGGGCGACGCTTACGGTGGTCCTTGCCTCGTTGAAGACAATGCGCTCGCTGCCGTTTCCGGATGACCTGAGGACCAGGCTCGAGCGTTATCTGCTGCCTCCACCGGTCTGATCCGCCGACGCTCGGGATATCAGCCCCGCGCTGCGCGGGGCTGACAAGGACGTCGCTACAGCGCCAGCGAGAAACGCCGCGTGCACGACGCGTCGCCTGCAGGCAGCGCACTTTCCGTCACCACCCGGATCTTCGGCGAAATGGTTTTTGCGGTGGTCTGGAACCAGTGATCACAACTGGCCTGACACTGGTTGGCAGCGCCCGTGGCGCGGAACGAATCCATCCACGGGCAGGCCGTATGCACCAGCAGCACGTCGTCCCCCTCGCGTGTCAGATGAGCCTCCTCGCCCATCACCTCGCTGGCCCGCACCAGCGAGCGGACAAGCTTTTCCAGTTCATCCGGCTTGCCGCCGCGATCGAGAAACATCTTCCCCGTTCCTTCGCCGATACGCTGGTAGAAGCTCATTTCCAGTTCTTTGGCGACCTCTGCGCCGTAGCGATCCTGAACGGTACGCCGCCAGCCGTGAAAGAAGTCATGACAAATACGCTGCATTGACTGCCAGTCGCGTTCGGCGCGCGCCAGTTTCTTTGCCTGATCGGTATCGGTGCTGCTGCTCATCTGCTGTCTCCTCTGCTCGGTTGATTCACTTGACGTTTGACTGGCCTTCGGTGCGGGCCGCGAACTCGGCCAACGCCTGCTGAAACTCGCTGATCGCTGCGGCAGTGATCTCGCTGCCGCATTCGTAGCAATGATTGCCGTTGGTTCTATCCACCCAGCGGCAGCCGCAGTGATCGCAGGCAAGTTCCGGCGCCCCCCGCGGATTGACGAAAATCATCGACACGCTCCCAGAAAGGCCAGGCCCAGCGAATCGAGAAAATCCTCATAGCCGGCGTCCTGAAGCTGAGCCTTGTTCTTGAACACGAAGAACATCATGCGCCCGCGTCTGATCAGGCGCTTGATCACCGTCAGCGTATCGCCGTCGAGTTCGTTCAGCATCGTCGCCATGGCCTCTTCGTCGGCCACCAGCAACAGGTCCACGCGGGTCGATGCCATCCCGGAAAAGTCCTCGATACGCGCCGACATCGTGCCGTTTTCAAGCTGCCAGGCCAGCATCGGCACCGCCGCCGCCACCTGAACGCCTTCCAGTCGTTTGCCGGGCAGGATGCCGGAGGCTTCGCGCGAAACGAAGCCGATGCGCGAGCCCTGCACCATGTCGAGGAACAACTCGCGGTGACGATCGAGCATGGTCTGCCACGAGGCGATTTCGCCGAAGGATTGGTCCACAGCCGCAGTCATCAATGTTTGGGCGTCGCCAGTTCAAGCGACTCGAGGAAATCAGTCAGCCCGGCGGCTTCCAGCGCCTCCATCTGCTGCAACAGGAAGGGCATGATCCTGCCCCGGCGCACCTGCCCCGCCATGCACGATTCGCCTTCGGCGCAGACCGCTTCGAGCGCGACTTCGCTGACGACCAGCAGCATGCCCCAGTCCGCGGCAAAGCGTCCGTCGAAGTCGCAACGCTGCGCACCCCGGCCGGGGCTGCCCGGCCACCAGAGCCAGGCCGATCCGTGCTTCGCCGCAAAGTCCTCGTTGCCGACAAAGGCGACCGCCAGCGCCTTGCTCACCTCGCATGGCGCAGCGGGCAATGCCGCCAGCGCGCGCTGCCAGGTCGCAGCATCCTGCCTCATGCGTCGGAAAGCACGGCGGTTGCTTCGATTTCGACTTTCGCGCCGGCTTCGACGAAGCCCGCCACCTGCACCGCAGTCATGGCTGCACCGTAACTGCCGATGACCTGACGAAACACCCGTCCCAGTTCCTTCTGCCGCGACATGTATTCATCCTTGTCGCCCAGATACCAGGTCATGCGCACGATGTGCTCCGGTCCGGCACCGGCCTCGGCCAGAATCGCAACCACATTCTTCAGCGCCTGCTCGACCTGCCCGACCAGGTCGTCGGTCTGGAAGCGGCACTGTTCGTCCCAGCCGACCTGGCCGGCGACAAACACCATTTCGCCGCGGGCAACCACGCCATGGCTGTAACCCTTGGCCAGCGTCCAGCCTTTCGGCACCAGCGTCTTCACCGCGCGCCCCCTGCGGAGATCTGACGCAACCTGAAGCGCTGCAGCTTGCCGGTTTCGGTACGCGGCAGGCTGCTGACGAACTCAATGCTGCGGGGATACTTGTAGGGGGCGATGTTGTGCTTGACGAAGTCCTGCAGTTCCTTCGCCATCGCCGGCCCTGCCTCGCTGCCGGGGCGCAGCACAACCATGGCCTTGACGATCTGGCCACGTTCCTCGTCGGCGATGCCGATGACGCCGCACTCGGCCACCGCGGGATGGCGCAGCAGGGCGTCCTCGACCTCCGGCCCGGCAATGTTGTAACCCGCCGAGATGATCATGTCATCGGTGCGCGAGTGATAGTGGAAGTAGCCCGCGGCATCGAGCGAATAGGCATCGCCGGTGTAGTTCCAGCCGTCCCTGACGTATTTCGCCTGGCGCTCGTCGGCGAGATAGCGGCAACCGGTAGGGCCCTTGACCGCCAGGTTGCCGACTTCACCCAGGGGCGAGGGTCGGCCGGCGTCGTCCATCACGCACGCCACGTAGCCGGGAACCACCGTGCCGGTGGCGCCGGGCAGCGCGTGCGCCTCGTCGGCGGAGATGAAGATGTGCATCAGTTCGGTGGCGCCGATGCCGTCGATCATCTCGATGCCGGTCGCCTCCTTCCACAGCGCGCGCGTCGCCGCAGGCAGTGCCTCGCCGGCCGAGACGCACTTGCGCAGGCTGCTGTTGCGCAGCGCTCCGGCAATGGGGGCGATGGCCCGGTAAGAAGTGGGGGCGGTAAACAACACGGTGGCCTTGTAGGTCGCAATCGCGTCCACCAGATCCTGCGGCGCACCCTGTTCCAGCAATACCGTGGAAGCGCCTACGCTGAGCGGGAACAGCAGCAGTCCGCCGAGACCGAAGGTGAAAGCCAGCGGCGGGGTGCCCATGAAGATGTCGTCGGCCACCGGGCGCAGCACGTATGGCGGCCAGCAGACGCAGGATGCCATGACGTCGCGATGGAAGTGCATGGTGGCCTTGGGCTGCCCGGTGGTGCCCGAGGTGAAGGCCAGCATGCAGGTATCCGTCGCGGCGGTGTCGACATTGTCGAATGTCGCCGGATGATTCGCCATCGCAGCTTCGAGACCGTCCGCCGAACTGTCGTTGAAATAGCGCAGGTGCTTCAACTCCGGACACTCGCCGGCCGCATTCCTGAGTTCTTCCGCCAGCCGCACATCGCACAGGGCATGGCTGATGCGGGCCTTGGTGATGACGTGCTTCAGTTCCTTGGCGCGCAACAGCGGCATGGTCGCCACCGCCACGGCCCCGGCCTTCATCACCGCGAACCAGCAGGCCGCCATCATCGGATTGTTCGGTGCGCGCAGCAGGACGCGGTTGCCGGGCACCAGGCCCAGGTCATTCACCAGCACGTTGGCGATGCGGTTGGCGCGTTGCTGCAGGTCGGCGTAGGTCCAGCGCAGGCCCGGTGCCTGAATGCACAGCCGGGCGCCGCGCCCTTCCCGCACATGGCGGTCGAGAAGCTCGCCGGCGCAGTTCAGCCGCTGTGGAAACTTCAGCTCCGGCAGGTCGAACAGGAACTCCGGCTGCAGTTCCGGCGGTGGCAGGTTGTCGCGCGTAAAGCTATCGGTATGGGCACTGTAGGACATGCGGTCACTCCGTCTTGATCGTCCGGCAATCGCCCCCGCCCGCAGGCGAGGGCAGTTCTCAGATTCTGACGCCGAGGCGGTAGCCTTCATGGATCGCTGCGTCGAGTCCGCGCGGCACCGTGGCGTCGCCGCCGCCATGCAGTTCGTCGACCATCCACTGAAACTCGTAAAACAAGTCGTGGTTGGCCTTGCGCGGGCTGGATACGAGCACGCTGTCGGCGGCGATGAACTTCTCCTCGCCCTTGGCCGTCTTCACCGTGGCGCCTTCCTTGCTGAGCTTGGTGAGTTGGGCCGAGGTGATGGTCTGGATGCCCAGTTCATCCACCCAGGCGGTGTGCCGCCACTTGAAGGTGGGCATGATGTCGCCGCCGATGCGCTTTTCCTGTTCGACCACGGTGACTTCGTGGCCTGCCTTGGCGAGAAATTCGGAAATGGTCAGGCCGATCATGCCGCCGCCTATCATCACCACGCGCTTGCCCGGCTTGACGCGACCGTGCGCCACTTCCAGCGCGTCGATCAGCAATTCGGAATTTTCGAGATAGCGGAATACCGCCATGTCGGTACGCGCTCCGGCCGCCACGATGCAGGCGTCGTACTCGTGCAGCACGCTGCGCATGAACTTGGCATTAGCCTCGGTGTTGAGGCGCACTTCGACACCCAGCTTCTTCGCCATCACAGCGTAGTAGTCGATGACGCTCTGCAGATCGACGGGCCGCGCCAGATCGTTGGCGGCATAGGCCGCGAGGTTGCCGCCGATCTTGTCCGCCTTCTCGAACACGGTCACCGCATGGCCGCGCTGCCGCGCCGTGATGGCCGCCTCCATGCCCGCCGGACCGGCGCCGATGACCATGATGCGCTTCTTCTCCGTGGCCGGCGTGATGTGGTACTCGGGCTCGACTTCGTGGCCGAGCATGGGGTTCATGGTGCAGGTGTAGGGCAAGTCACGGAACAGGCGCGACAGGCAGTTGAGCGAGCCGATGCAGGGCCGCACTTCCTCCATGCGGTCTTCGGCGGCCTTGTGAATCATCTCCGGATCGGCGAGCAGCGGCCGGCAGACTTCCCAGTAGTCGAACACGCCGTCGCGGATGCAGTCGTTGGCCATGGCCGGGTCGGGCAGACGGTTGCCGAAGGCCACCAGCACGCCGGGAAACATCTTCTTGGCCTTGGCCGAGAGGAAGTTCCAGTAACCAGGCTCGACGTCGCGACCGAAAGAGGATTCCGGCGCTTCCTGCCAGCCGACCGTGACCGAAATCATCTCGACGCCGCAATCGACGGCCTGCTGCATCAGTTCGAAGGATTCATCCTGGGTATTGCCGCCCCAGCGGTCCATCAGTTCCGCCCCGTTGAGGCGCACCGAGAGCGGGTTATCGGGAGTCGCCTGCTTGATGGCATCGATCAGTTCGCGCATGAAGCGGCCGCGGTTCTCCACCGAGCCGCCGTATTCGTCGCTGCGCTGGTTGGTGAAACGGGAATTGAAGTTGGCCAGCAGGTAGCCCATGAAACTGGTGATCTCGGTGCCGTCAAAGCCGGCGCGAACGGCGCGTCTGGCGGCGTCGGCGTGCTGCTGCACGACGAGCTTGATCTGCTCCTTGGTCATTTCGCGCGGCGGCCGGAAATGCGGCAGGGTCTGCGGCACCACCGACGGCTGCACGCAGTAGCCGAGGTCGATGCCGCCGTAACGGCCGGCATGAAGAATCTGCTGCAGGGCGACCGCGCCCGCATCATGAATGTACTGCGCGATCTTCTCGAACTGCGGCAGGAACTTGTCGTCGTGGATGGCGACCTGGCGGAAGTAGGACTTGCCCTCGCCGAGCGGATCCGGGTAGGCACCCTGGTTGGTGATCATGCCGCAGCCGGTGCCGGCGATGACCCGGACCCGCGCCAGTTCGCGCGGCGTGATGGTGCCGTCGCGACCGTTGTAGTTGGAGACGCAGCAGGCGCCGTATTTGACCAGGTTCTTGGTCTTGAACTTGCCGATGTGTCCCGGCTGGAACAGGTGATTGAGCTTCGCTTCTCCCGGTCTTGTCACTTGCTTTTCCTCCTGTAGTCCTGCAACCGGCGCACGCCGAGTCGATTAATGGATACTGTATACATTAGATGCAAGGTAGTCAAATTTAGCTCCCCCTCTGCTGCCCCGGGGCAGCACACCTACATATCGATAGCGTCGGCAAAGCGGCCTATGGCCTCGATCACGGCCAGGGTCTGGTCGCGGTGCGGCGAGTGGCGACAGTCGGCCAGCTTCAGCAGTTCGACAGCCGGAGACGCGATTGCCTGCCTCGCCACGGCCTCGATCTGCGCCATGGTGCCGTATTCATCATCTTCGCCCTGGATCGCCAGGATCGGGCAGCGAATCTTCTGCAGGCAGTCTTCGATGTTCCATGAACGGAAATCCGGGTGCAGCCAGATGTCGTTCCAGCCGTAGAAGGTTCGCCTTGCATCGCGATGATGTTTTGCCAGTTTGACCGGCAGGTCGGTGCTTTCAAAAGCCAGCCTGGCGGCTTCGATGCTGCGGATGGAAATGTCTTCGACAAAGCAGTGCGGCGCCATGGCCACCAGACCCGCCACCGCATGCGGGCCGTCACTTGCGTGCAGCAAGGCAATCGAAGCGCCGTCGGAATGACCGACCAGCAGCGGCTTGTCGATCTTCAACCGGGCGAGAAGTTCGGGCAAGGCCTGCCGCGCCTCGCGGTGCATGAAATCGGGCTTGAAAGCTTCCTCGAGGATGTCGGACTGGCCGTAACCGTAGCGCGAATAGACCAGCGTCCGGCAACCGGTGGCCGCGGCAAGGCGCGCCGGAAAATCGCGCCACATCGAAACCGAGCCCAGTCCCTCGTGCAGCAGCACCAGCGTCGGCCGGTTGATCTGGTGGGCGGGGATCAACAGGTATTCGAGATTCCGCTCGCAGACCCTGATGAAGCCGCTGTGCATGCGCTCAGACTCCGAGAAAACGCTGCATCAGTTCCGCATTTTCCGAAAGTTCATTGGAGGCGCCCGAAAAAACCACCCTGCCCTTCACCAGTACCACGCTGCGATTGGCCAGCGCCATGACCGCGGCGTAATTCTTGTCCACGATCACGGTGGCGATACCGGAGGCACGGATGGTCTTGATGATGCTCCAGATCTCCCTGGCGATCAGCGGCGCCAGACCCTCGGTGGCTTCGTCGAGGATCAGCAGGTCGGGATTGGTCATCAGCGCACGGCCTATGGTCAGCATCTGCTGCTCGCCGCCGGAGAGTTGCGCCCCGCCGTTGCCCAGACGTTCGCCCAGGCGCGGAAAGGTAGCGATCACCCGGCCGAAATCCCACTCGCGGCGACCGTCCACCGCCGCACGCGCCGCCATGACCAGGTTCTCGCGCACCGACAGATTGGGAAATATTCCGCGCCCCTCGGGAACATAGGCGATGCCGCGACGGGCGATGGCGTGGGTTGCCGCCTGCGTCATGTCGATGCCGCGCACCTTCACCTGCCCCTCGCGCGGCCGCACCAGGCCGAGCATGGTCTTCAGCAGCGTGGTCTTGCCCATGCCGTTGCGCCCCATGAGGCCGATGGTTTCGCCGCGACGCACGGAAAAATCGACGCCGTGCAGAATGTGACTGACGCCGTAGAAGGTATGCAGGCCGCCGGCTTCGAGCAGCACCTCGCCTGACTGTTGCGGATCCTCAGTCATGAAGGATTTCCTCGCCGCCTAGATACGCCAGTTGCACCGCCGGGCTGGAGCGGACGTCTTCCGGCGTTCCTGATTCCAGCACTTCGCCATTGACCATGACCGTCAGCCTGTCCGCCAGCGCGAATACCGCATCCATGTCGTGCTCGATCAGCATGATGGCATGGTCCGCCGTCAGTCCCTTGATCAATTCCACCATGCGCTGCGATTCGTGCGGTCCCATGCCGGCCAGCGGCTCGTCGAACAACAGCAGCCGCGGCTGCGTCGCCAGGCACATCGCGATCTCGAGTTGGCGCTGCTCGCCGTGCGAAAGGGTGGCTGCGATGCGCTCGGCGCGATGGGCGAGACCGGCGGCAGCCATCGCCTCGCCGGCCAGGCGGTTGATCTCGGCGTAGCCCCCGGCGCGATGAAAAACACGCAGGGCATGCGGCGTACGCGATTGCGCCGCAAGACGGCAATTCTCGAACACCGTGAAGGGCAGGAAAATATTGGTCTTCTGGTAGCTGCGCCCGATGCCGAGACGCGAGATATGGTCGGCGCTGCAACCCGCAATGTCGTTCCCCTCGAACCTCACCTCGCCCGAAGTCGGCGGCAGATCGCCGGACAGCAGGTTGGTCAGCGTGGACTTGCCGGCGCCGTTGGGACCGATCACGACATGAACTTCGCCGACGTAAAGATCAAGCGAGACATCGCTCACCGCAACCAGACCGCCGAACTGCTTGGTCAGCCCTTTGGTGCGCAGAATGGGCTCGCCGCCCAGAGACACGGCCTCACTCATCGGTCGTCTCCGCCGCGGCTTTCCTGCCGGACTGCCGCAACAGCCCGGCCAGACCCTGTGGCAGGTACAAGGCCACCAGCATGATGAAGATACCCAGCGCCAGTTGCCAATGCTTGGCCGCAGCGCCGAACCACGCCTGATTCGACAGTATTTCCTGCAACAGGACGAACGCAAAGGCGCCGATGACCGATCCGTACAGCGTGCCCATGCCGCCCAGAATGACGATCATGAGCACCGCGCCGGACTGGTGCCAGGACAGTATCTCCGGATTGACGAAGCCATATTGCACGGCGGCCAGGTAGCCGGCGATGCCGGCCAGCGCGCCGGACAGGGTGAAGCTCGCCAACTGGTAGCGGAACACCGGGAAACCCAGCGCACGCATGCGATGTTCGTTGACCTTGATACCGACCAGGGCACGGCCGAAGGTCGATCCGAGAACACGACGCAGCAGCAGGAAGGTCGCCGCCATCAAGGCCAGCACCAGCCAGTAAAAGTGCTCGATCTTTTCCAGGTTCGCCAGTTCGACCTCGCCGGACTTCATGGTCGGCTTGACGTAGATGTAGATGCCGTCCGATCCGCCACCGATCTTGGTGTCATGAAAGATGAAGAACAGCATCTGGGCGAAGGCCAGCGTCACCATGATGAAGTAGATGCCGCGGGTGCGCAGCACCAGCACGCCGGTGACCAGCGCGAACAGCGCACAGATACCCACCGCTGCGGGCAGCGACCACCACAGGCTGACCGCCTCGTACTGCGGCGCCATCAGTGCCAGCGCATACCCGGCCAGTCCGAAGTAGGCGGCATGGCCGAAGCTGACCAGTCCGGTGTAGCCGACCAGCAGATCCAGGCTCATGGCAAAAATCGCCATGATCAGCACCTTGGTCAGCAACTGCATGTAGAAGGTGCTCTCGACCAGGGGAAACAGGGCGAGCAGGCCGATCACCAGCCAGGGCAGATAGTCGGCCGCGCGGAAGTTCATCTCAGCCCTTCCCGAACAGGCCTTCGGGCCGCCATACCAGCACGATCGCCATCAGCACATAGACGATGGTCCCCGCCACCTCCGGCACCAGCACCTGGCCGAAGGTTTCCGCCAGGCCGATCATCAGCGAAGCCGCCATGGCGCCCTTGACCGAACCGATGCCGCCGATGACCACCACGACGAAGCAGATGATCAGCACCTGGCTGCCCATGTTGGGGAACACCGAGGAAAGCGGCGAGTTGATCATGCCGGCAAAAGCCGCCAGCGCAATGCCGAGGGCGAAAACGAGGGTGTAGATCAGTTTGATGTCGATGCCCAGCGACTGCACCATGTCGCGGTTGCTGGCACCGGCGCGGATCATCATTCCCAGCCGCGTCTTCTGGATCAGGAAATACAGCGCCGCCGCCAGCAGCAGGCAGACGCCCGAAATGGCAAGGCGATAGACCGGGTAGGAGAGATTGTCGGTGAGCGGAATCGATGCGTTGAGCAACTCCGGCACGGCAACGCCATGCACATCGTCGCCCCAGATCATGCTGCGCAGTTCCTCGAAAACCAGGATCAGACCGTAGGTCAGCAGCACCTGATAAAGATGGTCGCGCTGGTAGAGATGCCTGAACAGCAGGCGCTCCAGCCCCATGCCGAGAATCACGGTAAGCGGAATGGCGAGCAGGATGGCTGCCGTGAGACTGCCGGTCATGGCGGACAGCGACCATGCCAGATAAGCACCCACCATGTAAAAGCTGCCATGCGCCAGATTGATGATGCCCATGATGCCGAAGATCAGGGTCAGGCCGCTGGCGACCAGAAACAGCAACAGGCCGTACTGGAGACCGTTGAGCAACTGGATGAGAAAGAAGGCGAAATCCATGAGACCGGGCGATTGGGCAGATCCGGGGGCTACGGTCCCCGCCCGAAAAGACGGGGACATAAAAAAGGCGGCAGACAGCTGCCGCCTCTTGAGTCTTGCAACTTACGCCTTGCAGCCGCGCGCCGGATCGGCCAGTGCTTTCCAGGCCACACCCTGCACCTTGTTCTCCTTGCCGACCACCTTGCGCAGGTACATGTCCTGCACCGGATTGTGCGACTTCGACAATGTCCATGGACCGCGCGGGCTGTCGATCTTGGCCGCTTCCATGGCCTTGATCACGCCCGCCTTGTCGCCGATATTGCCCTTCACCGCATCGAGCCCGGCGGCCAGCAACTGCCCGGCGTCATAACCCTGCACCGCATACACGTCGGGTTGCAGCTTGAAGGTCTTGGCATAGGCCAGGCGGAAGGCCTTGTCCTTCTTGGTGTCAAGACCGTCGGCGTAATGCAGCGTGGTCTCGACACCCTCGGCAGCATCGCCCACGGCATCGAGCACGCCATCGGTAAGGAAGCCCGAGCCGAACAGCGGGATCTTGCCCTTGAGGCCGGCGGCCTGATAGTCCTTGAGAAACTTTATCGCGGCGCCACCGGCAAAAAAGCACACCACCGCTTCCGGCTTGATGCTGGCGATTTCGGTAAGCAGCGCCTGGAACTCGACTTGCGGGAAGGGCAGGTACAACTCCTTGACCAGTTTGCCGCCTTCCTTCTCGAAGCCTTCCTTGAAGCCCTCCATCATCTCCTCGCCCGCCGCGTACTTGTGGGTAATGAACACGGCGGTCTTGATGCCCTTGGCCTTCAGCACCTTGCCCAGGGCGTGCGTCGACTGCCAGTTGGAGAAGGAGGTACGGAAGAAGTTGGGCGCGCAAGCCGCACCGGTCATGGCGCCGGCGCCGCCGTTGGGATTGATCCAGATCGTGCCGGACTCTTTCAGCACCTTGGCCATGCCCATCACCACACCCGAATGCACCGTACCGATCACTACATCGACCTTGTCGCGCTGCACCAGCTTGCTTACGTTCTCCGGAGCCTTGGCCGGATTGGATTCATCATCCACCGTGAAGTACTCGATTTCGCGTCCGCCGAGCTTGCCGCCACGCTCCTCGACAGCGAGCTTGAAGCCGTTGGTGATGGCGATCCCCAACTGCGTGTAGGTACCCGTGTAGGGCAGCATCAGGCCGACCTTGAGCTTGGCCTGCTGGCCGAATACCTGGCCCGTCGGCAGCAGCACACCGGCGACTGTCGTGCCGGCGATGGCGGCGCTGCCCCGCAGAAATTCGCGACGGTCGTAACTTGCTTTCTGATTCTTGTGCATGGTCATTTTCCTCACTCAAAATTTTGTTCTGCCTGGACGCGGCAGCGATTGCGCCTGATGCGGATTGCAGGCCTGAATCACAACACTTCCCACCCATTGCGTCAAGCCAATTTGGAAGGCTACGCCTCCCCCTCCATCTTCGCCGTAATAGCCTCGCGCAGTCGCCGTTTGAGTATCTTGCCGACGGGGCTTAGCGGAAACTCGCTCACCACTTCCAGGCGCTCGGGCAACTTGAAGCTGGCAATGTTCTGTTGCTTGAGAAATGCAATCAGGTCGCCGAATTCCAGGCTGCAGCCATCCTTGGCGATGACGAAAGCGCAAGCCTTCTCGCCGAAGGTCGGGTCGGGCATGGCCACCAGCGTGACCGCCTTCACACTCGGATGGGCAAAGATCAGGTTCTCGACTTCCTCGCAGCTTATCTTTTCGCCGCCGCGGTTGATGAGATCCTTCTTGCGGCCCTCGGTGAAGACGTAGCGACCCTCCTTGCGGACGATGTCGCCCATGCGGTAGAAGCCGTCGGCGGTAAACGCTTCCGCGTCCTTGCCGGGCGCATTGTAGTAGCCGCGAATGGTGTAGGGTCCGCGCGTCGCCAGTTCTCCCGGCGTACCGTCCGGCACCTCGTTGCCGGCATCGTCAAGGACCATGATCTCGTCATCCTCGCACACCGGCATGCCGGAACTGTTCAGCAGCGCCTCCTCGTCAGCGTCGAGCGGCACCATGTTGATCAGTCCCTCTGCGGTGCCGTAGATTTCCTGCGGAGTGCAGCCGAAGCGCTGGCGCAGGCGGCTGCGCAATTCCGGCACCAGGCGGGCGCCGCCGTTCTGGATCACCCGCAGCGAGGAAAAGTCGTAGTCGTCCGGCACCGGCGAGTTGAGCCAGTTGGAGATCAGCGGCAGCACGGCGGCAATCGTCGTCACCTTCTCCCGCTCGACCAGCGAGAACACCTCCGCCGCATCACCGGAAGGGGCCAGCACCACGGTGCCGCCGTAGTAGAAGGCGCCCAGCATGCCCGGCGAAGCCAGGTTGTAGTTATGGCTCAGGGGCAGGATGGCCATGAACACTTCGTCCTCGCCGAAGCCGCCGGCGCTGCCGCACAACCTGGCATTGAGCACGTAGTCATCGTGGGTGCGCGGAATCAGCTTGGAGAGAGATGTCGTGCCGCCCGACAGCAGCATGGTCGCCACTTCCGCGGGATCCGGCTGCAACTGCGCCAGGGTGGCGCCGACATCCCCGGCCGCCATCGGCGTCGCAATCATGCGGCGCAGGTCGTGCTGCCCCGCGCCCGGCTCACCGGCCACGAATACCGCGCGCAGGCCGCAGAAGTCGCCTTGAACTTCGGCCGCCATCGCCCGGTAGTCGAAACTGCCGATACGATCCGGAATCACATAGGCGACGGCGCCGGAGGCACGCGCAAAGTGGCGTATCTCGGTCTGGCGGTGGGCGCGCAGGGCCGTAACCGGGATCGCGCCGATCCGCGTCAGGGCAAAATAGCTGTGCACGAATTCTGGACCGTTCGGCAGTTGCAGCACGACCCGGTCCAGGGGCCGGATGCCGGCTGCGAGGAAACCGCAGGCCAGCCGATCCGAGTTTTCCACCAGGTCGCGGTAGCTCAGGCGCGCATCGCCGCAGACCAGCGCCGTCTTTTGCGGATGCCGGGCGGCGCTGCGCGCCAGCATCTGCGGAATCGTAATTCCCTCCCACCAGCCGCGTGCGCGGTAACGCGCCGCGAAGTCGGCAGGCCAGGGTACGCATCCATCGAGCATGGCCTGTCTTCCGTCAGCGCAATTTGAAGCGCTGAATCTTGCCGGTCGCCGTCTTCGGCAACTCGGTGACGAATTCGATCCAGCGCGGGTACTTGTAGGGCGCCAGCTTCTCCTTGACGTGCAACTTGAGCACATCGCCGAGGCTTGCCGAAGGCTCGACACCTTCCTTCAGCACGACATAGGCCTTGGGCTTGATCAGTTCATCGCTGTCGGCGTGAGCGACCACGGCCGCCTCGAGCACCGCTTCGTGGCTCATCAGCGCCCCTTCCACCTCGAAGGGTGAAACGTAGATGCCGGACACCTTCAGCATGTCGTCGGAACGACCGCAGTACTGGAAGTAACCGTCGGCCGACTCGATGTACTTGTCGCCGCTGCGCGTCCACTCGCCCATGAAGGTATGGCGCGACTTCTCGCGGCTGTTCCAGTACATCACCGCCGCACTGGGCCCGTTGATCTGCAATTCACCGATCTCGCCCGGCGCCACGGGCTTGCCGTCCTCACCGATCAGACGCAGCGCATAACCCGGAACCGGCTTGCCGGTCGTGCCGTAACGCACTTCGCCGCGCCGGTTGGACAGGAAGATGTGCAGCATCTCGGTGGAGCCGATGCCGTCGAGGATCTCGACGCCGAGCAGTTCGGTCCAGCGCCGGCCGATGTCGGCCGGCAGGGCCTCACCGGCCGATGCGCATACCCGCAGTTGCGGCACTTCCTCGCGCTTGAGCATGTCCGGACTGGCCAGCAGAGCGCCGTAGAGTGTCGGCACGCCATAAAAAATCGTCGGCCGGTGCTGGCGCAATCTCTGAAATACGGCCTGCGGCGTCGGCCGTTCAGCCATCAGGATGGTGGTCGCGCCGACCGCAAGCGGAAACGTCAACCCGTTGCCCAGGCCGTAGGCAAAGAACAGCTTGGCGGCAGAAAACACCACGTCGTCTTCGCCGATGCCGAGCACCGCCCTGCCGTAGAGTTCGGCGGTCTGGATCAGGTGCGAATGCAGATGCACAGTGCCTTTCGGCGCCCCCGTCGAACCCGAGGAATAGAGCCAGAAGCAGAAGTCGTCGCAGGTGGTCGGCGCCGGTTCGAACCTCGGGCTGACGCCCTTCATCAGGTCGCCGAGGCAGGGGTGACCCTTGCCGTCACTACCGGAGACGATGACATGCTTGAGCGTCTTGTGTTTTGCCACGACGGGAGCGAACGCCGGCCAGAGCGCTTCCGAAACCACCAGCGCCCTGGCCCGCGAATCGCCAAGCATGAAGTCGTAGTCGGCCGTGGTCAGCAGGGTATTGGCGGCGACGGGCACAATGCCGGCCTGGATGCTGCCGAGAAATGCCGTCGGAAAATCGATGGTATCGAGCAGGCACAGCATGACGCGATCCTCGGCATCGAGGCCGATGCCGCCGAGCACGTTGCCGAAGCGATTGACCCGCTCGGCCAGATCACCGAAGGTGTAGCTGCCGTGATCGTCGATGTAGGCGATCTTGGCTGTCCGTCCGGCCTGCAGATTTCTCTGGACCAGGTCCCAGGCTGCGTTGTACTGGCGCGGGATCCTCACCCGCGGTGGCGATGAGCCGTGATCGGCGGTACTCAGTTCCGGCATGACTTTGTCCTCCTCCGCTCGTTGGCGGGCGCTCGTGTTTTGTGAAAATCTTCTGCGCTACATGCTGCGACTGCTGCTGCTCCCGTCAGCTGAAAGCCTGAATGCCCGTCATGGCGCGGCCCAGGATCAGGGCATGAATGTCGTGCGTTCCCTCGTAGGTGTTGACCACTTCCAGATTCACCACGTGACGGATGACGCCGAACTCGTCCGAGATGCCGTTGCCGCCGAGCATGTCGCGCGCCATGCGGGCAATCTCCAGCGACTTGCCGCAGGAATTGCGCTTCATGATCGAGGTAATCTCGACCGACGCCGTGCCTTCGTCCTTCATCCGCCCCAGCCGCAGACAGCCTTGCAGGGCCATGGTGATCTCGGTCTGCATGTTGGCCAGCTTCAACTGGATCAACTGATTGGCCGCCAGCGGGCGGCCGAACTGCTTGCGGTCGAGCGTGTATTGCCGCGCCGCATGCCAGCAGTACTCCGCGGCACCGAGCGCGCCCCAGGCAATGCCGAAACGCGCCGAGTTGAGACAGGTGAAGGGCCCCTTCAGGCCGCGCACATCGGGAAAGGCGTTCTCTTCCGGGCAGAACACCTCGTCCATGACGATCTCGCCGGTGATCGAGGCGCGCAAGCCGACCTTGCCGTGGATGGCCGGCGCCGTCAGCCCCTTCCAGCCCTTTTCCAGCACAAAGCCGCGAATCTGGCCGCCGTCGTCCTTGGCCCAGACAACGAAGACGTCGGCAATCGGGCTGTTGGTGATCCACATCTTCGAGCCCGAAATACTGTAGCCGCCATCGACCTTGCGTGCGCGGGTGATCATGCTGCCCGGATCCGAGCCATGGTTCGGTTCGGTCAGACCGAAGCAGCCGATCAGTTCGCCGGTGGCGAGTTTGGGCAGGTACTTGCCGCGGGTCGCCTCGTTGCCGAACTCATAGATCGGCACCATGACCAGAGAACTTTGCACGCTCATCATCGAGCGATAACCGGAATCGATGCGTTCCACTTCACGCGCCGCCAGACCGTAACAGACGTAGTTCATGCCGGCACCGCCGTATTCCGCGGGAATGGTCGTGCCGAGCAACCCCAGTTCGCCCATCTCGCGGAAGATCGACGGGTCGGTCTTTTCGTGGCGGAAGGCTTCCAGCACCCGCGGCGCCAGTTTGTCCCGCGAGTAGGCGGCCGCGGTGTCGCGCACCATGCGTTCATCATCGCTCAACTGCTGATCCAGCAGCAGCGGGTCTTCCCAGTTGAATCTCGGTTGACTGCTCATTTAGACATCCTTAATGTGAAATACCGTGGCCGGAACGCCCGCCAATCATCGAGCGCAGCGAGCCGATCAAGAGCCTCCCCGCGAGGGGGCGAGGCGGGAATTCGCGACGCATGCGTCGCGCCGCCGCAGCCGGCTGGCTGTACAAAGCCAGCCGTGGGCCGCTTAGCGGATGGGAGGGGCGGGTCAATTTGCCAGATTCAAACCCGGCAAAGTTGCGAACTGTCATGATATCGGACGGGTTGTCGAAGACATGCGGGTCAGTAGATTGTCATGCCGCCGTCGGCGGCGAGGATCTGTCCGGTCACATAGGACGATGCGTCGGAGGCGAAGAAGACGAACACCGGCGTGATCTCTTCGGGCTCCGCCCAGCGGCCGAGGGGAATGCGATCCAGGTACTTGTCCTTGAAGCGCTCATCGGTGCGGATGACCTCGGTCATCGGCGTCGCGGCACCGGGAGCAATGGCGTTGGCCGTGATGTTGTAGCGCGCCAGTTCCTTCGCGGTGCTCTTGGTCATGCCGAGGATGCCGGCCTTGGCCGCGCTGTAGTTGATCTGGCCGATGGTGCCGAGTACGCCTGCCGTGGACGTCACGAAAATGATGCGGCCGGACTTGCGCTCGATCATGCCGCCGACCACCGCCTGCAGGCAGTTGAAGGCGCCCGTCAGATGAACGCCGATCACCTGCTGCCACTGCTCGGCGGTCATCTTGTGCAGCATCGCGGTGCGGGTGATGCCGGCGTTATTGACCAGGATGTCGATCCGGCCCCAGGCGGCATTCACCTGTGCCGCAGCCATCTCCACCTGGTCGCGATCGGCGACGTCGCAGGCGACGCCCATCGCCTCGCCGCCGGCATCGGCAATCTCTTTGGCGACCTGCGCCGCACTGTCCAGCGTCAGGTCGATCACCGCCACTTTCGCGCCCTCGCGGGCGTAGGCCTTCGCCACCGAAGCGCCTATGCCCTGCCCGCCTCCGGTGACGAATGCGACTCTATCCTTGAGCTGCATGTCTTGGTCTCGATTCAGAATAAAAAAGCAGATCAGCCACAGAGCTCACAGAGGACACAGAAAAAATCCTGGCGCCGGTTTGCATTTCTCTGTGAGTTCTGTGTCCTCTGCGGCTGCTTCTTGTTTTCAGGCCTTCGGCTTGCCGAGGACCTGCTCCGCCATGCTCTCGTCGAGCGGATGGCCGGTGGCCAGGAGCTGGCGGAACTTGACGAAGTCGATGACGTCCTTGCCCGTGATCTTCTTCGTGTTGAAGGCATTGAAGCCCAGCCAGGCCTCGTTGTTCATGTTGGCCTGCAGCCAGTGGCGGTTCATGGTCTTGGAGGCGTCCCAGAAGAACTTCTTCTTGGCGCGGATGCTGTCGATGGAGGTTTGCAGGCAGTTCGGGAACAGGTTGGCAAAGCGCCAGACGAGGCGGTCGATCTCCTTATCCACCAGTTCGAAGTCCGTGGTGCATTCGGCGATGAGCGCCTTGGCGGCGGGCACCTGATCGGCGGCGATGGATTCGCCATAGACGATTTCGCCGTCCTCGAGGTAGGCGTCGGTCCGCACCAGCGGATTCCTGACCCACTTGCCGTCCTTCTTCAGCACGGGCAGGACTTTGGTCACCATGCCCTTCTGCTTCATCTTGTAGGCGCTCCACAGTTCGCAGGAGACGCAGTTGTAGATGGCATCGTCCATCGACAGGAACCATGGCAGGAAGTCGGTCGAGCCACCCACCGGCGCCGAGCCGTGCTTCGGACCGGCCTGGCCGTAATTCGCCATGTCGGAGGAAATCGTCAGGTCGGTGGCCATGCCGATTTCCTGGCCGCCGGCGACGCGCATGCCATTGACGCGGCAGATCACCGGCTTGCGGCATTCGAGAATGGCATCGACCATGCGATTGAAGAGGTCGATATAGTCGCCGTACTCGTGGGGCCGGCGCGAATAGTAGGAGGCGTATTCGGCGGTGTTGCCGCCGCTGCACCAGGCCTTGTCGCCGACCGCGGCGAAGATGGTGGCGACCACGCGGCGGTCACCGGACGCGCGCTGGAAGCCGGCGATCACGCCTTTCACCATCTCGGTGGTGTAGGAGTTGTACTGGGCCGGGTTATTGAGCCATATCCACGCCGTGATCAGCCCGTCCACCGGCTTGCCCTGCTCGTCCACCACCGGCCGCTCTTCATAGATGACGGACGGCGCGTCCTTGCCGTAATGCTCGTTGCCGATGAGTTGATGGTCCTTCAGGCCGTTCTCGCGGGGAATCCAATCTAAAGCCATGTCGTTTCTCCTGGTTGATATTCGCAAAGTGGTTGTTGCCGATATGTTCGGCTGACCGGTCAAAAATCCGGGGTGAGAATCACGCGGCGCTTGAGCCTGCCGTGGTGCGCTTCGTCGAAGACCTGTTCGATCTGGCTCATGGGCCGCGTCTCGACAAAGGGTTCGAGCACGATCCTGCCATCGACGCACATCTCCAGCACCTTTGGATAGTATTGCGGCAGGCAGCCCCAGGTACCGATCAGTTCGGCGTCGAAGGCCATCAGCTTGGACAGCATGTATGAGGTTTCGTCGGTACCGTAGCCGACCACCATCAGCGTGCCGGTAAACGAGAGCAGTGCCATGGCCAGTTCCTGCCCCGGCTTGGTGCCGGTGACTTCGAATATTTTCCAGCCGTAGTTGGCGGGCAGGCCCTTTTCCTTGCAGTAGGCCTTGAACAGTTCCTTGACCTCCTTGGCGCTCTTGCCCCTCGGGTCGATGGTGAAGTCGGCACCGTAACCCTTCATGAATTCGAGCTTTTCGGCATTGATGTCGATGCCGATCACCGCCGCCGCTCCCATGCCCTTGGCCACCTGGGTCATGAAACTGCCGACGCCGCCCGCCGCGCCGATGATGATGACGCGATCGCCGGCCTGTAGCCTGGCCCGGATCGCCGCCTGATAAGGCGTGGTCACCGCGTCGGCGATCACCGACAGATGCTCGAGCGGAATCTTGCCGCGATTGCCGACGATGCACAGGTCTTCTGCCGGGACCGGAATGTGGCTGGAGAAGCCGCCGTAAATGCCCATGGAATTGCCCGGCATCTTCTGGCTCAGGCAGCGGTTGCCGCGCCCCGTCTTGCACAGTTCGCACTTGTTGCACGGCAGTACCGCCGGAATGATGACTTCCTTGCCCAGCACCCGGGCGTCGCCCGCCACCACCACGCCGGCGATCTCGTGGCCGAGGGACAGCGGCGGCTTTTGATCGGTGCGCACACCCATGTAGAAGTACGAAAGGTCGGTATGACAAACTCCGCAGCCCTTGATTTCAACCAGGGCTTCGCCCGGTTGCAGTTCGGGGACCGGAATCTCGGTGCGTTGCAGCTTTCCCGGTTCCGGCATCTGCCATGTCTGTATGCTTTTTGGAATCATCGCTTTTCTCCTGGGCTATTCGGTGCGCGGTGGATTACTTGTTCTTCCAGACCGGCTTGCGCTTCTCTATGAACGAGTTGAGACCTTCCTTGGCATCTTCGGTGGCCATCAGATCCTTGAGGTAGTGCTGTTCGATGTGGAACAGGGC
>CAINHS010000096.1 GCA_903848955.1 uncultured beta proteobacterium
ATGGTGATGCCGGGAGACAACATTGCGATGACGGTGAGATTGATTGCACCGATCGCGATGGAAGAAGGCTTGCGTTTCGCCATCCGTGAAGGCGGTCGTACCGTCGGCGCCGGCGTCGTCGCCAAAGTCATCGAATAACATTTGTTGCAATACCGCAGAAAGGGCGATAAAATCTCGCCCTTTCGCGATTTGCGAACCCGCTCTTTAAGGATTTGTAATGCAAAGCCAGAAGATACGCATCCGCCTCAAGGCCTTCGACTATCGCCTGATCGACCAGTCAGCGCTTGAAATCGTCGAGACGGCCAAGCGCACTGGCGCTGTCGTGCGTGGCCCGGTGCCGCTGCCGACGCGTATTGAGCGTTTTGACGTGTTGCGCTCGCCCCACGTGAACAAGACTTCGCGGGACCAGTTCGAAATTCGCACCCATCTGCGCCTGATGGACATCATCGATCCGACCGACAAGACGGTTGACGCGCTGATGAAGCTGGATCTTCCTGCCGGTGTCGATGTAGAGATCAAGTTGCAGTAATTTGAAACAAAGGCGCCGCCTTTTTGGCGCCTGTCGTGGCGGCGTTTGCCGCCGAATTCTGAAAGTGGGCCCGGCCAATCGTAGCTGGGGTTTAGGAGAATAAAATGAGTCTAGGCCTTGTTGGACGCAAGGTCGGCATGACGCGCGTCTTTGCCGAGGATGGTTCTTCCATTCCGGTAACGGTGCTCGATGTGTCGAATAACCGCGTCACACAAATAAAGACGCCTGAGGCGGATGGTTATGCCGCCGTTCAGGTGACCTTTGGCAAGCGTCGCGCCAGTCGGGTAAGCAAGCCGGCGGCGGGACACCTCGCCAAGGCCGGTGTCGAAGCCGGTGAAGTTCTCAGGGAATTCCGCGTTGCGCCCGATCAACTCGCCGGTTTCAAGGCGGGAGACGTCGTTGCGGCAAGCATTTTCAGCGTGGGTCAGAAAGTCGATGTGAGCGGCACTTCGATCGGCAAGGGTTTTGCCGGTGCGATCACCCGCCACCATTTTTCGTCGAACCGTGCCTCCCACGGCAACTCCTTGTCGCATAATTCGGCCGGCTCGATCGGCATGGCGCAGGATCCGGGGCGGGTATTTCCCGGCAAGAAAATGGCAGGACATCTGGGTGATGTCTCGCGCACGACGCAGAATCTTGAAGTCGTCCGTATCGACGAGGCGCGTCAGCTCCTGCTCGTCAGGGGCGCGGTGCCCGGCGCCAAGGGCGGCGATGTAATCGTCGCTCCGGCCATCAAGGCTGCCAAGGATCGGGGATGACATGGAACTCAAACTAATCAACGATCAGGGTCAGGCCGCAGCAACCGTGACAGCGTCCGATGCGCTGTTTGGCCGTGACTTCAACGAAGCGCTGGTGCATCAGGTGGTGGTCGCCTATCAGGCCAATGCCCGCGCCGGCAACCGCAAGCAGAAGGATCGCGAAGAGGTGCATCACAGCACCAAGAAGCCGTTCCGCCAGAAAGGCACCGGCCGCGCCCGTGCCGGCATGACCTCCTCGCCGCTGTGGCGTGGCGGCGGCCGCATCTTCCCGAATACGCCGGAAGAAAACTTCACGCAAAAAGTCAATCGCAAGATGTATCGCGCCGGTCTGGCCGCCATCCTGTCCCAGTTGGCCCGCGAAGACAGGCTGGTGGTGATCGATGACTTCACCATCGAAGCGCCGAAGACGCGCCTGTTTGCACAAAAGCTCAAGGCCATGGGCCTGGGTTCCGTGCTGTTGGTGACGGATAGTCTGGATGAGAATCTGGCGCTGGCTGCGCGCAACCTGCCGAATGTGCTGGTGCTTGAGGCGCAGCAGGCCGATCCGGTATCCCTGGTGCGTTTCCCCAAGGTGATTTTCACCAAAGGGGCCGTTGCCAAGATCGAGGAGATGCTGGCATGAGCAAGAACTTCAATCCGGAACGCTTGCTGCAAGTGCTGGTAGCCCCGCAGATTTCCGAAAAGGCCACCTACATTGCCGACAAGAACGAACAGGTGGTGTTCATCGTGACGCCCGACGCGACCAAGCCCGAAGTCAAGGCGGCTGTCGAACTGCTGTTCAAGGTCGAGGTCAAGTCGGTGCAGATCGCCAACCTCAAGGGCAAGATCAAGCGCGCCGGTCGCAACATCGGTCGTCGCAGCGATGTCAGGAAGGCATTTGTCTGCCTCAAGCCTGGCCAGGAAATCAATTTCGCGGAAGGGGGGGCTGCCTAAATGGCTCTCGTAAAAGTCAAGCCGACCTCTCCGGGTCGTCGCGGTGTCGTCAAGGTCGTCAACCCGAATCTGCACAAGGGTCGCCCGCACGGCAAACTCGTCGAGTCGAAGACCAGAACCGCCGGCCGCAATGCACATGGCCACATCACCACTCGCCATATGGGTGGCGGTCACAAGAAACTGTACCGCGTGATCGACTTCCGCCGCGACAAGGACGGGATTCCGGGCAAGGTCGAAAACCTTCAATACGACCCGAATCGTTCCGCCAACATCGCCCTGGTCCTCTATGCTGACGGTGAGCGCCGCTACATCATCGCCACCAAGGGCATGGTCGTCGGTCAGGCCGTACTCAGCGGTCCCGAGGCGCCGATCAAGCCGGGCAATACCCTGCCGATCCGCAGCATTCCTGTCGGAACGACAATCCACTGCGTCGAAATGATGCCGGGCAAAGGTGCGCAGATTGCGCGCTCCGCCGGAACGTCGGCGCAGCTTCTGGCGCGCGAAGGCACCTATGCCCAGGTCCGCCTGCGCTCCGGTGAAATTCGTCGCATTCACGTTGAATGCCGCGCCACCATCGGCGAGGTCGGCAACGAAGAGCACAGCCTGCGCAAGATCGGCAAGGCCGGCGCAATGCGCTGGCGCGGCATCCGGCCGACGGTTCGCGGTGTGGCGATGAATCCGGTCGATCACCCGCACGGCGGCGGCGAAGGACGCACCGGCGAAGGGCGTGTTCCTGTCAGTCCGTGGGGCCAGCCGACCAAGGGCTATCGTACCCGTAACAACAAGCGCACTGACGTCATGATTGTCCAGCGCAGGCCGAAAGGTAAGAGGTAAGACATGGCACGTTCTATCAAGAAGGGCCCGTTCATCGACGCTCACCTGCTCAAGCGGGTGGATGCGGCGCGCGCCTCCAACGACAAGCGCCCGATCAAGACCTGGTCGCGCCGTTCGACCATTCTTCCGGACTTCGTGGGATTGACTATCGCCGTGCATAACGGCAAGCAGCACATTCCGGTCTACGTCTCGGAAAACATGGTCGGTCACAAACTTGGCGAGTTCGCACTGACGCGAACCTTCAAGGGCCACACAGGCGGCAAGAAGGCCGCCGTGAAGAAGTAAGGAGCGACTATGGAAACCAACGCAAACCTGCGCGGTGTCCGGCTTTCCCCCCAAAAAGGCCGCCTTGTGGCCGATCTGGTGCGCGGCAAGCCGGTTGATCAGGCGCTCAGCATTCTGGCCTTTTCGCCAAAGAAAGGCGCCGGAATCATCAAGAAGGTGCTCGAGTCGGCCATCGCCAACGCCGAACACAATGATGGCGCGGACATCGATGCACTGAAGATTACCCGCATCTATGTCGAAAAGGGCACGGTGCTCAAGCGCTTTACGGCGCGAGCCAAGGGACGCGGCAACCGCATCCTCAAGCCTACCTGTCACATTTTCGTGACCGTTGGCGATTAAGGAGGGCACATGGGACAGAAGATTCATCCGACCGGTTTTCGTCTTTCGGTCACACGCAACTGGACTTCCCGCTGGTACGCCAACAGCAAAAATTTCCCGCAGATGCTCAAGGAAGACATTGAGGTCCGCGACTATCTGAAAAAGAAGCTGGCGCACGCCTCGGTCGGTCGTGTGGTGATCGAGCGTCCGGCCAAGAATGCGCGGGTCACGGTTTATAGCGCCCGCCCCGGAGTCGTCATCGGCAAGAAGGGTGAGGACATCGAGCATCTCAAGGCCGAACTCCAGCGCAAAATGGGCGTGCCGGTGCACGTCAATATCGAAGAGATCCGCAAGCCGGAAACCGATGCACAGTTGATCGCGGACTCGATCGCGCAGCAGCTCGAAAAGCGCATCATGTTCCGTCGTGCCATGAAGCGGGCGATGCAGAATGCCATGCGTCTAGGCGCCCAGGGCATCAAGATCATGAGCTCCGGACGTCTCAACGGTGCAGAAATCGCCCGCCGCGAGTGGTATCGCGAAGGCCGCGTGCCTTTGCATACGCTGCGTGCAGACATTGATTACGGCACATCGGAAGCGAAGACGACCTACGGCATCATCGGCATCAAGGTATGGGTGTTCAAGGGCGAGATTCTCTCGCGCAGCGAAGCCCTGCTGGCGGCTCCCGAGCCGGTTGTTGATGATCAGCGCAAGCCGCGCCGCAGTCCCGGCAAGCCCAGAGAAAGCGAGGGTGAAGCCAAGCCCGCCGCCCGCCGCGCTCCCGCCAGGAAGGCTGATGAAGCCAAGCCGGAAGCTAAGCCCGAGGCAGTCGCCGTAGCGCCCAAGACACCCGTCAAGCGTATTCGCAAGGCCCCGGCCAAGGTCGAGGGTGCCGAGAGCGCCGCGAAAGAAGGCAAGGAGTAAAACATGCTGCAACCTGCCCGCAGAAAGTATCGCAAGGAACAAAAGGGTCGCAACACCGGACTCGCCACACGCGGCGCCAAGGTGAGTTTTGGCGAATACGGCCTCAAGGCCATCGGTCGCGGTCGCCTTACGGCCCGTCAGATCGAAGCTGCCCGTCGCGCCATGACCCGCCATATCAAGCGCGGAGGCCGTATCTGGATTCGCATTTTCCCGGACAAGCCGATTTCGAAGAAGCCGCTCGAAGTCCGGATGGGTAACGGCAAGGGATCTCCGGAGTATTGGGTCGCCGAGATCCAGCCCGGCAAGGTTCTCTACGAGATGGACGGTGTGGACGAGACGCTGGCACGCGAGGCATTCCGCCTTGCCGCCGCCAAGCTGCCGCTTGAGACCACCTTCGTCACGCGTCATTTGGGATAAGCCATGAAAACGAGTGAGCTAAGAGCAAAGAACGACGAGGACCTGCAAAAGGAGTTGCTGGACTTGCGCAAGGCGCAGTTCGGTCTCCGCATGCAGGTGGCTACACAGCAGCTGACCAATACCAGCCAGGTCGGCAAGGTGCGCAAGGACATCGCGCGCGTCAAAACAATACAGCGTGAGAAGGCGGCGGCGAAATGACGGATGCGACCACTCAGACCGTGCGGCGTACCCTCCAGGGGCGCGTTGTTTCGGACAAAATGCAGAAGACCGTGACGGTGCTCGTTGAGCGCAAGGTCAAGCACCCGGTGATCGGCAAGATCATGACGCGTTCCAGGAAGTACCACGCGCACGTTGAAGGTCTGGAGGCGGTATCCGGCGATCTGGTACAGATCGAGGAATGCGCCCCTATATCAAAGACCAAGGCATGGCGGGTCGCCAAGGTTGTCGAGAAGGCTCGTCCGACTTGAGCGCCACTGCCGCTTCGCTCGACACGCAAGCAAAATAGTAGTTGACAACAGGGCGGCGAGTTGTAGAATCTCGCCTCTTTGCTCCGCCGGAGTATTCACTTTCTCCGGCATTCCGGCCCCTAGCGGGCTCCAAGACTGATCGCGAGAGTTGTACGGATCGCGGATTAAGTTGGAGATGAAATAATGATTCAAATGCAGTCTCTGCTGGATGTCGCCGACAACACCGGCGCGCGTTCGGTCATGTGCATCAAGGTGCTTGGCGGTTCCAAGCGTCGCTATGCCGGCATTGGTGATGTCATCAAGGTCAGCATCAAGGATGCCGCGCCGCGCGGTCGCGTCAAGAAGGGCGAAGTCTATAGCGCAGTGGTGGTACGTACCGCCAAGGGCGTGCGCCGTTCCGACGGCTCGCTCATCAAATTCGACGGCAATGCGGCGGTGTTGCTCAACAACAAGCTGGAACCGATCGGCACGCGCATCTTCGGCCCGGTCACGCGCGAGCTGCGCACCGAGCGATTCATGAAGATCGTCTCGCTGGCTCCCGAGGTTCTTTGAACCGGCACTCGAGGACTCGATCATGAACAAAATACGCAAGGGCGACGATGTTGTCGTTACCACCGGCAAGGACAAGGGCAAGCGCGGCGTCGTGCTGAACTGGCTCGATGCCGACCGGCTGCTGGTAGAGGGCATCAATCGCGTCAAGAAGCACACCAAGCCTAACCCCCTCAAGGGTGATCAGGGCGGCATTATCGAGAAGGAAATGCCGATCAATATTTCCAATGTAGCGCTGTTCAATCCAGCCACCCAGAAAGCGGATCGCGTCGGCTTCAAGCAACTCGACGACGGCCGCAAGGTTCGGGTGTTCCGGTCGAACGGCGAAGTTGTTGACGCGTAAGGATCAGTCATGGCGCGCTTGCAGGAATACTATAAACAGACCGTGGTTCCCGAGCTTCTGACGAAGTTCGGTTACAAATCCATCATGGAAGTCCCGCGCATCACCAAGATCACCCTGAACATGGGTGTCGGCGAGGCGGTCGGCGACAAGAAGGTGCTGGATCACGCGGTCAGCGACATGACCAAGATCGCGGGCCAGAAGCCGGTCGTCACCAAGGCACGCAAGGCGATCGCCGGATTCAAGATTCGTGAGGGCTATCCGATCGGCTGCATGCTGACGCTGCGCGGAAACCACATGTACGAATTTCTCGATCGCCTGGTCACCATTGCCATGCCGCGTATCCGCGACTTCCGCGGAATTTCCGGCAAGGGCTTCGACGGGCGGGGCAATTACAACGTAGGGGTCAAGGAACAGATCATTTTCCCCGAAATTGAGTACGACAAGATCGACGCGCTGCGTGGCATGAACATCAGCATCACCACCACCGCGAAGAACGACGAAGAAGCGAAGGCGCTTCTCGCCGCATTCAAGTTCCCCTTCAAGAACTGAGGGACGTATGGCGAAACTAGCTCTTATTAACCGCGAAGAAAAGCGCGCCAAGACGGTTGCGAAGTATGCAGCCAAGCGTGCCGAACTTTTTGCTGTCATCAACAACGTCAATCTGTCGGATGAGGAGCGCATGGATGCGCGCCTGAAACTCCAGCAGTTGCCCCGCAACGCCAGTCCGTCCCGCCAGCGCAACCGTTGCGCGCTGACCGGACGTCCGCGCGGTGTGTTCCGCAAGTTCGGTCTGTGCCGCAACAAACTGCGCGAGATTGCCATGCGCGGCGAGGTGCCCGGCATGACCAAGGCAAGCTGGTAAGGAGAGCGATATGAGCATGACCGATCCAGTTGCCGACATGTTGACCCGCATCCGCAATGCGCAGATGGCGGAAAAGCAATCCGTTTCAATGCCTTCCTCCAAGCTCAAGGTGGCGATCGCCAAGGTGCTGAGGGACGAGGGTTACATTGATGATTTCGCCATTCGCGAGAACGGCGCCAAGCCGGAACTCGATGTGGCGCTCAAGTACTATGCCGGGCGTCCGGTGATCGAGCGCATCGAGCGTGTTTCAAAGCCGGGTCTGCGTGTATACAAGGGCAAGGACGATTTGCCCCGTGTCATGAACGGATTGGGTGTTGCCATTGTCTCCACGCCGAAGGGTGTGATGACCGACCGCCGTGCGCGGGCCGGCAACATGGGCGGCGAAGTTCTCTGCATCGTCGCCTAAGGAGCCCCTGTCATGTCACGTATTGCAAAGTATCCCGTCGATGTGCCCAAGGGCGTCGAAGTAACGCTGTCCGCTACCGAGGTCGCCATCAAGGGGCCACTGGGAACGCTGAAGCAGTTCATGCTGCCGGCTGTGACCATCGAAAGGGACGGCGAAAAGCTGCTCTGTCGTGCGGTTGAGGGCGCTCCCAACGCCGGTGCCATGTCGGGCACCATGCGCGCACTGCTGAACAACATGGTGATCGGCGTTACCAAGGGCTTCGAGAAGAAGTTGACCCTGGTCGGCGTCGGTTATCGTGCGCAGGCTCAGGGCGCCAAGTTGAATCTGACGCTGGGTTTTTCTCACCCGGTGGCGCACGACATGCCGAACGGTATCAAAGTTGAAACGCCGACCCAGACGGAGATCCTGATCAAGGGGATCGACAAGCAGGTGGTTGGTCAGGTGGCCGCTGAAGTTCGCGCCTACCGGTCCCCCGAGCCCTACAAGGGCAAGGGTGTCCGTTATGCCGACGAAGTGGTTGTCATCAAGGAAACCAAGAAGAAATAATCGAGGCGCTGAATCATGGAAAAGAAACAGGCTCGTCTGCGCAGGGCGCGCAAAACCCGCGCCAAGATTGCGGAGCTCAAAGTGGTGCGCCTCGCGGTGCATCGCAGCAACTTGCATATATCTGCCCAGATCTTCTCTGGCTGCGGCACCCGCGTACTTGCGGCCGCTTCAACCATGGAACCGGAAGTTCGGAGCCAGGTTCCGAATGGCGGCAACGTCAATGCTGCCAAGACGGTTGGCAAACTCATCGCCGAGCGGGCCAAAGCGGCCGGCATCGAGCAGGTTGCTTTCGACCGCTCCGGTTTTCACTACCACGGCCGCGTCAAGGCGCTGGCCGAAGCCGCCCGTGAGGGCGGTCTCAAGTTCTAAGCGAGACGGACATGGCTAAACCGCAAGGCAGGAAACAGCAGCAGGTCCAGGAAGAACGCGACGACGGCATGCGCGAGAAGATGGTCTCCATCAATCGCGTCACCAAGGTGGTCAAGGGAGGCCGGATTCTCGGCTTCGCGGCGCTTACCGTGGTGGGTGATGGCGATGGCGGCATCGGCATGGGCAAGGGCAAATCGCGGGAAGTCCCTGTCGCAGTGCAGAAGGCGATGGAGGAAGCGCGTCGCAAGATGTCCAAGATCAGCCTCAAGGACGGCACCCTGCATCACGCGGTGACCGGCAAGCACGGTGCAACCACGGTGCTGATGGCGCCCGCTTCGGCCGGTACCGGAGTCATTGCCGGCGGTCCGATGCGCGCCGTGTTCGAGGTAATGGGGATTACCGATGTGGTCGCCAAGACCATCGGCTCCACCAATCCTTACAACGTGGTGCGGGCAACCTTGCATGGCCTGCTGGCCATGAGCACCCCGGCCGAGATTGCTGCCAAGCGCGGCAAGGCCGTAGCCGAGATTATGGAGTAAACCATGGCTGACAAGACTATCAAGGTCACGCTGGTGAAGAGTGTCATCGGCACCAAGCAGGACCATCGCGCGACGGTGCGCGGACTCGGCCTGAAGAGGCTCAACAGTTCGGCCGTACTTGAGGATACCCCCGCAGTGCGCGGCATGATCCACAAGGTGGCCTATCTGGTGAAGTGCGAAGGCTAAGGGGATATTGATGAGCATGGAACTTAACAATCTGAAGCCGGGCGCCGGCTCCAAGCACGCTTCCAAGCGTGTCGGGCGTGGCATCGGCAGTGGACTGGGCAAGACGGCCGGTCGTGGACACAAGGGGCAGAAGTCGCGTGCCGGCGGTTTCCACAAGGTCGGTTTTGAGGGCGGCCAGATGCCGCTGCAGCGTCGTCTGCCGAAGCGCGGATTCGTTTCCCTGACCGCCAGTCGCAACGTTGAAGTGCGCCTGTCCGAGTTGGACAAGTTGCCGGTCGAAGAAGTCGATTTGCTGGTTCTCAAGCAGGCCGGTGTGATCGCCGGGGACGCCTTGTCGGCCAAAGTCATCCTGTCCGGCAAGCTAAATCGCAAGATTGCGCTGAAGGGTGTCGGCGCAACCAAGGGAGCCCGTGCTGCGATCGAAGCGGCCGGCGGCTCCGTAGCAGACATCGCCGCTGCCTGATAGCGGACGAGGATAGAACACGTGGCAAGCCCCCAGCCAGCAACTCTCGGCAAGACCGGAAAGTTCGGCGATCTCTGGCGCCGGCTCTGGTTCCTGCTGGGGGCGTTGGTGGTCTACCGGGTTGGTGCGCATATCCCCGTACCCGGGATTGATCCGGTCAAGCTCGCCGAATTGTTCCAGGGCCAGCAGGGCGGCATCCTCGGTGTCTTCAACCTGTTCTCCGGCGGTGCGCTGTCGCGCTTCACGCTGTTCGCACTGGGCATCATGCCCTACATCTCATCGTCGATCATCATGCAACTGGTGACGATCGCCGTGCCGTCGATGGAAGCGCTGAAGAAGGAAGG
The DNA here is from genome assembly GCA_903848955.1 of uncultured beta proteobacterium. Taxonomy (GTDB): domain Bacteria; phylum Pseudomonadota; class Gammaproteobacteria; order Burkholderiales; family Rhodocyclaceae; genus Sulfuritalea. The sequence goes on from CAINHS010000096.1 coordinate 10,070, forward strand.
CGAAGCCGGCCGGCGCAAGATCACGCAGTACACGCGTTACGGCACCGTCGCTCTGGCCCTGTTCCAGGGACTGGGCATTGCCATTGCGCTGGAATCGCAGGCCGGACTGGTGCTCGATCCCGGCGTGCTGTTCCGCTTCGTTACCGTGCTTACTCTGCTCACCGGCACGATGTTTCTGATGTGGCTTGGCGAGCAGATCACCGAACGCGGCCTCGGCAACGGCATTTCGATCATCATTTTCGCCGGTATCGTGGCGGGATTGCCCAACGCGTTGGGCGGCCTCTTCGAACTGGTTCGCACCGGTGCAATGCACCCGATCTCCGCGCTGTTCATCTGCATTCTTGTGGTTCTGGTCACCGGCTTCGTGGTGTTTGTCGAACGCGGTCAGCGCAAGATTCTGGTCAACTACGCCAAGCGACAGGTCGGCAACAAGGTTTACGGCGGGCAGAGTTCCCACCTGCCGCTGAAGCTCAATATGTCCGGAGTGATTCCGCCGATCTTCGCTTCATCGATCATCCTCTTTCCGGCCACTGCCGCGGGCTGGTTCGGATCGGGTGACGGCATGGGCTGGCTCAAGGACATCGCTGCGACGCTATCCCCGGGGCAGCCGATCTACGTCATGCTCTACGCTACCGCCATCGTGTTCTTCTGCTTTTTCTATACCGCCCTGGTATTCAATTCCAAGGAGACGGCGGACAACCTGAAGAAGAGTGGCGCGTTCGTTCCCGGCATCCGTCCCGGCGACCAGACCGCGCGCTACATAGACAAGATCCTGACCCGCCTGACGCTGGCCGGAGCCATCTACATCACCGTGGTCTGTCTGCTGCCGGAGTTTCTGATTCTGAAGTGGAACGTGCCGTTCTATTTCGGCGGCACCAGTTTGCTGATCATTGTCGTGGTGACGATGGACTTCATGTCGCAGGTTCAAGCGTATGTAATGTCGCACCAGTATGAAAGTCTTCTGAAGAAGGCAAATTTCAAGGGGACCGGCTTCCCGGCCCGCTGATTCATGTCGAAAGAAGATGTCATTGAAATGCAGGGAGAGGTCGTCGAGAATCTTCCGAATGCCACGTTCCGCATCAAGCTTGAGAACGGGCATGTGGTTTTGGGCCATATCTCCGGAAAAATGCGCATGCACTACATCCGCATTCTTCCCGGCGACAAGGTCACCGTGCAACTCACGCCCTACGACCTGTCCAAGGGCCGTATCGTGTTCCGCGCCAAGTAGTTTGGCAATATTTCCGGAGAACTCCAATGAAAGTTCTGGCTTCGGTCAAACGCATCTGTCGCAACTGTAAAGTTATCCGCCGCAAGGGCGTGGTCAGGGTCATCTGTACCGATCCGCGTCACAAACAGCGTCAGGGTTGATAGAGCGATTCAGATCAGATAGAATCTACGGTTTCGCATTTTTCAGCTAGCCCACCAATTACCGCATTAGCGGCGACGAACAGGTAAGCACATGGCTCGTATAGCAGGCGTCAACATCCCGAACCACCAGCACGCGGAGATCGCCCTGACGGCGATCTACGGTATTGGCCGCACCCGCGCACAGAAAATCTGTGACGCCGTCGGCGTCAAGCGTTCGGCCAAGATCAAGGAACTCACCGACAGCGAGATGGATCGCTTGCGTGAGGAGGTAGGCAAGTTCACCGTAGAGGGTGATTTGCGTCGTGAAACCACGATGAACATCAAGCGCCTGATGGATCTTGGTTGTTACCGTGGTGTGCGGCACCGTCGCGGCCTGCCCGTGCGCGGTCAGCGTACCCGCACCAACGCGCGAACCCGCAAGGGCCCGCGCAAGGCGATTTCGATGGGCAAGAAGTAAACCAGGAACCACTATTACATGGCTAAGACCGCAACCAAAGTCCGCAAGAAGGTAAAGAAGAACGTCGCCGAAGGTATCGCGCACGTTCATGCTTCCTTCAACAACACTATCATCACCATCACCGACCGTCAGGGCAACGCCCTGTCGTGGGCGACTTCAGGCGGCGCCGGCTTCAAGGGTTCCCGCAAGTCGACGCCCTTCGCCGCGCAGATTGCGGCCGAAGCCGCCGGCAAGGCGGCCCAGGAGTGTGGCGTGAAGAATCTCGAAGTTCGCATCAAGGGCCCCGGCCCCGGCCGCGAATCAGCGGTGCGCGCGCTCAATGCGCTTGGCATGAAGATTACCAGCATCACCGACATTACCCCGATTCCCCACAACGGATGCCGGCCGCCCAAGCGCCGCCGCATCTAAGGCAGATACATCATGGCCCGAAATCTAGACGCTAAATGCCGCCAGTGCCGCCGCGAGGGCGAAAAGCTGTTCCTCAAAGGCGAGAAGTGCTTCACTGACAAATGTTCCGTCGAGCGCCGCGCCTACGCGCCCGGCCAGCACGGCCAAAAGTCCGGACAGCGTCTGTCCGGTTACGGTACGCAACTGCGCGAAAAGCAAAAGATCCGGCGCATATACGGCGTGCTCGAACGGCAGTTCCGCAAGGTGTTCGGCGATGCCGAAGCCAAGAAGGGACAGACCGGCGAGAATCTGCTGAAACTCCTCGAAGGTCGTCTCGACACCGTCGCCTACCGCATGGGCTTTGGCGTGTCGCGCGCGGAGGCGAGGCAAGTCGTGCGCCACAACGGCGTACTGATCAACGGCAAGCGCGTGGACATTCCATCGTACAACGTGCGCCCCGGCGACGTCATTCAATTGCTCGACAACACCCGCAGCCACTTGCGTACCAAGGCTGCGCTGGAGGCCGCTGAATCGCGCGGTTTCCCGGTGTGGCTCGAAGTCGACGTCAAGGCCGGCAAGGGTGTGTTCAAGTCATACCCGGCACGCGAAGATCTGCCGCCCTCGATCAATGAGGGTCTGGTCGTCGAACTGTATTCGCGTTAACAAGTAGTTTTGCGCCTGGCGTCCCCCGGACGCCAGGCGTTTTAGTTTCGGCATAACGCCTGCTTCGCAGGCATTAGCCTGCACTGAAGCTTCGCCAAGCTTAGTTTTCCATTCGAAGGAATGCACATGCACACACTTCTGAAACCCCGCAGCATCGATGTTCAGCAGCTTTCGCCGCTGCATGCCCGCGTCGTCATGGAGCCGTTTGAACGCGGCTACGGCCATACGCTCGGCAACGCCTTGCGGCGGATACTGTTGTCCTCAATGGAAGGCGTGGCGCCGACCGAGGTGTCGATCGAAGGCGTGCTCCACGAATACTCCACTCTGGACGGCGTCCGCGAGGACGTGGTCGACGTGCTGTTGAATCTGAAGGGCGTGGTGCTGAAGATGCACAATCGCCGTGAAGCGACGCTGACCCTCTCCAGGAATGGCGAGGGTGTGGTGACTGCACGCGACATCGAAACCACCCATGATGTCGAGATCGTCAATCCGGACCACGTCATCGCCCACATCGCTCCGGGCGGCAAGCTCAACATGCAGATCCGCGTCGAGTCAGGCCGCGGCTATGTGCCCGCCAACCAGCGCGAAATCGCCCGCGAAAACCGCGCCATCGGCCAGATCATGCTCGATGCATCGTTCAGCCCGGTGCGCCGCGTCAGCTATTCCGTCGAGTCGGCGCGCGTCGAACAACGCACCGACCTCGACAAGCTGATTCTCGACATCGAGACCAACGGCGCCATCGACAATGCCGAAGAAGCCGTGCGTACCGCGGCGCGCATCCTGATGGAGCAGTTGTCGGTGTTTGCCGACCTCGAAGGCACGCCGATGTCCGCCGAAGCGCCGAAGCAGACCTCGGTTGATCCGGTTCTGGTGCGCCCGGTGGATGACCTGGAACTGACGGTGCGCTCCGCCAACTGCCTCAAGGCCGAGAACATCTATTACATCGGCGACCTGATTCAGCGCACCGAAACCGAACTGCTGAAGACCCCGAATCTGGGCCGCAAGTCGCTCAACGAAATCAAGGAAGTGCTGGCTTCGCGCGGCCTGACCCTTGGCATGAAGCTCGAAAGCTGGCCGCCGGCCGGGCTGGAAAAACTGGCCTGACCGGATCCGGATGGCGGGCTTCGGCCCGCTCGCAGTACCTGCCTTATTTGCTCCACTTGCTGCACTGATTTGCCCAAATCTCGATAACCATTAACCGGCCATTTGCATTGCGCGATGGCCGCAAAAAAACGAGGAAATCAAAATGCGTCACGGTAACGGACTTCGCAAACTAAATCGCACCTCTGCGCATCGCCAGGCGATGCTGCGCAACATGGCTGTCTCCCTGTTGCGCCACGAGGCCATCAAGACCACTCTGCCCAAGGCCAAGGAACTGCGCCGCGTGGTCGAGCCGCTGATCACGCTGGGCAAGAAGCCCAGCCTGGCCAACCGCCGGCTGGCCTTCGATCGCACCCGCGACCGCGATATCGTCGGCAAGCTGTTCAACGAACTCGGCCCGCGCTATGCCGCCCGCAACGGCGGCTACCTGCGCATCCTCAAGATGGGTTTCCGCGTTGGCGACAATGCGCCGATGGCCTTCGTCGAGCTGCTCGACCGTCCCGCCGGCGAGGTTAGCGAGGCTCCTTCCGTCGAGTAAGAGCGGGCAGGCGCGCCAAAAAAAGCCAGGCATCGTCCTGGCTTTTTGTTGTCGCACTCCCGTGTTGCCCGAGAAGCAAGGCGCGACGCGACATTTCCTTTTGCGCGCGAGCCGTGTTCGCCCATGGCGAAGCTAGAATGGAGTCAGTCCGGTATTGCCGCACATTTAGAGAGCGAGGTTTGACCATGCCCTACACGCCTGATCTTGTCCATGAACTGAATACCCTGATCCGCTTCGACCTGGAAACCAGTCAGCATGGGATAAAGGTACACAAGACCGCCGATCCCGCAGTGATTGCGGCGACCGGGCGACTGCATGCCAAGGGAATATTGACGCAGGTGGATGGCGGCTATCTGACGGGTCTGGGACGGGATGCGGCAGAGCATGCGCAGGCCGTGCTGACCATACTCACCTCCGGTTCGGGCGCATCGTCGCAGCCTGAGGCCGTCGCATCGGCCTAGGTGCCTGGCCGGCGGCTTTCTATTCGTCGGCGTCTTCCATGCCGGCCTGGCCTTCCAGTTCACGAAGTTCCCTGAACAACTCGCGGTAGGCGCGCGGCGGCTTGCCCAATTGCGCTTCCTTCACCGCGTTGCGGCGCAACTGGCGCAGGTGCTGCATGTCGGCCGCAGGGTAGTCGCGCGCCACCTCGCCGAACACCGCCTCGTCTTCCATCAGGCGCGTGCGCAGCCTTTCCAGCCTGTGCTGGCGGATGTTGGCGGCTTCCGAGACACCCTTGATTTCGTCCATCGCGGCCTGCAAGGGCAAAGCATCGATATCGCGCATGATCTTGCCGATGTATTGCATCTGGCGGCGCCTGGCTTCGTGCTTGGTAAAACGCTGGGCATCGAGCAAGGCGTCGCGCAGCCGTTCCGGCATGGCGATCTTCGCCAGACGTTCCTTCGACAGCGCGACCAGTTCCGCGCCCAGATCCTGCAAGGCGGTCATCTCGCGCTTCAGCTGTGATTTACTCGGGCCGGAATACTCGTCCGCCGCGTTATCGATATCTTCCACGGTTATGTCCCCGGAGTTTGCGAAGGGGACGGTATCCCCCAGTGGGATATGATTATAGCTTCGCGACGCGAGTCTCACTCTCAAAGGGTTCCGGCATGTCCCAATGTTTTGCTCATTCTCAACAGGCCTTGCGCGCATTGGCGCAAACAGTTCTCGATCACGCGGCAAGCAGGGGCGCCACGGCCTGCGAGGTGGACGTTTCGGAAGGCTTCGGTCAGTCGGTCAGCGTGCGCCGGCAGGAGGTGGAAACCATCGAGTACAACCGCGACAAGGGACTCGGCGTTTCGGTGTATATCGGCCAGCGCCGCGGCCATGCCAGCAGCTCGGATTTTTCGCCGGCGGCGATGAAAGCCTCGGTCGAGGCCGCCCTGTCGATCGCGCGCTTTACCGCCGAAGACGATTGCGCCGGACTGCCCGATGCCGCGCTGCTGGCGACCGGGAGCATGGACCTCGACCTGTTTCATCCCTGGGATATCCCGGTTGAAGCCGCCATAGACCTCGCGCGCCGCTGCGAGCAGGCCGCCTTCGATGTCAGCCCGATGGTGAAGAACTCGGAAGGCGCCAGCGTTTCGGCGCAGACCTCGCACTTTGTCTCGGCCAACAGCCTGGGCTTCATGGGCGGCTTCGCCACGTCACGCCACTATGTGTCCTGCTCGGTCATCGCCGGCGAAGGTGACGACATGCAGCGCGACGATTGGTATGCGACGCGTCGCAACGCCGCTGATTTTCCCGACGCGGCCCGCATCGGCGACTATGCGGCGCGCCGGGCCTTGTCCCGTCTCGGCGCGCGCAAGCTGAAGACACGCAAGTGTCCGGTAATTTTCGAGGCACCGCTGGCGGCCGGTTTGATCGGCAGCTTCGTGCATGCGGTCTCCGGCGGCTCGCTGTATCGCAAGACATCCTTCCTGCTTGACAGCATCGGTCAGCAACTGTTTCCCGGGTTCGTGCAGATCAGCGAGCGTCCGCATATCCGCGGCGCCTTTGCTTCCTCGCCCTTCGATGACGACGGCGTTGCCACGCGGGATCGCGAGGTGGTCAGCAACGGCGTGCTGCAGGGCTATTTCCTGTCCACCTACTCGGCGCGCAAGCTGGGCATGCAGACCACCGGCAATGCCGGCGGCTCGCACAACCTGCTGGTGCAGCCGGGCAAGCATGATCTCAAGGGCCTGCTGCGCGAAATGGGAAGCGGCCTGCTGGTGACCGAACTGCTCGGCCAGGGCGTGAATTACGTCACCGGCGACTATTCGCGCGGCGCGGCCGGCTATTGGGTCGAGAAGGGCGAAATTGCCTATCCGGTGGAAGAAATCACCATTGCCGGCAACCTGCGCCAGATGTTGCGCGGCATCGCCGCCATCGGCAATGACGTCGAGACGCGGGGCTCGAAGCAGGTCGGCTCGGTTCTGCTCGAGCGCATGACCATAGCCGGC
>CAINHS010000097.1 GCA_903848955.1 uncultured beta proteobacterium
CAGCGTGGCCCCGCCGATGACGCCTTCGAGCTTGGCGGCATAGCGTGGATCGGTGGCGAATCCGGCAGACTGCAGGCCGCGGGCGAAGCGGGCCGGCTCCTGGGCGCCGAGCACGGCGGCGTAACGCGGATTGCTGACGAGCAGATTGGCGTAGTCCTTGAACGCTTCCTCGTAGGAGCCATAAGCCCGGAAGCGCTCCACCCGGGTCTGCGCCACGCCCGCCACTACTTCGGTGGTGCTGGCGTCGACCGCTGACCCGCGCCAGGCGGCGCCGGCCTTGACGCCGAAGATATTGAAGCTCGGACTGCCGTCAGCCCGGCGTGGCTCGAACTTGCCCCAGCCGGTTTCCAGGGCCGCCTGCGCCACCATGAAGTGCGCAGGAATGCCGGTACTGAGCTCGGCTTCCAGCGCCGCCGGCAGCAGGCGGTCGACGAAGGCCCGTTGCGCCTCGGTGGCTGTGCCGGAGGCGGGACTCATGCGCAGCGGCATCCCCGGCGACGGCGCGGGCAGCGGCGGCACGGCAGCAGACGAGCCGCCCGGAGTCTGGTTCAAGGGCATCGGCGCCGGCACCGCATCGCGGCGCAAGGGCAGCGCCTTGTCCTGCTGCGGCAACAGGAGGTTGGGCGCGGCCGGGCGCAGCGGCAGCGGTCCATCAGCCGGTGTCGGCTCCTGATTGCGACGCGACAGTTGCGCCTCGATCACCGCCGCCAGGCCGGTGCCGCGGGTGCTGCCGCCCAGCGACAGGCTGAGTTGCTGATCGAGCAGCGACTCGTACATCCGCGTTTGCTCGCTGTCGAACATGCCTTCGCGCGGCGTCGCATCGCGCATGGATTTCAGCACCATCTGCAGGAACAGGGCCTCGAACTGCTTCGCCACCACTTTGTTCGCTGCCGGATCGCCCGCCTTGGCCTGACGCTTGAGCGCAGCCAGGCTGCCGGCATCGAAGATGTTGGCAGTTGCGGACAGGCTGGCCGTGTCGTTGGCGGTAGTCATGGCAGCGCACAGAATCGCATACCCGGATCAGGCGCGGTCGGCAAAGCAAAGCGGCAAATGCTTCCCTGACCCGAACGATAGGCGGCGGCTAGATGATTTCGAGTTCGGCGCGCAGCGCCCCGGCCGATTTCATCGCCTGCAGAATGGCCGTCAGATCCTGCGGGTTGGCCCCCAGGGTATTCAGTGCCTTGACGATTTCGGCAAGATTGGCGCCGGCCTTGACGTTGACCAGCGCGCTGCCTTCCTGCTTGATCTCGATCTGGGCGTTGCCCGCGGCCGCAGTCTGGCCGCCGGAAAGCGCGCCCGGCTGGCTCACGGCATTATCGGCACTGACGGAAACTGTCAGATTGCCATGTGACACGGCGCAATTGTCGAGCAGCACGGCCTGGTTCATGACCACCGAGCCGGTACGGCTGTTGATGATCACCTTGGCCGCCATTCTGACCGGGGTCACCTCGAGGCTTTCGAGTCGGCCGATGAAGCTGACGCGTTCATCCGGGTTGGCCGGCGCGCGTACCCGGATCTGGCGCGCATCGGCCGCCGTGGCGGTTCCCGGTACCACGCCATTGATGGCTTCGACCATGCGTTGCGCGGTGCCGAAGTCCGTCGTGTGCAGTTCGAGGAAGACGAAATCGCCCTGTCCCAGCGGCATCGGCACTTCACGCTCGACCGTCGCGCCGCCGGCAATGCGGCCGACCGACAACTGGTTCACGGTGGTCTTGGAACCGGCACCCGAAGCGCCGGCGCCGACCACCACCACATTGCCTTGCGCCATGGCATAAATCTGTCCGTCCGCGCCTTTCATGGGCGTGAGGATCAGCGTGCCACCCTTGAGGCTCTTGGCGTTGCCGATGGAAGAAACGGTGATGTCGATCGGCTGTCCCGCGCGCGCAAAGGCCGGCAAGCTGGCGGTCACCATCACGGCGGCGACGTTCTTCAATTGCAGCGACTGCCCCGGCGGCAGGTTGACGCCCATGGCGGACAGCATGCTGATCATGCTCTGCACGGTAAACGGCGTTTGCGTGGTCTGGTCGCCGCTGCCGTCGAGGCCGACGACGATGCCATAGCCGACCAGCTGGTTGCTGCGCACACCGGCGATCGACGCAATATCCTTGATGCGCTCGGCGCGGGCCGTGTCCATGACCAGGAGCGCCGCAAGCAGCCAGAGAAACGCCAGAAAACTCTTTTCAATTCGGCTCATGTGCAACTCCTCAGAACGGCATGAACGTCAGGAAGAACTTGCCCAGCCAGCCCATGACCTGTGCCGAGTCGAGGAATCCATTGGCCTTGTACTCGATGCGGGCATCGGCCACCTGGGTCGAAACCACGGTGTTGGAGGCAGTGATCGTGTTCGGATTTACCACGCCGGAGAAACGGATGAACTCCTCGCCTTCCTTGAGGCCGATCTGCTTTTCACCCGACACCAGCAGATTGCCATTGGGATAAACCTCGATCACCGTCACGGTAAGCGTGCCGGTGAAATCGTTGGACGAGGTGTTCTGTCCCTTGCCGTCGAAGTTGTTGGTGTCGCTGGCAGACAACGCCGTGCCCTGCGCGCCCTTGAACGGCAGGCCGACGATGGTCGGCACGCTGACGTCGACGTTGGAACTGCGCGTGGTCTTGTTTTCCGAGGTCTTCGAGGCCTGCACCTTCTCCTGGATGTTGATGATCAGGGTATCGCCGACGAAGCGGGCGCGGCGGTCTTCAAACAAGGGCCGCGCCGAAGCGACATTGAAGATGGCACCGCTGCTCGGAACAATGTTGGCGCGTGGTTCAGGCCGTGCCGTCATCGGCTGATGCACCGCGGTCGGTGGCGTGGTGGTGACACAACCGGCAAGCGCCAGGATGACCGCCAGTCCGTAAAAGGAATTATTCATGCCCTGCCTCTCTCTTCATTACATCTGGGTCAGCCGACCCAGCATGGTGTCCGATGTGGTCACCACCTTGGAATTCATCTCGTAGGCGCGCTGGGTCTGGATCATCGTCACCAGTTCCTCCGCCACATTGACGTTCGAGGTTTCGACGTAACCCTGGCTGAGCAGGCCGGTGCCGTTGGTTCCCGGCGTGTTGGGAGTCGGCGTACCCGACGAGGCGGTCTCGACAAACAGGTTTTCGCCCATGCTTTGCAGACCGCCGTTGTTGATGAAGCCGGCGAGTTGAATATTGCCCGCCTGCGTTTGCGTCGTGACGCCCTGCGCCGTATAGGAAACGATGCCGTCGCGGCTGATGGAAATGGCGGTCGCCGTGCTCGGGATGGTGATCACCGGCGACAGCGGATAGCCGTTGGAGGTGACGACCTGACCGGTGCTGTCGACCTGGAATGAGCCGTCACGGGTATAGGCCAGGGTGCCGTCCGGCATCTGGATCTGGAAGAAGCCGTTGCCGTTGATGGCGATGTCAAGCGGGTTGGTGGTGTTCTGCAGCCCGCCCTGGGCAAAGATGCGCTCGGTTGAAATCGGCCGCACGCCGGTGCCCAGCATCAGCCCCGACGGAATCTGCGTCTGCTGTGAGGATTGCGCTCCCGGCTGGCGCAGGGTCTGGTAGAGCATGTCCTCGAACACCGCGCGCGCACGCTTGAAGCCGTTGGTGCTGACGTTGGCCAGGTTGTTGGAAATGACATCCAGGTTGGTCTGCTGGGCATCGAGACCGGTCTTGGCTATCCAGAGGGAACGGATCATGGCATGGACCTTTTCAAGGAATCACTTGACGGCAAGAATCTGGGTGGCGGCATTGTCGTTGGCCTGGGCCGAGGACAACACCTTCATCTGCATTTCGAACTGGCGCGCCAGCGAAATCATGGTCACCATCTGCTCGGCGGCATTGACATTGCTGCCCTCGATATGGCCGGCGGCAATTCGCGCCTGCTCGTCGGCGGGCGCCGCGCTGCCGTCCTTCATGCGGAACAGGCCGTCGGCACCGCGTACCAGATCGGCTTCCGGCGGATTGACCAGCTTGACGCGGCCGACCGTATTGACCGTGTTCTGCGCGCCGGATTCCGGCACCACGGAAATGGTGCCATCGATTCCGACGCTGGTCTTGACTTCGGGCGGGATCGAAATCGGCCCGCCATCGCCCTGCACCGGCCAGCCGCTGCGGGTCTGCAGCACGCCATTGACGCTGAGCTCGAAGCTGCCGTTGCGGGTGTATGCCTCGCTGCCGTCCGGCGCCTGCACCGCGATCCAGCCCTGGCCCTGCACCGCCATGTCGAAGGGACGGCCGGTGTTGATCATCGGCCCCGGCGAGAAATCGGTGTGGGTACTGGCGTCGACAACGAAGGCACGCGTCGCCAGACCCTTTTGCGCCGCGTTCGACTGCAGCTGCACCGCGCGCAGCCGATGTTCCTCGGCGCGGTAGCCGTCAGTCGACACATTGGCCAGATTCTGCGCCACCGCCGCCTGACGGTTCAGGGTCTGGCTGGCGCCGGTCATGGCGGTGTAGATCACACGATCCATGTGCGCCCCCTAACCGTGCCTCGCCGCCGCCCTGAAACCGGCGGCGTCGGGATGAGCGTGACCGGCCTGTCCATGCTTACAGATTGACCAGCGTCTGCATGATGGTGTCCTGGGTCTTGATGGTCTGGGCGTTGGCCTGATACACCCGCTGCTGGGTAATCATGTTGACCAGTTCCGCCGTCAGATCGACGTTGGAATCCTCCAGCGCCGCCGATTGCAGCACGCCGAACTGGCCGGAGGAACCCGGACTGCCCGGAATTGCAGCGCCGCTGTCCGGCGTCTGCCCCCAGACATTGTTGCCCAGCGGCTGCAGCCCCTGCGGATTGCGGAAGGAGGCGAGCATGGCCTGGCCGATGACCTGCGACTGGCCGTTGGTGAAGTTGCCCAGTATCGTTCCGTCGCTGCCGACCTTGAATCCGGCCAGGGTGCCGGCAGCATAGCCGTCCTGCAGCATAGTATTGACCGCAAACGACGAGCCGAACTGGGTGCTGCCCGAGAAATCAAGGTTGAAAGTGGTCGCCGCTGTAATCGCGCCGGTGTAGCCCAGTTCGGAATCGGTCAGCGTGATGGCCATCGGCCCCGAGGTCAGTTGGCCGGAACTGTTGAACGTCAGGGTGCCCGACTTCGTCTGCGGCGCTGCCGACGCTGCCGCGACCGTTGCGGCCAGCACCGATGCAGCAGTCGCCCCCGGCGATAGCGCTGCGTTCGAAGCCGCCGTGTCCACCGAGGAGATATCGGGGATGGCCGGCGCTGCAGTCACCGCCGTAGTTACCGCTGTAGCGACGTCCCCCCCTGTCGCCGCCGGTACCGCAGCTGCTGTCGTAGCGGCGACAACCGCGGCCGCAGACCCCGGGGAAGTACTGAAAGCCGGCGTCGCCCCGGCCGGATTGGTTACCGTGGCATAGACGTCCCAGGTGTTCGCCGCCGTCTTGACGAAATACGTCGAGTAGGTGTGCGGATTGCCGATGCTGTCGTA
>CAINHS010000098.1 GCA_903848955.1 uncultured beta proteobacterium
CGGTGGCAAGGGCGGCGGGCGCGCCGACATGGCGCAGGCCGGCGGTACCGATGTGGCGGCGTTGCCGGCGGCGCTGGCTTCGGTCGGGGCCTGGGTCGAGCAGCGCGCCTGAGTTTTCCGGTCGGGCGGCTAGTGTAGTGTTCCATTCTGTTTGGAACTTAAGCGGCTGTTGGCGCGAATGACCTTCTGCAGGATGTCGCGAGCGCTCTTGGTCCAGATGAACGGCTTGGGTTTGGTGTTGTGGTGAGCGATGTACGCATCGATGGTGCCGATTAATTCGGGCACGCTGGTGAATACCCCACGACGCAGGCGCTCGGTGGTGATGTCGCGGAAGAATCGTTCAACCATGTTGAGCCACGACGCCGATGTCGGCGTGAAGTGCATGTTGAAACGCGGATGCTTGGCAAGCCAGTCCTGCACGACGGGATGTTTGTGCGTAGCGTAGTTGTCGGCGATCAGATGCAACGTCTTGTCCTTCGGGGTCTCGCGGTCGATCTTCTTCAGGAACTTCAGCCACTCGACGTGAGTGTGGTGCTGCTGGCATTGGCCGATGACCTGGCCATCCAGGACATTGAGCGCGGCAAACAGCGTTGTAGTGCCGTTGCGCTTGTAGTCATGGGTCATCGTTTCCGCCCGGCCCTTCTTCAGTGGCAGCCCGGGCTGGGTGCGATCCAGCGCCTGCACCTGGCTCTTCTCGTCGCAGCACAATACCAGCGCGTGCTCAGGCGGCGACATGTACAGGCCGACGATGTCTTCGAGCTTCTCCACGAACTTCGGGTCGCGCGAGACCTTGAAGCCGCGCACGATATGCGGCTTCAGACCGTGCGCGTGCCAATGCCGCATGACCGTGCTCGCGCTCACGCCCAACTCGGCGGCCATCATACGCGTGCTCCAGTGCGTCGCTGCGACCGGCTTGGCTTGCGTGGTTAACTCCACCAACCGCGCCGCATCCACCTTCACCGGCGGCGCACCGCGAGGCAAGTCGCGCTCGATGCCGGTCAGTCGCGATTGCGCATACCGTTCGCGCCAGCGCGAGACTTGCACACGCCCCACACCCAACTGCTCGGCGATGTCCTTGTTCTGCATGCCATCAGCGGCCAGCAGTACGATGCGCGCTCGCTGCGCCAGCCTCACACTCGTGCACTTGGAGCGAACCAGCTTCGACAATTCGGCATGCTCTTCGTTGGTCAGCACAATCTCAGGGGCAACTCGCATTCACCTCTCCACTCTGCACGTATTGTGCATTGGAGAAGCGGGATTGATATAAGTTCCATTAAGAGCAGAACACTACACTAGGCTTTGTTCTCGCGGCCGATGTTGTTGGCCCAGGCCAGCGCCTGCGCCAGGCAGGTATTGATGGTGGTGGCGTCCAGGCCGGGCAGTTGCCGGGTGATCTCGGAGCAGCCCGGTCCGTCGCCGGCTTCCAGCGCTTCGGTCAACTTGAGCATGGTGCCCAGTTCGCCGCCGTGCGCCTCGAGCGCTTCGCGGACGCCGGTGGAGATTTCGATGCCGCGCAGGATCTCTTCGAGGCTGACGCTCATCAGTGTCGGCATCAGCGACATGATGCCGGTCATGAAGGCCATGTCCTCGAAGTCGCCGCGACCGGGGTGCAGCTTGCCGGCCAGCAGTTCCATCAGCCGGCCGCGCGAGGCGGCCAGTTGCAGCAGGGGACTGACGACACGGTTGCCTGACGGACTGGTGTAGAGCAGCAGCTGCAGCCAGCGCTGCAGCTGGCGACGGCCGAGCACGGCGATGGCGTGGCGGATCGAGGTGATCGTAGTGCGCAGCCCGGCGGCGGCCGAGTTGGTCAGCCGCATCAGGTTCACGGTCAGCCCGGGCTCGGCCTTGAGCACCGATTCAAGCAGCGATGTCTCGGCGTCCTCCAGCACCAGGCCGAGCAGGCGCATCAGCGAGAGCTGCGAGTGCCCCAGTTTCTTGCCGGCGATGATGGTCGGCTTGGCGAAGTAATAGCCCTGAAAGTAGCTGTAGCCCAGGGCATGGCAGGTATCCGCCATTTCGCGCGAATCCACCTTTTCCGCCAGCAACTGCGGCGGCCACTTCTGCAGCGCCCGCGTGGTGGCCTCCAGGCCAGCCGCGTCAAGCGGCATCAGGTCGACCTTGACGATGTCGACCAGGTCAAGCAAGGGCCTGAATTTCTCCTCGTAATTGACGAAGTCATCCAGCGCCAGCGTGTAACCGAGCGCCTTCAAGGCCCGGCAGCGCTCGACGATCTCGGCGGTAATCTCCACGGTTTCCAGCACCTCGAGCACGATCTTGTCCGAGGGCAGGGCTTCCAGCAGGTCCGACAGCAACAGGCTGGCGTCGCAGTTGATGAAGCCCTTGTAGGGCCCCAGCGCCTGCTCCACGCCGAGGTCGGCGAAGGCGTGGCTGATGACGCTGGCGGAAGCCTGCAGATCGTCCTGAACTTCCGCCGAGTTTTTCTGCCGGCCGCTGCGGAACAGCAGTTCGTAGGCGAACAGCTCGTGGCCGCGGCCGAGTATCGGCTGCCGCCCGATGAAGATTTCCTCGCCTTGATAGCTCATCAGAACCCGGCGCCGCTGCCCGGCCAGACCGCGTCGAGCGCGGCCCGGAATTCTTTCTGGATGCGCACCAGGGCCGCCTGGTTGTCGGCCTCGAAGCGCAGCACGACGACTGGCGTGGTATTCGAGGCGCGGGCCAGGCCGAAGCCGTCGGCATATTCGGCGCGCACGCCGTCGATGGTGATCAGTTCGCGCGCCCCGGGCAGCAGCTTGCGGCCGCCCCGGCGCAGCCTGGCCACCAGCTCGTGGGGTTCGCCTTCCTGCATCCTGATGTTGAGTTCCGGGGTGGAGATCGCGTTCGGCAGATGCTGCAGCGGCCAGTTGGAGTCGTCCCAGCGCGAGACGATTTCGAGCAGCCGCGCCGCCGTATAGAGCGCATCGTCGAAACCGAACCAGCGTTCCTTGAAGAACATATGGCCGCTCATCTCGCCGGCCAGCGGCGCGCCGGTCTCCTTGAGCTTGGTCTTGATCAGGGCATGGCCGGTATTCCACATCAGCGGCCGGCCGCCCTGGTGGCGTATCGATTCCGCCACCCAGCGCGAGCACTTCACGTCATAGATGATCTGGGCGCCGGGGTTGCGCGTCAGCACGTCGGCGGCAAACAGCATCAGCTGGCGGTCGGGAAAAATGATCTCGCCATCGCGGGTGACGACGCCGAGGCGGTCGCCGTCGCCGTCGAAGGCCAGTCCGAGTTCGGCTCCGGTTTTCCTGACCGTGCGTTGCAGGTCGACCAGGTTCTCCGGTTTCGACGGGTCCGGATGGTGATTGGGGAAATTGCCATCGACCTCGCAGAACAGTTCGGTCACCTTGCAGCCCATGCGGCGCAGGAGTTCGGGGGCGACGCCGCCGGCCACGCCGTTGCCGCAATCGACGACGATGTGCATCGGCCGTGACAGTTTCACATCGCCGACGATGCGCTCGAGATAGGCCTGGCGCACATCGGCGCGGCGTATCCGGCCGCGGCCGGCGCAGTAGTTTTCCTGCTCGATGCGCTGCCGCAGACTCTGGATCATTTCGCCGTACAGCGTCTGGCCGGCCAGCACCATCTTCAGGCCGTTGTACTCCGGCGGATTGTGGCTGCCGGTGACGGAGACGCAGCTGTCGGTGCCCAGTTCGTGGGCGGCGAAGTAGGTCATCGGCGTCGGCACCTGGCCGATGTCGATGACATCGACTCCGCTCTGCGTAATGCCCTTGGCCAGCGCAGCGGCGAGCGCCGGGCCGGAGAGCCTGCCGTCGCGGCCGATGGCAATCGCCTTGACGCCGCGCGCGACGGCTTCGCTGCCGAGCGCCAGACCGATCTGTTGCACGGTCTCCGCGCTCAGCGTGGTGCGCACGATGCCGCGGATGTCGTAGGCCTTGAATATCTCTGCTGCCGGTGTCTGCATGGCGTGTGCCCGGAATTATCTGGCGCGGATTATCGCACGCCGGGTGGCGGCAGATGGGCGTCGAAGTGCGCCAGCAGACGCTGTGGCAGCCAGTCGATGCGGCCCGGCAGGGCGCCGTGCACAAAGCCGACATGGCCGCCGTGAAGCGTCAGTTCCAGAGTCACGGCCGGCGCCAGGCGCTCGCGGCGCGGCAATGCCGCCGGCGGCAGAAACGGATCATTCTCGGCGTGCAGCAACAGCGTCGGCGCGCGCACCGATCCCAGCAGCGGCCCGGCGCTGCTCCTCGAGTAATAGTCGTCGGCACCGAGAAAGCCGTGCAGCGGCGCGGTGACGGCATCGTCGAAATCGCGCAGGGTGCGTGCCGCCAGGGCGCGGCGCAGGTCGATGCGGCCGGGAAAAAGGCGCTCCTTGGCCGCTGCCGCCGGAATCAGCGTGCGCAGGAAGTGTCGCGCATAGAGCAGATTGAAGCCGGAGGACAGCGCTGCGTTGGCGGCGGCCAGGTCGAGCGGCGCGCTCACCGCCGCCGCTGCATCGACTAGCGCGGTGGCAAGGCTGCCCTGTTCCGCCAGCCACTTCAACAGCGCGTTGGCGCCGAGGGAAACCCCGGCGGCGAACAGCGCCGGGTAGCCTTGTCCGTGCAGGCGGCGCAGGATCCAGTCGATTTCCTGCGAGTCGCCGGAGTGATAGGCGCGCGGCAGGCGGTTCGGTTCGCCGGAGCAGCCGCGAAAATTCACCACCACGCCATGCCAGCCGCGTTGCGCCAGCGCGTGCATCAACCGTCGTGCATAGTGGCTGCGCGAGCTGCCTTCGAGGCCATGGAACAGCACGACGCACGGTGCGCCGGGCTTGCCGGCGATCCGGTCGACATCGATGAAGTCGTCGTCGGGAGTTTCCCAGCGCTCGCGCCGGTACGCCGGCAACGGCCCCTTGATCAGCAGCGGCCAGATGGTCTGCGCATGAGCGCCGGGCAGCCATGCCGGAGCAAGGTAGGGCTGCGTGATCGGCGCGGCCTTCAATGCAGGATGCGCGATGCCTCGCCGATGCTGTCGGGCGGTACCGGTGAGGCGTGGTGGGCGACCAGGCGCCAGCCCAGCGCGCCCCGCACATAGACATTGGTGGCGGCCACCGGTGCGCTCAGGCTCTCGTCATCATGGTTCGCAATGTGTTGCAGCAAGGTGCTGACCATGGCGAACGGCGTGGTCACCGCAGTCTGCTGCGACAGGCGCACCCTGAGCTTCCTGCCGTTGGCGAAGACACGCTGCCAGGCTTCGCGAATCAGGGTGTAACCGACCAGGCGCGCACCGCCGGGGTGTACGCAGACGACTTCTTCATCCTCGGCCCAGACCGCCATCATGGCCTCGATGTCGCAGCGTTCGAGCGCCTCGTAGAAGGCGGCTTCGACATCCTGCGGGCTGGCAAAGATCTTCTGGCTGGGCATGGGTCAGGGGCAAAGTTGCGCGGTGATGGCGGCCACCTGCTGCGGCGTGATTCCGTTCAGGCAGTCGAAATGTTCCAGCGGGCAAACACGCTTGAAGCAGGGGCTGCACGCCAGGTTTGCCGAAACGATTCTTGCATCCGGCGACAAGGGCGGCGTGTAGGCCGGGGAAGACGAACCGTAGAGTGCCACCAGCGGCCGCCCGAGTGCCGCGGCAACATGCATCAGGCCGGAGTCGTTGCTCACCACGCAACGTGCCGCAGCGAGCAGATCAATCGCCTGTTCCAGCGTCGTGCGTCCGCAAAGATTGAGCGCCGCGCCTTCCGCCGCGGCGGCGATTTCTTCGCCCACGGCGCGGTCCCTGGCCGAGCCGACCAGCCATACCGGGTTCTGCGGCGTGGCGATGAGGCGCGCCAGTCCCGCATAGTGGCGTGGCGGCCAGCACTTGGCGGGGCCGTACTCGGCGCCGGGGCAGAAGATCGCCGGGACGACATCGGGGGGCAGGTTCAAGGCCTGACGCGCGGCCTGCTGCTGTTCCACGCTTGAGCTCAGACGGGGTTGCGGCAAGACGGCGGGCAGCGCTCCGGCCAGCGCGGCATAGCGCTGTACCAGCTGCGGCTGGCGGGCGGCGTCAAGTTCGTGACGTTCGTTCAGCAGCAGGTAGCGGGCCTCGCCGCGATAGCCGATGCGCCGCGGAATCCCGGCGAAGAAGGGCACCAGTGCCGACTTCCATGAATTCGGCAGGACGTAGGCTTGCGCGTAGCCGGTGCCGGCCAGACGACGGCCCAGGGCACGGCGCGCGCCGAAACTGAACTCGCCGTGGGCGAAGGGATTGCTGATCACGGCATCAACCTCGGCCATGCGCGCCAGCAGCGGCGCCGACCAGTCCGGCGCCAGCACCTCGATGCGCGCTGCCGGCTGGTTGCGCTTGAGCAGCGCAAAGAGCGGCTGGGCGAGAATCGTGTCGCCGATCCAGGAGGGGGCGACGACGAGAATTTTTTCAGCCACGGAGGACACAGAGATCACAGAGAGAAACGATGGGAGCTTTTCTCTGTGCCCTCTGTGAATTCTGTGGCCAAAAAGGTTTTCAGTGATGCCCCTTGGGTTTCTCGCCGGTGAAGTTGTATACCGTGCCGCAGTAGGGGCAGGTGGCTTCGCCCGCGGGGCTTTTCAGCAGGTCGATGAAGACGCGCGGATGGCGGGCCCAGAGGGGTGCGCCGGGGCGCGGACAGGCCAGCGGCAGATCGTGGGCGGTAACGGCAACCTGGCGCCGGGATTCGTCGAGAGTGGTCATGATTTGCCTCAAGCGTGCGTTAGATATAACTGAGCCAGTCGGTGTGGGCCGGCACCTTGCCATTGACCACGTCGAAGAACAGGGCCTGGAGTTTGGCGGTGACCGGGCCGCGGCTGCCGGCGCCGATGGTACGGTTGTCGAGTTCGCGGATCGGCGTGACTTCCGCCGCGGTGCCGGTGAAGAAGGCTTCGTCGGCGACGTAGATGTCATCGCGCGTCAGGCGCTTGGCAACGACCTTGTAGCCGAGTTCGGCCGCCAGCGTGATCACCGTGCTGCGGGTGATGCCCATCAGCGCCGAAGCGATTTCCGGTTCGTAGATGACGCCATCCTTGACCATGAACAGGTTCTCGCCTGCGCCTTCGGCGACGAAGCCATCGACGTCGAGCAGCAGCGCCTCGTCGTAGCCGTCTTCGGTGGCTTCCATGTTGGCCAGTATCGAATTGGCATAGGTACCGGAAAACTTGGCGCGCGCCATGTTGACGTTCACATGGTGTCGCGAGTAGCTCGAAGTCTTGACGCGGATACCCTTCTCCAGGCCTTCTTCGCCGAGGTAGGCGCCCCAGGGCCAGGCTGCGACGGACACGTGGGTCGATGCGCCGCGCGGGCTGACGCCCATCTTTTCCGAGCCGTAGAAGGCAATCGGCCGCAGGTAGCAGGATTCCAGCTTGTTGGCGCGCACGACCTCCTTGTGCGCTTCGATCAGCGTCGCCTTGTCGTAAGGCATGGGCATGCGGTAGATGTGCGCCGAGGCGAACAGCCGGTCGGTGTGCTCCTTGAGGCGGAAGATCGCGGTGCCGGAGACGGTCTTGTAGGCGCGCACGCCTTCGAATACGGCCAGGCCGTAGTGCAGCGAGTGCGTCAGAACGTGGGTGGTGGCATCGCGCCAGGGCACGAGCTTGCCGTCGTACCAGATGAAGCCGTCACGGTCGGCCATGGACATGGGAGGTCTCCAGCATTGCATTGTCGAAGCGCCGATTTTAGCAGGGGCGCTAAAATGCGCGGATGAATCGTATCTGGAAACCCAATGTCACGGTCGCCGCGCTGATCGAGCGCGAGGGGCGCTTCCTGCTGGTCGAGGAAGAAACCGAGGACGGCCTGCGTTTCAATCAGCCCGCCGGGCATCTTGACGAGGGTGAGTCGCTGCTCGCTGCCTGTGCTCGCGAGGCGCTGGAAGAGACCGCGTGGCATTTCCGGCCGACGGCGCTGGTCGGCATCTATCAATGGACACGCCCGCAGGGCGACATCACCTATCTGCGCTTTGCGTTTTCCGGGGAACCCGGTGCGCATGAAGAGGGCCGGGCGCTGGATGCCGGCATCGTGCGCGCCGTATGGATGACGCCGGACGAAATTGCAGCCGTGGCCGATCGTCACCGCAGCCCATTGGTGTCGCAGTGCGTCAGCGACTACCTTGCCGGCCGGCGCTTTCCGCTGGACCTGCTGCGGCACTACGACTGATCCAAAATGTCCAAGGGCAAAATCATTGTCGGCCTGTCGGGTGGCGTCGATTCGTCTGTCGCGGCGCTGCTGCTGAAGCGCGAAGGCTACGAGGTGATCGGCCTGTTCATGAAGAACTGGGAGGGCGACGATACCGACGACTACTGTTCTTCGCGTCAGGATCTGGTGGACGCCGCCGCCGCCGCCGATGCGATCGGCATCGAGTTCGATGCCGTCAATTTTTCGGCCGAGTATCGGCAGCGGGTGTTTGCCGGCTTCCTCAGCGAGTACCAGGCCGGCCGTACGCCGAACCCGGACGTGCTGTGCAATTCCGAAATCAAGTTCAAGGCCTTTCTCGATCACGCCATCGCATTGGGCGCCGACAAGATCGCCACCGGCCACTATGCGCAGGTACGCGAGTTCCTCGGCGCGTGGCAGTTGCTCAAGGCCGAAGACGGCGGCAAGGATCAGAGCTACTTTTTGTATCGCCTGAACCAGGCGCAACTGTCGAAGACCCTGTTTCCGGTCGGTCACCTGTATAAGCGTGATGTGCGCCGCATCGCCGCCGAAGCGGGTCTGCCGAACCATGCGCGCAAGGATTCCACCGGCATCTGCTTCATCGGCGAGCGCCCGTTCCGCGAATTCCTGGCGCGCTACCTGCCCCGGCAACCGGGGGAGATTCGCGTTCTGGGCAGCGATCGGGTGGTCGGCCGGCACGAAGGTCTGATGTATTACACCCTCGGCCAGCGCGAGGGCCTCGGTATCGGCGGCGTCAGGGGTGCGCCGGAGGAACCCTGGTTCGTCACAGGCAAGGATATGGCGGGCAATATCCTTTGGGTGGTGCAGGGCCATGAGCATCCGGCGCTGCTCTCCTCCAGCCTGGTGGCGCAGGACTTGTCCTGGATCTCGGGAGATGCGCCGCATCCGCACTGGGTCTATGCGGCGAAGACGCGTTACCGCCAGCCGGACGCCGCCTGCCAGGTGGAGCGTGTTTCCGCCGGGGAATGCGAAGTGGTTTTTGCTGCTCCGCAATGGGCGGTGACGCCGGGCCAATCGCTGGTGTTGTACGAGTCGAGGGTATGCCTGGGCGGCGGCATCATCGCAACACATCAGGCGCAAGGAACGCAAGAAGGTGAAGAAATTCCTTGTACAAGGCCGGGGAGTCAGGTTTAGAATATTTTTCGGGTGGGATGCCCGAACATTTCCGGAGGAATCATAAGCATGAATAAAGCTGAACTGATTGAAATCGCCGCCAAGGAAGCCGACATAAGCAAGGCTGCCGCCGGCAAGGTGCTCGATGGAATCATGGCTGCAGTAGTGAAGACTGTTTCAAAAGGGGATACCGTTACCCTCGTGGGTTTCGGCACATTCAAGTCGGCCAAGCGCGCGGCGCGTACCGGCAAGAACCCCAAGACCGGTGCCAGCATCAAGATCCCTGCGACTACCGTGCCGAAGTTCAGCGCGGGCGCCGGTTTCAAACTGGCTGTTTCCGGCAAGAAGGCCAAGAAGTAAGCGCCACAGTCGTTCGCCGGAGGGGCCCGCAGTGCTGCGGGCCCCTTCTCTTTTGTGCGCCCGGCACGCTGCCGATCCTGCGCTTCGCTTGCCGGAGACAGGGATTTCCATTGTCTTTTCTGCTGCCGCTGATTATCCTGCCAGCCAAGGAGACTCATCATGATTACGACACAACATCAGGGCCATCTGGTCGAATTCGCGGTGTTCGGCGAATTCACTCTGGCTGATTTCAAGGAGTTCGAGGAACTGGTTCTGTTCGAGATCAAGTTCTCCGGGCCGGTGAATCTGCTGGTCGATTTGCGCGACATGGCCGACTTCACGCTGGACGTGGCGTGGGAGGAAATCCGCTTTTCGCAGCAGCATGCCGGCGACTTCAATCGCATCGCGGTAATTACCGACAGTCAGTGGGTGGCCTGGAGCGCGTGGCTGTCGCAACTGTTTGTCAACGCCGACCTGACGGTATTCGCCGATGAAGCCGAAGCCCGCGACTGGCTGGCCGAGACCAAGTGATGAGCGCGTTGCAGGCAGGCACGCTGGTGAGCGTGGAAGAACTGGCGGCGCATCCGCAGTGGCGCGTTTTCGATTGCCGGCATGACCTCAGGAATACAGAGTACGGTCGCCAGGCCTATGCCCGCGAGCACATTCCCGGTGCGCTGTTTCTGCATCTCGACGACGATCTGTCGGGAACCAGGACCGGCAGCAACGGCCGCCATCCGCTGCCGGATGTCGCGGCCTTCGCCCGGCGCATGTCCGCGTGCGGCGTCGATGCAACGACGCAGGTGGTGGCCTACGACAATGAAGGCGGCATTTTCGCGTCGCGCCTGTGGTGGCTGCTGCGCTGGCTCGGACATGAGCGCGTGGCGGTGCTGAATGGTGGCCTGGCGGGATGGAAACGCAGCAAGCGCGGCCTGGTGAATTCCGTGTCCGCCGTTGAGCCGCGGGTATTTGCGCCGCAGCCGTGCGACATGAAGGTCGAGGTCGGGCAGGTAATGGCCGATCTCGATTCGCCGCGCACGCTGATCCTCGACGCCCGCAATCCGGAGCGATTCCGCGGCGAGAACGAGACGCTTGATCCGGTGGGCGGCCACATACCCGGCGCGGTGAACCGCTTCTACGTTGACAACCTGGATGACGATGGCTGCTTCTTCAAGCCGGTGGAGGAACTGCGCGCCGAATATGTCGCGCTGCTCGCCGGACGGGCGGCGACGCAAGTGGTGCAGCAGTGCGGCTCCGGCGTCACCGCCTGCCACAACCTGCTGGCGATGGAACTGGCCGGCCTGGCCGGTTCGAAGCTCTACCCCGGTTCGTGGAGCGAGTGGTGTGCCGATCCGTCGCGGCCGGTGGCGACTGGGGATTCGTAAGCTTCCTTCAGCACAGAGTGCACGGAGGCACGGAGCGCACAGAGAAAAGGCGCAGAGCCTGCGGTCCTTGCCGTTCTCCGTGTCCTCTGTGTCTCCGTGCGCTCCGTGTCGAAAGCGGTTCATTCCAATCCGCGTAGCGCCCATTCGACATGTTCCCGCACCAGCGCCGAAGGATGAGCGGCGCGTGAGCGCAGGGCCTTGATTGTCTCTTCGCTGCGCGGGGCATTGCCCAGCGCCACCGCAATGTTGCGCAACCAGCGCTCGAAGCCGATGCGGCGGATCGGCGACCCCGCCAGGCGCTGTTCGAAATCGTTTTCTTCCCAGCCGAAGAGTTCGACCAGTTTCGCCTCGTCGAGGCCATGGCGAGGTGCAAAATCGCTTTCGCCGGTGAGTGGCGCAAAGCCATTCCACGGGCAGGCCAGCTGGCAGTCGTCGCAACCGTAGATGCGGTTGCCCAGCAGCGGCCGCAGCGCTTCGGGGATGCTGCCCTTGAGTTCGATGGTGAGATAGGACACGCACAGCCGCGCGTCGAGGCGATAGGGCGCGACGATGGCTTGCGTCGGGCAGGCGTCGATGCAGGCGGCGCATGTGCCGCAGTGATCGGTAACCGGCGCGTCGGGCGGCAGCGGCAGATCGGTGAATATTTCGCCGAGGAAGAAATATGAGCCGGCCTCGCGATCCAGCAGCAGCGTATGCCTGCCGCGCCAGCCCAGCCCGCTCTGCCGCGCCAGCGCGACCTCCATCACCGGCGCCGAATCGGTGAACACGCGGTAGCTGAAGCCGCCGATCTCGCGGCTGATGCGGTCGGCCAGTTTCTGCAGCCGGGCACGCAACAGCTTGTGATAGTCGCGGCCCAGGGCGTAGCGGGATATGTAGGCACGGTCGCGGTCGGCGAGCGCTGCGCCCGAGTCTGCGGCGGCGGGGCGGTAGTTCATGCGCACGGTGATGATGCTGTGCGTTCCCGGCAGCAGGTCCTGCGGCCGCGCGCGCCTGTTTCCGGCCGCGGTGACATGAGCCGCCATATAATCCATTTCGCCGTGGCAGCCTGCCGTCAGCCAGGCGTTCAGGCCGTCTTCGGCGCCATCGAGGCCGATGCCGGAAAAACCGACGGCATCGAAGCCGAGTTCGAGGCCCCAGCGCCGTATGTCATTCTTCAGCCCCGCCCGATCCTTTCCATCGTCATGCATGCCGAACATCTTACTTTAGCCTTGCCCGGCGAAGCCGATACCCTGGCATTGGGTGCCGCCATGGTCTCGCATCTCCTGCCGGGGATGGTGATCTGGCTGGAAGGCGACCTCGGCGCCGGCAAGACCACGCTGGTGCGCGGACTGTTGCGCGCGGCCGGCGAAACCGGTGCGGTAAAAAGCCCCACTTACACGTTGGTTGAAGTTCATGTCGTTTCTGGATTAAACTTCTATCACTTTGATTTTTATAGATTCAACCAGGCCGAAGAATATCTTGATGCGGGGCTCGACGAATATTTTTCAGGAAGCGGAATTTGTCTGGTCGAATGGCCCGACAAGGCCGCACCTTATCTGCCCGCCGCCGATATGCAAATCGAGTTGCGGCTTGACGCAGACGTGCCGGGCGAGGGGCGCATTGCGCGAATTGCAGCTGCCAGCGCAAAGGGCCGGACATGCCTTGCCGGCGTGATGTCCTCAGGTTTGGCGCGGCCAGCCTGACACTGCTGGTTTCCAAGGCGGGCTTCGGCGCCGCGGCGGGCAGCAGCATTCTCGCCGTGCGCGTCTGGCCGGCCCGCGACTACACGCGGGTGACGCTGGAACACGATCAGGCCATCAAGTACTCGCATCTGCTGGTGAAGGACCCCGACCGGCTGGTGCTCGACCTCGAAGGCGTCGAGTTCAATTCCGTGCTGCAGACCTTGCCGTCGAAGATTCTCGATTCCGATCCCTACATCAAGCTGATCCGCGCCGGACGCAACAAGCCGGGCGTGGTGCGCCTCGTCATCGAACTCAAGGGCGAAGTCAAGCCACAAGTTTTTTCGCTGCAGCCGGTTGGCGAGTACGGCCACCGGCTGGTGCTCGACCTCTACCCGGTGGAACCGATCGACCCACTGATGGCTTTGCTGGAGAAATCCGGCGAGGCGCCGGCAAAAGTCGAGGCGAAGCCCGAGGGTCGCGCCGCAACCGGCGAGAAGCCGGCGGAACGGGCGGGCGAAAAGCCTGGCGACCGGCCCGAGATCGCCCGTCTCGTCACGATTGTCCTCGATCCCGGGCACGGTGGCGAAGATCCGGGCGCCGTGGGCCGCGGCGGCAGTTACGAGAAGAACGTGACGCTGTCCGTGGCGCGGCGCCTGAAGGAAAGGATAGACGCCACGCCCAACATGCGCTCGTTGCTGACGCGCGACGGCGACTACTTCATCCCGCTGCAGCAGCGCGTGCAGAAGGCGCGTCGGGTGCAGGCCGATCTCTTCGTCTCGGTGCACGCCGATGCCTTCGTCAAGAGCACGGCGCGCGGCTCCAGCGTATTCGTGCTTTCCGAAACCGGCGCCTCGAGTTCGGCGGCGCGCTGGCTGGCGAACAAGGAAAACTCGGCCGACCTGGTGGGCGGCGTGAACATCGGCGTCAAGGATCCCTACCTGGCCCGCACTCTGCTCGACCTGTCGCAGACGGCGACCATCAGCGACAGCCTCAAGCTCGGCAAGGACGTGCTCGGCGAACTGGGCCACATCAACAGCCTGCACAAGGGTCAGGTCGAACAGGCCGGGTTTGCCGTGCTGAAGGCGCCTGACATTCCCTCGATCCTGATCGAGACCGCATTCATTTCCAATCCTGAAGAAGAGGCGCGCCTCAACGACGAGGCCTATCAGGACCGCATGGCCGACGCCATCCTCAAGGGCATCCGCCGCTATTTCGCCAAGAATCCGCCGCTGGCGAAATCCAAGCTGGCGCGGCTGGATTGATCAACCGGCCATACTTCCCGCTATAGAGAGCACAGAGGCACGATTCCTACTGAAATCAGGCTGTTAGTTGCCCGACGTAACGCGGCGTTTCGCCGCGGCGGGGGGTGATTGTTTGGCGGCACGCGGCTCTGCCAGGCGGCCGGTAACGTACTTGTGCAGAACGCTGGCGATAAGCGTTTGGTACGGCATACCTTGTTCAAGCGCCTTGACTTGAATGTCGCTCAAGTCACCAGAGGAGAGGCGGATGTTTACCCGGCGATCCTTAATGGCCGTAGCGCGCGCTGCCGCCTTGAATTTCGCCAGTTCGGCTTTCGTCGCAACGGATTTCAACTGGCCTTGCTCGAAGGCGCTGAGAACCTCATGTTCGTAGGGGTCAATTTTCGACATCTGTTTCACCTTGATTCAAATGGTCCCGCGTCGCCTTGCGGCTCGGGATTATGGTCTTGAGGAAAAAATAATCTTCCTCTTCAACAAACGGTGCCAAATAGGCGTAGCTATCGCACTCGACAACGAGAACGCGCTGCCTGGGGTATTTCCCCTGATTCGGGTGGGCCAGGATATCCAACAAGCCGCCGGCCTCGACGGCGACAACAATGCTCTCAAACGAAAGCCCCCGTTCTGCTTTAACGGTCTCATTCTTTGCCGGGCTCCAACGAAAGCACTTCATGACGGCCGTTTACGCCGCTGTGTGCCTTTTGTCACCACCACATGCAGGCGTTACGTCGGAGAGATGCGTCAAGGGAGGAGCCGTCACCGGTTCGTGCTTGCACGCTCAAATGAACTGGCTGCGGGAATCTCCATCATCCAAGCCCCGATTGCACGTGCCGGCTTGCCCATTTTCCCGGCGAAGCCTGCGCCTTCTGTGGCGGGCGGAGGTTTCAAGGTTGATATAATCGCCCGCTTTCCCTTCAGCCTCAACCCCATGCTGGTTTTTCGCGGTGTTCCCGAGAGGGCGACGACGTCTACGGTATTGACCATCGGCAATTTCGATGGCGTCCATCTCGGCCATCGTGCGCTGCTCGCCGAACTGAAGGCCAGGGCGCGCGATCTTGCGCTGCCGGCGACGGTGCTGACTTTCGAGCCGCATCCGCGCGAATTGTTCGCTCCGCAGCAGGCGCCGGCGCGCCTGGCCAGCCTGCGCGACAAGCTCGAACTGCTGGCCGAATGCGGTGTCGACCGGGTGCATGTCTGCCGCTTCAACCACAAGCTGGCCGCACTTTCCGCCGTCCAGTTCGTCGAACAGATCCTGCTCGGCGGACTTGGGGTGCGGCACCTGATCATCGGCGACGACTTCCGCTTCGGCAAGGGCCGGGGCGGTGATTTCGCCTTGCTGCAGCAGCAGGGGCAGGCCCACGGCTTTGCCGTCGAGGCCATGCACACCGTGGATTTCGGCGGGCTGCGCGTCTCCAGTTCGGCGGTGCGCGAAGCCCTGGCGCTCGGCAACATCGAGCATGCCGAGGAGCTGCTGGGGCGCGCCTTTGTCATTGCCGGCCGCGTCATGGACGGCAGGAAGATAGGCCGCACCATCGGCTTCCCGACCGCCAATATTCAGGTCAGGCGCCAGCGCCTGCCCTTGTCCGGGGTGTTTGCCGTGACGGTGTCCGGCGTCGATGCGCGACCCCTGCCCGGGGCAGCCAACATCGGCGTGCGGCCGACGCTGGCGGAAGGACTCAAGCCGGTGCTGGAAGTGCATCTGCTGGATTTCGATCGCGACATTTACGGCAAGCATGTCGACGTGAATTTCATGCATAAACTGCGCGCCGAGGCGAAGTTCGCGTCGCTCGATGAACTCAAGGCGCAGATCAGCAGGGATGTGGCGGACGTGAGGGAATTCTTTTACCGCAGAGGCGCAGAGGCGCAGAGGTGACGCAGAGAAAGGCAAGTGCGGAGGATGATCTCAACGACCTGAGCGGGCGTGTCATCGGCGCGGCCATTGAGGCTCATCGCTACATCGGGCCGGGTTTGCTGGAGTCGGCGTATGTGGAGTGCCTGGGATGGTAACTCGAACAGTCGGGACTCTCTCTGTTCAACGTCAGGTCGTAGTACCTTTGCGCTACAAGAGTCTGACTCTGCCGCAAGCCTATCGGTTGGATCTTCTGGTGGACGGTCGATTGATCGTCGAAGTGAAAACGGTGGACAAGCTGATGCCGATACACGAGGCCCGGTTATTGACCTACCTAAGACTGCTCGACATGCGACTCGGGCTGCTCATGAATTTTAATGTGGATGTAATGCGTAATGGCATCAAGAGGCTCGCGAATGGACTTTGATTTGATTTCCTCTGCGTTTACTCTGCGCCTCTGCGCCTCTGCGGTGAGAACTTGACTATGGCTGACTATCGCAAGACCCTCAACATGCCCGACACGCCTTTCCCGATGCGCGGCGATCTGCCCCGGCGCGAGCCGGGTTGGGTTGCCGCCTGGCAGGAACAAAGGCTTTACTGGAAGATCCGCGAGGCGGCCCGGGGGCGTCCGCGCTTCGTGCTGCACGACGGCCCGCCCTATGCCAACGGCGACATTCACATCGGCCATGCGGTGAACAAGATCCTCAAGGACATCATCGTCCGCTCCAAAACCCTGGCCGGCTTCGATGCGCCCTACGTGCCGGGCTGGGACTGCCATGGCCTGCCCATCGAACACCAGATCGAGAAGACCCACGGCAAGCACCTGCCGGCCGACCAGGCGCGCGAGCTGTGCCGCAGCTTTGCCGCCGAGCAGGTGGAGCGGCAGAAGAAGGATTTCATCCGCCTCGGCGTGCTCGGCGACTGGGACAATCCCTACCTGACCATGACGTTTCGCAACGAGGCCGACGAGATTCGTGCCGTCGGCGAACTGTATGCCCGCGGCTACCTGTTCCAGGGCCTGAAGCCGGTGAACTGGTGCTTCGACTGCGGCTCGGCGCTGGCCGAGGCCGAGGTCGAATACCAGGACAAGAAGTCGCCGGCGGTCGACGTCGGCTTCAAGCTCGATGACGCCGAGCGCGGCCGCATCGCCCATGCTTTCGGCATTGCGGCGCTGCCGGCGGGCGACTGCTTCACGGTGATCTGGACCACGACGCCGTGGACCATCCCGTCGAACCAGGCGCTGAACATGCATCCGGACTTCACCTATGAACTGGTGCAGACCGCCCGCGGTTGCCTGATCCTCGCCGCCGAACTGCGTGGCGCGGCGCTGCAGCGCTACAAGCTGGAGGGCGAAGTGCTCGGTGCCTGCAAAGGCGCGGCGCTGGCCCAGGTGAAGTTTCGCCATCCCTTCTACGACCGCGCCTCGCCCGTGTATCTCGGCGAATACGTCACGCTCGACGCCGGCACCGGCATCGTGCATAGCGCGCCGGCCTACGGTC
>CAINHS010000099.1 GCA_903848955.1 uncultured beta proteobacterium
ACAGCTTCGTTCCGGCGCGCCATCCGCAGCACGGGAATTTCGAACAACTGGCGGCGGTGCTGGCAGGCGGCGAGCGCGATGCGCCCGAACACGTGGTCAGTGCGCCGGGTGTTACCGACACCGATACGGTGCTGTCGGCGTCCGGATTTGCCGGCGAAGAAATCGCCGGTCTGCGCGCCGCCGGCGTCATCGAGTAGGCACGGAGAGGACGCCATGACGGATCAACTGCCAAGCAAAGTGCAAGAGATGATAGGCAAGCCGCTGTACGAGGAGCGCACCGAGTTTCCGATCGAGATGGGCTACGTGTACAACACCTGCGCCGCCGTACATAACGGCAATCCGCTGTTCTGGGACAGCAAGGTGGCAGCGGAGATCACCGGCGGCCAGATCGCGCCGCCGACCATGCTCTCGGTCTGGTTCCGCCCGCATTACTGGGCGCCGGGTGCGGAGGGCGAGCGCAAGGCGCTGATGACCCATTTCGACCTGAAGGAACTGCTCGAACTGCCGGAGGCCGTGGTCGCCGGCAGCGAAACCATTTTCGGCGAACCGGTGCGCATCGGCGACGTGCTGACGACGCGGCAGATCGTGCGCGAGGTCGGCCCGCTGAAGCAGACCAAGCTCGGCACCGGCCGCTTCTGGACCATAGACGTCGAGACGGTCAATCAGCACGGCGACTGGGTCGGCACCGACATTTACACCATGCTCGGTTACCGGAGGCCGGGACAATGAGCGCAGTGCACAACCTGACGGCCTCCGAGGTGCAGGAAGGGCAGCAGTTGCCAATCTTGACGCACACGGCCAGCGCCACCACCATCGTCCTCGGTGCGCTTGCCAGCCGCGACTGGCGGCCCATGCATCACGACAAGGACTTCGCCGTCGAACGCAACGGCGTCAGGAACATCTTCATCAACACGCCCAACAACGCGGCCTGGTTCGAGCGCTACATCACCGACTGGACCGGCCCCAAGGGGCGCCTCGGCCGCATCAAGTTCAAGATGAAGACGTCGGTGTTTCCAGGCGACGAGATGGTGTTTTCCGGCCGTGTCGCCCGCAGCACCGTCGATGCCGGCGGATGCTGCTGGCTGGACCTGGAACTGGCCGTGTCCGTCGCCGGCCAGGTCACCACCGAATGTCAGGCGCGCGTTGCCGTGCCCGCCGACCCGAATGACAACCCCTGGCTGCGCAAGGGACCGCGCTGGCAGCCTTGATCAACCCTGCTACAACAAGACGAGATTGATACCATGGACCTGAAGTTCACCGACGAACAGAACATGCTGCGCGATACCGCGCGCAACCTTTGCCGCGACTGCAGCACCCCGGAAGTCGTGCGCAAGATGGAGAACGATCCCATCGGCGTGCCGACGGAACTCTGGCGGCAGATGCAGGACACCGGCCTGCTCGGCGTGTTGTTGCCGGAAGATCTCGGCGGCCTCGGGCTGAACATGCTCGACTGCGCGGTGATCTACGAAGAGTTCGGCCGCACTCTGGCGCCCGGCCCGTATTTCTCCAGTTCCGTGATGAGCCTGTCGGCGATCAAGCACGGCGCCACGGACGCGCAGAAGCAGGAATGGCTGCCGCAACTGGGCAGCGGCGAACTGATCGTGGTGCCGGCATGGCACGAAGCCGACGGCGGCTTCGGCCCTGAAGGCGTGCAGTTGCGCGCCGAACCGTGCGCGGACGGCTATCGCCTGAGCGGCGTCAAGCGCCATGTGTTTTACGCCGCGGCCGCGCACAAGCTGCTGGTGCTGGTACGCACCGGCGATGCCGCAGAGTCTGTCGATCTGCTGCTGGTCGATGCCAAGGCACCCGGCATCAAGCTGGAACAGCAGAAGAGCATGGCCTCCGATACGCAGTACCGCGTGACCTTCGATCAGGTCCTGGTGCCGGCGACGCAGCGCATCGGTGCCGCCGGTTCCGGCTGGCAGACCTGGAACGCGGCCATGTACGACGGCATCATCCTGCTGGCCGCCTATGCCGCCGGCGGCGCGGCGCGGGCGCTGGAGATGACCGTGCAGTACTCCAAGGACCGGGTGCAATTCGACAAGCCGATCGGTGCCTTCCAGGCGCTGGCCCACTACATGGCCGATGCCAGTGCCGTGGTCGATGGCGCCCAGGTGATGGTCTACGAGGCCGCCTGGGCCCATTCCGAGGGCCGGGACATCAAGCGCCTGGCGCCGATGGCCAAGCTTTTCGCCTGCAAGGCCTTCCGCGATGTCACCGCCATGGCCGAACAGGTTCACGGCGGCATCGGCTTCACCCTCGACTATGACATTCAGCTCTTCTATCGCCGTGCCAAGCAACTGCAGATGAACTGGTGGGATGGCCGCTATCTGGAGAATCTGGTCGCCGCCGACGTGCTCGACCGCAACGATCAGCGCACCGTCGCCGACCCGTTTTCGGTTTGAGCGATGATCCGCTCCCGCTGGAGACTGGCTTGATCAAGCCCAACCCGGCCTACGGCAGCGGAGTCTATCGTCGTCGTCTGCGTTTGCGGGCGGCCGGGGGGCGGGTCGATGTCGAGCTGGAGGACAGCAATCACGGCTTCTGTCTGCATCTGCTGCACGACGGCCAACGGGTGACGCATGTCGAGGCGGAGGTCAGGCGCCATCCTTTCGTCACCTGCGCCGAGGCGCCGGCGCGGCTGCAGCCTTTGCTCGGCATGGACTTGCAGATCGACGCCGCCGCGCTGCGGCAACGCCTGCCGCAGGGCGCCAATTGCACCCACCTGCACGACATGGCGATGCTGGCTGTGGCGCACGCCGGCAAGCCGCCGGGCTTCGTCCGTCTTTATGACATCAGCGTCGATGACGAGCGCGCCGGCCTGACGGCCATGCGCGTCGCTTGCGACGGCGAGCCGGTACACGCATGGCAGGTAAGCAACGATGCCGTGGCGGAACCGCTGGCGCACGCCGGCCGGCCCATGAAACGCGGTTTCTACGCCTGGGTCTCGCAACATTACACGGGCATGGCGCTGGAGGCCGCGGTGGCCCTGCAGCGCGGCTATTACGTGGCGCAATCGCGGCGCGTTTCCAGGCTGCCGTTCCAGGACTATCCTGCCGGCGCCGACAAGATGCCCGACGGCACCTGCTATTCATACAACCACGACGTGGTGGCGCGGGCGCGGCGCATCGAGGGAACGGTATGGGATCTGACCGACAAACCGGACCTGCTGCTGCAGTTCAGTCAGCGGCCATGAGAGGAAGCGGGGAACATGTCTGAATCAAAACCGGGCGCGCTGGGCGGCATCAAGGTACTCGACTTCGGCCAGATGGTATCGGCGCCCTATTGCGCCAAGCTGTTCAGCGATTACGGCGCCGACGTGATCAAGGTCGAGTCGCCTGGCGGCGACGCCGCGCGCGCCATGGGACCCTTCCCCGGTGATCAGCCGCACCCGGAAAAGAGCGGCCTGTATTTCATCAACAACACCAACAAGCGCGGCATCACCTGCGACGTCGCGCGCGCTGCGGGCCGCGATCTTTTCACGCGCCTGCTGGCCTGGGCCGACGTCCTGATCGAGAACAACCTGCCGCAGCAGATGCAGGCCTGGGGCCTCGACTATGCCGGCATCGCCGCCATCAATCCGCGCCTGGTGGCGATTTCAATCACGCCCTTCGGCCAGACCGGGCCTTACAGCGCGTGGAACGGCTACGACCTGAATGCCTATCACCTGTCCGGTGCCAGTTCGCGCTATTGCGGCCGGCCCGGCGAAATGCCGCTGCAGCATGGAACATTCTCGGCCGATTATTTCGGCGCCGTTGCCGGCGCCAGCTGGGGCCTGGCTGCGGTGTATGGCCGCGATCTGGTCGGTGGCGGTCAGCAGCTCGATGTCTCCTGTGCCGAGGCCATTGCCGCTGCCTTCATCGGCGGCCAGAACATCGGCGGTTACGCCCAGGACGGCCGTTTCGACAAGCGCACCGGCGTCGGCTTGCCACAGGGTGCGCCGGCCACCATAATGCCCTGCAAGGATGGCCACGTCTGGATGCTGGCGCTGGAACCGGGCCAGTGGAACGGCTTGCGCAAGGTCATGGGCGACCCTGATTGGGCCGATCTCGACATGTTCCAGAACATGAAGACGCGCGCCGAAAATGCCGACGTAATTTATTCCTTTCTGCATGAATGGACCATGCAACACACCAAGATGGAAATCCAGCAGAAGTGCCAGGCCGCCGGTTGCCCGATCACGGCCGTCTACACCGTCGCCGAAGCCGCCGAGCAGCCGCATCTGAAGGCGCGTGACTACTTCGTCGATATGCAGCATCCGGAACTCGGCAAGCTGAAGAACCTCGGCGCCCCGTTCAAGCTGCCGGCCTGTCCCGGCGGCCCGACGCGGCCGGCGCCATTGCTTGGACAGCATAATGACGAGGTCTATGGCAGCGTGCTTGGCCTGAACGCCGGCGAGATTGCCGCACTCCGGCAGGAGGGCGCGATATGAATGCCAATGCCTTGCCGCTGCAGGGTATCCGCGTCGTCAATTTCGGCTGGGTGTGGGCCGGTCCGGTGACCGGCCAGACGCTCAGTTTTCTCGGTGCCGAAGTGTTCAAGGTCGAATCGCGCGCACGCGTCGACATGACGCGCAATCTGCCGCCGTTCGCCGAGGGCAAGCCCAGCCCCGACCGCAGCCTGTCTAACCACGCCTGCTGGGCCGGCAACGGTTCCGTGTCCCTGAACCTGAAGGAACCCGAGGCGCTGCAACTGGTCAAGGACCTGATCGCGCAGTCCGATGTTGTGATCGAGAACTTCGGCCCGGGCGTGATGGAGCGGCTCGGTCTCGGCTACGCGGAACTGTGCAAGCTGAAGCAGGACATCATCCTGTTCTCGATGCCCGGTGCCGGCTTGTACGGGCCGATGAAGGATCTGCGCACCTATGGCCTCAGCCTGACCTCGACCACCGGCCTCGACAGCCTGGTCGGATACAAGGGCGGCGATCCGGTGCCGGTGGAGAATGCCTTCTCCGATCCCTATTCCGGCATTTTCGGTGCCTTTGCCATCATTGCGGCCTTGAATCACCGCCGCAACAGCGGTGACGGCCAGCACATCGACTTCTCGCAGCAGGAAGCGGTGATGCAGATGGTCGGCCCGGCCTACATGGATTACGTGCTCAACGGCCGCAGCGGCGGACCGAAAAGCAACGAACATCCGCTCGGCGCCGCGGCACCGCACGGCGTTTTTCCCTGCAAGGGCGATGACCGCTGGATCAGCATCGTCGTCGCCAGCGACGACGAGTGGCACAAACTGCTGGCAGCGCTGAAGCATCCGGAGTGGCTCAAGGTGACGGAGTTTGCCACGCACGAGCAGCGCCTTCTGCACATCGACACGCTGCATGCGCTGCTCGGCGAATGGACGGCGCAGTTCGATGACCGCGAACTGGCGGACCTGCTGCAAGGCTTCGGCGTCGCCGCGGCACCGGTGCTCAACGTCGGCGACCTGCTTGGCGACCCGCACTTCCAGGCACGCAAGACCTATATCGAGGTCACCCATCCGCTCGGCTTCAAGGAAACCATCTACGGCGCCTACGTCAAGACCAGCCGCAGCAAACCGGTTATCCGTCCCGGCCCGACGATAGGGCAGGACAACGACACCGTCTTCAAGAAGATCCTCGGACTTTCCGAGGCGCGCTACAACGACCTGGTCGAACGCCAGGTCATTTATTGATCGGGAGGAAACCACATCATGAGATTCGCATTGTCTGCTTCGGGCCTGGACAACTATCCGCCGGCCATTGCGCCCTGGGAATCCAAGGCCGGCGGCGCTGAAATTCTCCGTTATGCGCGCACCGCCGACAAGCTGAGCTGGGACTGGCTGACCATCCCCGAGCATCTGGTGATGCCGGTGGGCATGGCCGAGGCCATGGGCACGCGTTTCGTCGAGGGTCTTTCGGCGGCGGCCGTGCTGATGGGCGCCACCGAGCGCATCCACATGCTCACCTACATCCTGGCGCTGCCTTACCGTCATCCGCTGTTGCTGGCGAAGCAGATCGCCACTGTCGAATTCATCGCCGGCGGGCGCTTTACCCTGGGCACGGCGGTCGGCCACCTCGAAGAGGAATTCAAGGTGCTCGGCGTGCCGTTCGA
Source organism: uncultured beta proteobacterium (assembly GCA_903848955.1). Lineage (GTDB taxonomy): Bacteria > Pseudomonadota > Gammaproteobacteria > Burkholderiales > Rhodocyclaceae > Sulfuritalea. The sequence goes on from CAINHS010000099.1 coordinate 6,072, forward strand.
GAAGCGCGGCAAGATCACCGACGAATACCTGCGGGCGCTGAAGGAAGCATGGACTGCCGATCGTCCGAACTTCCAGGGCCAGTTCGTCAGCTTCAAGGACGTTGTCATCGAACCGAAGCCGGTGCAGAAGCCGCACCCGCCGATCTACATCGGCGGCAACTCGGAAGCGGCGATGCGCCGCGCGGTGGCCCTCGGCGACGGCTGGATTCCTTGGCTGGTCACTGCCGAAACGCTGCCCGGCTGCATCGAGGCGATGCGCAAGATGCCGGGCTGGGAAGCCAAGGCAGGTCGCTTCGAGATCATGGTCACCACTACCGCCTACAACGTCGACGATCACCATCAGGCCAAGGGCGACACGGCGATTTCGGGCGACCGCGAGGGCGTGCTGCGCGAACTCGAGGGCCTGCAGAAGGCCGGCGCCACGTCGGTGCAGGTGCGCCCGCCCAAGCTCGACACTCTGGAACAAACCCTGGACTGGATCACCTGGTACGACCAGGAAATCATTCCGCAATTCCGCTGAGGATCGCGCGCCATGAGCGAAGAATTCAAGTACATACGCTTCGAGATCGACGAGGGTGTCGGCATCATCACCCTCAACCGTCCGGAGAAACTCAATGCCATCAGCTGGGAACTGGCTGAGGAGCTGGCCGGACTGCTCACCGACTTGCGCACCCGTGACGAGGTGCGCTGCATCGTGCTGACGGGCGCCGGGCGCGCCTTCTGCGCCGGCGGCGACGTCGATTTCATTTCCGGCGAGAGCGACCGGCCGATGCCCGGCACCTCCGACGCCTCGCGTCCGATCCCGCGCTACCAGCGCAAGACGCCCGGGCTGTTCTTCTTCGATGTGGCGCGGCAGTTGATCCTGGTGGACAAGCCGGTGATCGCAGCGCTGCAGGGCCACGCCGTCGGCGCCGGGCTGGCCTACGCGCTGGCCTGCGATCGCCGCTTTGCTGATCCGACGACGAAGATGGCGGCGATTTTCGCCAACATCGGCGTCGCCCCGGACTGCGGTCTGTCGTATTTCCTGCCGCGCGTCGTCGGCCGCTCCAACGCCCTGATGCTGGTCGAGACGGCGAAGATGGTGAAGGCCGAGGAAGCCAAGCAACTCGGCCTGATCGACGAACTGGTGCCGGAAGGCGAGGCCCTGAAGGCCGCGCTGGAATATGCCAAGCTGATTGCCGGGAAAGCCAGCGCCGCCGTAGATATGGCGCGGCGCATGATTCACCTCTCCGACCACTTTACCCTCGACGAGATGCTCGACTACGAAGGCCTGGCCGGGGTGGTCATCGCCTCGACGCTGGATGCCAAGGAAGGCACCATGGCCTTCCTCGAGAAGCGCAAGGCGGTTTTCAGGGGCGTCTGAGACCCGCCCCGGCGGGACTCAGATCACCCGGTCGGCGCGCAGCCTGGCAAGCAGCTCGCGCGCCGCATCGGCCGGCGATCCCGAGATGAATTCGCAGTTGCCCTGAACCTGGGGCACGAACTGGCGCAGCAGCGGCGCCCGCGGCGTCAGTTCTGCGGCGCCCAGGCCGAGCGACGCGGCAGTGATTTCACTCGGCACCATCTTGCGCGCCGCCATCTTGGCCTTGGCCGTGGGAAAGCGCGGCGTGCCCAATTCGCTGCTCACCGTCACCAGCGCCGGCAACTTGCCCTGCACCACTTCGTCGCCGTCAGGCGTTACCCGCGTTACCTTAAGTTCGCCGCCGGCCATGTCCAGCTTGCGCGCCAGCGTCGCCGCCGCCATGCCGAGCTGTTCGGCCAGCAGCAGAGGCACCACGCCCTGGTCGTCGTCCGAGGCCTGGCGGCCGCAGATCACCAGATCGGCACCGCCGCTGCCCTTGATGTAGGCCGTGAGGATCGCGGCGACGCCGTGCCAGTCGATCTCGGCGCTGCCGGCATCGATGGCGACTATTTCGTCGGCGCCGAGGGCGGCGCAGTGCTTGAGCAGGTTCTTCTGCTCGGGGCCGATGGATACCGCGGTGATTTTGCAGTCGAGGCCGGCGTCGCGCAGCAACAGGGCTGCCTCCATCGCCTGCTCGTCGTAACCGTTGATCAGGCGCGGCACTGCCGCGGCCTCCGGCGTCTTGCCGTCGGCGGCCATTTTCAGCTTGCCGGCCAGCGCGTAGTTGTTGACCGCGGCGGGGTCCATTACTTCCTTGACACAGACGACAATGCGCATGGCATCATGCTCCTTGGATGGTGTTGGGCGGTGGTCCGTCGAGCAGGGTGAGGCTTTCCTGCGCGCACCACACCGCCGCATGGGGGAAGGCGTGCGGCTTGCGGGTCAACTCGGTGAGGAGGAACCAGCGCCAGGGGTAGTCACCGAAATCGCGATAATTTCCCGTCAGGGTGCCGGTGAATTCCTGGCGCCCGGAAAGATGGGTACCGGCCAGCGGCTGGCCGCCGTCGCACTCGGCGCGGCGCCCCTCATAGCGCGGATCGAAGCCCTCGCGATACGGCGCGGCGGCGGCCTCAGTCGGCGGCAAATCGGTCGAAGACATCGAGTGCCTCTTCGACGATGTCGGAAAGGATCTGTCGCGCCGGCTTCATCTCGGTGATGTAGTGGATGCCCTGGCCGGCGGCTTCGGTCATCAGGTCCTTGCGCTGGTAGTCGAGCGAGCCCTGGATATAGTTGGCGGAGAGCATCATCTGCAACGGCGGCTTGAGCACCTCCGGCGCTTCCGGGGCCAGCCAGGAGTCATGCCAGGGACTGCGCGTGGTGCGCATGGTGTAGCCGGAGATGCAATCGGAGATGATGGCATCGTCGGTCTCGCATTCAAGCAGGCGCTCCTTCAGCGGCAGGTTGACATCCGACTCGCGCGACGTCAGCCACAGCGATCCGGTCCAGACGCCGTCGGCGCCGAGTGCCAGGGCGGCAGCCAGGTGGCGGCCGGTAACGACGCCGCCGGCGGCGATCACGGCGACGCCGGTGCCGCGCGCCGCGTCGACCACTTGCGGCACGATGGAAAAGGTACCGATGTTGCCGGTGTGGCCGGCGGCATCATAGCCCTGGGCGATGATGACGTCAGTGCCGGCCTCGATCTGGCGCTTGGCCTGACGCGGCTTGCCGACCAGTCCCCAGACCTGCATGCCCAGTTCGTGTGCGCGCTTGAGGAGGAAGGCCGGCGAGCCGAGGCCGGAGGCAAACACCGGCACCCGTTCGTCGAAAATCACTTCCATCTGGTCCATGGCGCGCTTCTGGTCGAGGCCGCCCCAGTGATAGATGTCCGGCGCGGTCTTGGGGTCCGGAACGTTGTACTTCTGCTTGATCATCTGCTCGTATTCGCGGTGTCCCGGCGGAATCATGGCCAGCAGCTGGTCCAGGGTCTTTTCCTCGGGCACCGAGGAGGGCAGCACCAGGTCGATGCCGAAGGGCTTGCCATTGACGCGCTCGCGAATCCACTTGATGTCGGCGGCGATCTGGTCGGGCGTGTGCAGCGCTTCGCCCATGACCGCAAAGCCACCGGCGTTGATGACGGCGACGGCTACATCCTTGCAGTGGGTGAAGGCGACGATGGGATATTCGATCCCTAGCTTTTCGCACAGCTGGGTGTGCAGCGGTCCGCTCATGTTTCAGTCTCCTTTGGATTCCGGCGCCCAATGGCGCAGCATCGGGCCTAGTTTGCAGGATGCGCGCCGTTTCGGCCTCGTCCGAAAGGACGACGTTGGCGCCCGGTCTCGCCGGTACTGTATGCCTGCAAATTATGGTGACATTCGAGGAAGTCAGACTATGAACCATGGCAGTGACCAGGACACGGCCCGGATCGTGCCGCGCGAGCAGACGCAGGCCATACTGGACGCCCGTGCCGTGGCGGTGGCGCGCTTCAGGCCCGAGGCCGAATACACCATCGCCGACCGCCTCGAGGAGCGCTCCCTGCGCTTCGCCGGGCGGCCCTTCCTGCTCTACGCCGGTCTCGTCCTCACGTATGAGGAAGTCAATGCCCGCGCCAACCAGGTGGCGCACGCCGCGCACGGCCTCGGGCTGAAATCCGGCGAGGTTTGCGCCCTGGCCATGGAGAATCGGCCCGACCTGTTCATCCTCTGGTTCGGCCTTGCCAAGCTGGGCGTCACCGTTACCCTGCTCAATACCCAGATCCGCGGCCGGCAACTGCAGCATGCGCTGGCCGAGGCCGGTGCCAGGGCCGTGATCGCGGGCGAGGAGTGCCTCGCCGGCTTTGCCGGGCTGGAGGGCAATCTGCCGCTCTGGCTGTGGCCGGATCCCGAGAAACCCGCCACGCCCGAACACCGCGCCCTGGCAGTGCTGGAACTGGCGCCGCTGGTCGCCGCAGCACCGCGCGACAATTCCCCGCGCGCCTGGCGTGCCGGCATCCGCAGCGAGAGTCCGGCGGTGCTGGTGTTTACCTCCGGCACCACCGGTCTGCCCAAGGCAGCCATCTACAGCCACATGCGCTGGCTGCTGACGGGCGACGCCATGGAAGTGGGCTGGCGTGTGACCAGCGACGACGTCTTCTACTGTTTCCTGCCTCTGTATCACGGCGCTGCCGCCAACGCCGTCGGTTCGACGGCGCTGCATTGCGGCGCGGCCATCTTCATCCGCCGCCGCTTCAGTGCGCGCGAGTTCTGGAGCGATGTGCGCAGCCATGGCATCACCGTCTGCCAGTACGTCGGCGAAATATGCCGCTACCTGCTCAATCAAGCCCCGAGCCCGCAGGACAAGCAGCACAGTCTGCGCTGCATCAGCGGCACCGGGATGGTCGCCGAACTGTGGCAGCGCTGGGTGGAGCGCTTCGGGTCGATGGACATCGTCGAGACCTGGGGTGCGACCGAGGCCAACTGCAGCCTGATGAACCTCGACAATCGCATCGGTTCCTGCGGCCGCGTTCCCTTCTGGGAAAAGACCAACCTGCGCCTGGTGCGCTACGACAGCAGCAACGACTGCCATCCGCGCGATGCCGAAGGTCGCTATGTCCTTTGCCAGCCGGGCGAGGCCGGCGAAGTCATCGGCATGATTTACGAAGAGGCCGCCGCCACCCGCTTCGAGGGGTACACCTCGAAGGAGGCGACGCAGAAGAAGATCCTGCGCAACGTTTTCCGCGAAGGCGATGCCTGGTGGCGGTCGGGCGATCTGCTGCGCTGTGACGAGGAAGGCTACTGCTGGTTTGTCGATCGCATCGGCGACACATTCCGCTGGAAGAGCGAGAACGTGTCGACCATGGAGGTGGCTGCTGCACTGGCGGATTTTCCGGCGCTGGAGTTTGTGACCATCTACGGGGTTGCCGTACCCGGACAGGAGGGCCGTTGCGGCATGGCCGCGCTGGTGCTGCGTGCCGGGATGGATTTTGATGCTGCGGCGTTCTACGCGCTTACCGAGCAGCGCCTGCCGCGCTACGCCGCGCCTCAGTTCCTGCGTCTCTGCGCCCAGGCCGACATGACAAGCACCTACAAGCTGCGCAAGGTCGACCTGCAGGCCCAGGGCTACGATCCGGCGCGCTGCGGCGATCCGCTCTATGTGCGCGACGAGGCGGGGCGGAGCTACCTGCCGCTCAGTGCGGAGACCCTGGCGCAGACTGGCTTTGCAGCTTTCGCCTGACTTGTCCTGGCGGTGAAAGCCGGCATCGGAACTTCCTCCTTCACGGTCCGGGCCGGCTGCCGGCGGGGGGCAAAACTGCAGCGGATGCCACTTCGGGTCAAAGTACCAGTTCGGCGATGTCGCGCAGCATCTGCGATCCGCCGCTGCCCGCTATCAGCAGCGTGGTCACCGGCGAATCGCGCCAGACCTGGAGCCGCTCTCTGATCCGCGCCTTGGGCCCCGACAGCGTGATTTCATCGGCGAAGGCATCGGGTACCGCCATCACCGCCTCGTCGCGCCTGCCGGCCAGGAACAGTTCCTGGATCCTGTCGGCTTCCGCCGCGTAACCCATGCGCGCCATCAGGTTCTTGTGGAAGTTGTGCTCCTGCGCGCCCATGCCGCCGACATAAAATGCCAGGGCCGCCTTGGCCGGCAACAGGGCCTTGGACAGATCGTCGCCGATATTGACCATCACCATCGGCGCAATCTCAAAGCCGGGTTTGGCATCTTTCAGTTGATCGGCGTAGATCTCCGGATGAAAGGGGCTGTAGTAGAGGGGCAGCCAGCCGTCGGCGATGGCCGCGGTCTGGGTGACGTTCTTCGGGCCCTCGGCGCCGAGGTAGATCGGCAGGCCGGCGCGCAGCGGGTGGGTATTGGCGCGCAGCGGTTTGCCGACGCCGGTGGCGCCGGGCCCGCGGTAGGGCAGCGGGTAATGGGGCCCCGGATTGCTCACCGGCGCTTCACGGCGCAGGACCTGGCGCACGATATCGACATATTCGCGGGTGCGCGCCAGGGGCTTTTCGAAGGGCTGGCCGTACCAGCCTTCCACCACTTGCGGCCCGGATACGCCCAGGCCCAGGATCATGCGGCCGCCTGACAGTCGATCCAGCGTCAGGGCTGCCATGGCGCAGGCCGTCGGGGTGCGCGCCGACAACTGGGCGATGGCGGTGCCGAGCTTGATCTTGCGGGTCTGCGCTCCGATCCAGGCCAGGGGCGTGAACACATCATTGCCCCAGGATTCCGCCATCCATACCGAGTCGAAGCCGAGGGCTTCCGCCTCCTGCGCCAACTTGACATTGCCGTCGGCCGGGGCGTTGGAGCCCCAGTAGCCGAATTGCAGTCCCAGCTTCATGCGTTCATTCCTCCGGATCCTGATCGTGCCGCGTATTCCGGCACCTGATTTCTGTGCGATTTTAGCGTGGCAAGGAATCGACAAACTTGACCGCTTCCGTTCCTTTGCCTGTTTTGGGCAGGGCCGCGTATTTGTGCAGCAAAGGCCGGCTCTAGTCCAAGCGGCGGATGAACTCGCCGCGAGGCTCCGTTATGGTCTGCCCTGTTGCTGCGCACCCGGCGCATGACGAGACTTACAAAGGAGCGCAGGCATGAGGAATTTCAGCGACCGGCAGATCATTGCCATCATGCTGGCGGCGAGCTTCGCTTCGACGATAGGCGGCCTGCCGTTCAATGCGCTGCCCATCCTGCTCGGTACGCTCGCCGATACCTTCCACCTCAGTCCGCAGCAGGCCGGCCTGCTCGGATCCAGCTGCTTCGCCGGCTACCTGGCGGGAACGCTGGCGGCCGCGCTGTTCATCGACAGGCTCAACTGGCGCCGGCTCACTCTCGGCTGCGCGCTCGGCGCCGCAACGGCGCTGCTGGTCTCGAGCCGGCTGCCGATCGAAGGGCAATACCCGATCTGGGCGGCGGTCGGATTCTTCGCCGCATTGATGACCTGTCTCGGCATGCGCATAATCGGCGAACTGCCGAACAAGGAGCGGGCGCTCGGCGTCAGGCAAGGCATCGAGTTGAGCACCACGGCCGCGGTGCTGTTCGCCTTGCCGCCGCTGTTCATTGCGCCCTACGGCTATCCGGGTGCGGCCACCGCGCTGGCCGGCATCATCCTGCTGCTGTCGCTCAGCGCACTGCGCTTGCCCAACCACGGCGACATGCCCAGCGCGTCGGCAGAGGCCCGCGCGGAGAAACATCCGCCGGCGCTGCTGGCCTACGCGGCCCTCGTCATCCTGTTCCTCTTTCTCACCGGCGAGATCGGCCTGTGGGCCTTTCTCGAACGCATCGGCAACGCCATCCCGCTTGCGCCCGCCGAACTGGGAACGGTGTTTGCGGTGCTCAAGCTGCTCGGCGGCGCCGCCGCCCTGGGTGCCGCCGCCATCGGCAGCCGCTTCGGTTTCCGTGCGCCGCATCTGCTGGCACTCGGCATGATCTCGCTGGGTCTGATCCTGCTGGCAACGGCAAAGAGTTTCCTGCCCTATGCGATAGGCGCCTGGATCTGGGAAGTGGGCCTGACTTTCAGTTGCATCTTCCAGACCGCGGCCATAGCCCGCTTCGACGTTTCGGGGCGATCCATCATGCTGGTTCCGGCCGCTTTCGCCCTGGCTTCGATGTTGGGCCCGGGCATGGCCGGCTTCCTGGTCAGCGGCGGCTTCGCCATATTGCTGTGGCTGGCGCTGTCTTGCGCCTTCGTGCCGGCGCTGGCATATGGCTTTGTGTTCGCCAGGCGCCTGCATGCTCCGGGTGCTGCAGGAGTTTGATCAGACGGCTTGCCGGGCGAAGCAATCGCTGCAGGAAAACCGGACCTGGCGCTTAGCGGCAATCAGGCAAGGATTCCTTTTCAATCCCGATCGTCTCCAAAGCCGTACTTGAACGTTCATGTCCATTTCCGGCGGCAATGCTGAACCATGTCGTAGCGCTATTGCTGCTATGGGTAATGCCGCGGCCATCGAGAATCATCAAGCCTAACCGGTACTGTGCCTCCAGGCTGCCCAAGCGTGCCGCAAGGCAGTACAGTCGAGCGGCATTTTCCATATCGTTGCCGTTGGCATTTGAATGTTCCAGAAAGTAGCCCCGCCGGAGAATTTTTTGTACCACGGGCGATTCGATTGACAGCGTTCCTTCGTCGATTGGCCCAGGCATGACCGATGCGGCAAATACGGGCGACTCCATGGCTAAGATCAATAGCAGGCCGGCATACCTGCGTAGCTTGGTTTCGAATTGCGACATGATGGGGACGACCGATTCTCCTTACCCGCTGATGGCTCTTCCATGGAAAAAGTAGCCTTGCGCAAGTCAGAGATTAGCTCTATCGAAGCTTATGGCCAATGTACCAAGGTACTAATCGCGGAGAACTCATTAACTCGCAACACAAGCAAGAAATAATAGTTGACATATTTAGTCGTCTATATAAATATTGAGATCAGGTACCGGCAGCGCGATTCAGCGCTTGTGTAGCAAACCCCAACTATCGCGGTAGAGCCTCATGAAGATCGTCAACGCTGCCCAGTCGGTCTGCGGGTGTGCCTCGCCCCCGCTGCCAGTCCGGCAGCGGGATTTTTGGGGTTCCTCATGGCTGGCCCTGATCCTTTCTTTGGTATTCCTGTGCGCTCCGGTAGCCGCGCAAGCCGCCACGGTGTGGACCGGTTCCAAGCTGGTCTTCAGCAAGGCTGACGGCGCCAATCCCGCGCAGGCTGCCAATCAGGATCGCTTGACGCCCAACGTCTGGTTGACACGCGGCGCCAGCCAAGGTCTTTACAACGCCGCACGGGAATCATCCTTCGCACATTCCCTCAGCCCGGCCGACACCGAGTGGGCTTCCGGCACCACCACCGACTACCTGTCGCTCAATTATGCCGACTGGGACACCTGGGCCGGGAGCGTGGGGAAGCCTCCGGCTACCGTCGGGGTGAACGCGGTATTGCATCTCAAGACGGACGACATCTATCTCAACATCAAATTCCTGTCCTGGTCACAAAACCCCTCCGGCGGTGGAGGATTCTCCTACGAACGTTCCACCGCAGGCGTCGTTGCACCGACAAGTCATCTTCTTTCCGTCAGCATGGTCGGATCGGGTACCGTCACCAGTAATCCCGATGGCATCAACTGCGGGCGCACCTGCAGTGCCTCCTTCAACAGCGGCAGCAACGTAACGCTCACCGCTACCCCGGCATCTGGATCCACCTTTGCCGGGTGGGCCGGGGATTGCACCGGCGAGGGCGCCTGCATATTGAGCATGTCCGGTGCAAAAGGCGTGACTGCCAGGTTTGCCGCTGCGCTTACCTTCGTCCCCGGCTGGAACCTCGTTGGTAACAGCACTGAAGTTCCGCTGACGGCAGCCAGCACATTCAACGACACCGTCAAAGTCAATTCCGTCTGGAAGTGGATTGCGGGCAGTTCGAGGTGGGCGTTCTATACGCCGACTCAGACTGACGGCGGCGCAGCTTATGCTTTAGCCAAGGGTTATAACCACCTCGCCACCATCGATGCCGGTGAGGGATTCTGGGTGAATGCCGGTACGGCCTTTTCGGTGCCGCTGCCGCAGGGAACACCGGTGCAATCACAGAGCTTCAAGCCAGCAACAACGAGTCCCGCAGCGGCAGGAGGAAGCCATGCCTTGCCGTCCGGCTGGAGCCTGATTGCCAGCGGCGACAGCCTTTCTCCCGCCGAGTTTGATGTCGCCATCGCCACCTCGCTTTCCACGCCACCGGCGGCCGGGCAGGTGTATGCCAACCTCATTACGTTATGGGCATGGGATGCGACGAAACAGAACTGGTACTTCTGGGCACCCGGTCTTGCCAATAGCGGTAGCTTAGGGAGTTATCTCACCGGCAAGAACTATCTCGATTCCGCCACGATGCCAGGCACTCCGACCGGCACACTTTCACCGACGACCGGGTTCTGGGTAAATATGCCGTAGCCTGTTTGTCACTCGTGGCCGTATGCTCTTCCTTGAATGAGACGGCGCTGCACCGGAGCCGGTCCGGCGAGAAGATCGGATGATGCAGATCCAATCGCCGGCAGCCGAATCGATCCCATAAACTGCCTTGTCGCAGACCGGAAAGCGACCAACGAAATGCCGGATCGCTCAACCGGCCGTTCGTCACCGAGTGCAGGGCGCCCAAACCGGCCTGGTCATCAACGCATACTCAGTGACCGCTACAATGCGCTCCATGCATCATGTGAGGAAAACACGCCGACTGAAGGCTCCGCGTGTGCCGGCAGCGATCCTGATGGACCGCTGGCGCTTTTTCAACCGACAACAAGGGACGAGTCATGGCCGGTTCATGGGGATGTCCGCACGAAGCCGACGACAGGTGCAGCAAGGTTGGCAACCTGCCCTGTGACCCGGGCATGAAGGGTTGCGTGCTGTATGGCCGCTTCGTCTTCGCCAACGACGACAAGAACGAAAGACTCAGGCAGAACAGGATCCGCGAGGATGAGGCGAAGAACCGGTTGCCGTCGGTGCCTGATCCGGACGCGTGGTGAGGTCGGATATCCGGGGCGGAGCTTATTGCCCGTTGCGCGGGCGTCCGGCGCGCACGATCGCGGAGGCTGCGTCGCCGCCGACGGTGGCATCCCGGTTCGCCTCGTTGCGCAAGGCTCCGGGAAAAAACATTGCGGTCAGGCGATGGGTGGGGATGGGCGCATCCATGTTGATGCCGCCGTAACGGCGCCAGTCGCGAACCGGGTAGATGTGGTCGGCGATTTCGAGCAGACCCACGGTTTCGCGGTCAGCGATCAGCACGCCCTGCACACGCAGGCCCAGGTCGCTCTTGATGGCGGCCAGGCGCGCGGCGACCTCGGCCGTGGCGCCGAACTCGCCGTCGCTGGCGACCAACAGGTCGGCCAGGTGCCAGCGCGCATCTTCGAGCTTGGCGATGGCCGCTTCGAGCGGCCCGCAGATGTCGGTGCCGCCGCGAAAGGCCTGGCCCAGGAAGCGGGTAACGCGTTCGATGCCGGCGTAGTCGACCGGCAATTCCATTTCCAGCAGTTCGCCGGGGCCGCCGAAGGCGAACACCTGGCAGGGCCGGCGCTGGGCATGGGCGGTACGCATGGCCTCCAGCACAACGGCCTTGGCCACCGCCTCGGCGCCGCCCTGCATCGAACCCGAGGTGTCCACGCAAACCAGCATCGGTCCCTGCTCGGCGCGCTTTCCGGCCTGCGGCCCGGGGCGCGGTTGCGCGACCATGGCCTGATGCAGGCGGATCTCGGTCATGCGGTCGTCATCTTCGTAGCTCAGCAGGGTGCGTTCCGCGCGCCGCGCATGCCACACCAGGCGCAGGCGCGGATGGCCGAGCAGGATGGACTCGGCCGGCAGCATGCGCGCGATGCGGTCGGAGCGGTGGATGCCGCGCGTTTCGCCCGGCATGTCGGGCACACGTACGCTGCGCGCTTCGGCACGGCGCGCGACGGCCTGCTCCATCACTTCGACCACGGTGCGGCTGGCCTCGTCCTCGTCTTCGGCCTGGCGCGAGCGGCCGAGGCCGCGGATGATGCGCGACAGTTCCGGCAGGTCGGCCAGCAGGCGGCGGATGCGCAGCACTTCACGCCAGCCCGATGATTGCAGCAGGCCGCGCATCTGGTCCCAGCGCTGGTGCTCGCAGTCGTCGGGCACCATGCCGAAGACCTGGATCAGTTCGTCGATTTCGCCGCAATGCTGCTGCCATTCCGAGCAGAAGGCCTCGATTGCCATGGCGATCGCCGCGTCCTCGCCGGCACCGCGATCGCGATAATCGACGATGAAATCGAGGTGGAACAGGATGCTCATCAGTACCGTGTCGGTAAGTTCCTCCTTCCCTGCGCAGTAAGCGGGCAGGTTGAGGCGGACGATGGCAGCGGCCAGCGTCCGGGCAATCCCGCGCGGTGGCCAGGACCAGTCCTCCGGGCAGGGCCGTGTGCCATCGAACAGTTCATGGCGCAGTGTCGCCAGGCCAGCCAGGCGCGGCTCCAGGCTACCCTGCGAATTGGTCAGGCCGCCCAGCCAGAGCGGGCGCGCCAGGCCGTCGAGGGGCGCCAGGCAGTGCTCGCCGTCCGCAAACAGCAGCGAGGGCGGCAGCGCATTGCTCATGCCGCGTCGAGCGCTTCGTGGTGCACCGGCTCAGGAACATTGCCGTTGTCGGATTCCAGGCGCGGCAGGGCGAGGAAGCCGGCGCGCGTGGCGCGGGCGCGCAGCGCAAGCTCGTCGACGGCGGTGGCGGTGGCTTCCAGGTTGGCGCCGGCGCGCGCCGTGAGTTCATGGTCGAGCCAGAGGCTTCGCGCCGCATAGGCGGCGAGGCCGGCGCGCTGCGTGGCTATTTCGGCGGCATAGCCGGCAATGCGTTCGAGCAGGGAATCGACCTGGCGCACGCGGGCTGCGATGTGCATTTCGCCGTAGAGCCGCGGCCGGCTATAGCTGATGCGCGGTGCGGAAGCACCCCCCTTGGCATCGCCGATTTCGTCGGCCAGCTCGCTGACCGAAAATTTCAGGCGTCCGGCTTCGTCGTAATCGAGATCGTTGGCCCGCAGTTCCGCTTCGAGCTGAGTCTCGAAGGCGGCCACCACGCGCGTCAGGCGCAGGGGCGAGAATGCCTCACGCACGCCGAGCCGTGTCGCCAGCCAGTCGGCCACGGCGCCCTGGCGCGGCGCATCGGGCGCGGTCAGCCAGGGCAGCAGCAGCAGGTCCCACAGCGCCACGGCCGGGCGTCCTTCGCCGGCGGCCGCCACGCGCAGCAGCCAGACGATCTTGACCCAGCGCCGGTCCGAAACGTGGATGGGCTGGGTCGCGAAATGCTGGCGCAGTTCGGCCAGCACGGCGATGAAGGCCGGTTCCAGCGTGACTGCGGCAGCGGCCCCGGCGAGGCGGTCAAGGTCGCTGCCGTTAAGCCTCAGTGCGTCCGGCGGCGGCGTCCAGTCGCGCACGCGGCCGGCTTCGAGCAGGGCGCCGAAGCCGCCGGCGCTGACCGGCGCCACGGGCACCCGCACCAGGAAGCGGTCGAAAAAGGCTTCGGCGATTTCGTCTTCCGGTACCTCGTTGGTGGCGCCGATGGCGCTTATCAGGGGACAGGCCTGACGTCCGGCACCATTGTCGAATTCGCGTTCGTTGAGCAGCGTCAGCAGGGCATTGAGGATGGCGCTGTTGGCCTTGAACACCTCGTCGATGAAGGCGATCGAGGCGTCGGGCAGGAAGCCGTCGGTATGCCGCTCGTAGCGGTCCTCTTCCAGTGCCTTGATCGACAGCGGGCCGAACAGTTCCTCGGGCACCGAGAAGCGCGTCAGCAGCCGCTCGAAGTAGCGCCCCTCGCGGAACACCGTGTGCAGGCGTCGCGCCAGTTCGCTTTTGGCCGTGCCCGGCGGGCCGATGAACAGGCTGTGTTCGCCGGCCAGTGCGGCCAGCAGGCAGAGCCGCACGCTCTGGCGGCGTTCGACCAGACCGGCTTCCAGGGTGTCGATGATGGCCCGCAGGCGGGCGGCTTGTTGGTTGGGCATGGGATGGATTGTAGGCGGGGTGGCGTGATCCGTGGCGTGGTTGCTCAGCGCAGCAGCAGCCTGACCACGCCCCACAGCGCGCCGACCCAGAGTCCGGCGAAGGCGAGGAAGCCGATGCCGAAACCGGCGCTGCGTTTTTTCGGGTCCGAATGATAGGCGACGGCATACCAGACGCGGCCGAGCAACCAGATTGCACCCATCATGCCGGCGCCGCGGTCGCCGATGAAGCCTGCATAGAGCCACAGGGCCGGCAGCATGATGGCGGCGCTTTCCAGCGTGTTCATCTGGATGCGGAAGGCCCGGTCGAACATCTCATGCCCGCTTACCGCGGGGGCCATGATGCCGTAAAGGCTGCGGGCGCGGCCGACGTTGAGCGCGGTGGCGAACATCAGCAACAGCACCAGCAGGGTGATCAGGGAAGCCAGCGGAAGGGAAGTCATGGTGCACTCCTTGCAGGGGATCGGAAGCGCACTATAGCCTCCGCGGGTCAGGACATACAATGCCTGCCCGTGCCTGGGCCATTCCGCCATGCCCTGGTCGGCACCACCCGGCGCAGCGGCAGGTCAGCCTCCCAGTTGCAGTTGGCGGAAGCGCTCGCGGCTGACGTGGATGAACAGGCATTCGCAACTCGCGGTCATGACGCCGTTGGCCCAGATCTCGCCGCTGATGAAGTTCTTGCGCCCGACAACCTGCTTGACCCGTGCGATGAGATGCAGTTCGGTGCACAGGGGCGTCGGTCGATTCAGCCGGGCGGTCAGGGTGCCCGTGACGCCCGGTTGTCCGGTCATCGATTGGGCGATGCCGAGGAACTGGTCGAACAGCGCGCAGACGAAGCCGCCATGGACGGTATTCGGCGGTCCTTCATATTGCCAGCCCAGCGTGGCGCGGCCGTGGGTGACATCGCCTTCGATCCAGGTGGTAAACGGCGGGGAGATCGGGTTGCTCTTGCCGTCCAGGGGATTCAACTCGTAGGCGATCCTGTTGATGGTGCCGTGGCGCCCGTCCTCGTGCTCCTCGAAGGCTCTTCGTCCGAGCAGGACAGGTTCCTGGTTGAGCAGGGCGGCCTGCTGCCTGACGGCTTCCGCTACCGCGCGCAGCGTCGCCGCATCGCAGGTGGTGCTGACCAGGTTGCCGATGAGTTGCCGCGTGGCCTCGGCCGCTTCCCGCCTGGCCGCCCAGTCGTCGTTGAGGGGTGCCTTGACGGCCGGGCATTCGAAGGGATTGAAGCTGTCGTCGTCGCGCATTGTTGTGTTCTCTGTAGAGGGGTTTGCGGAGGACCTCAACGAGGCCTTGCTGTTGTCATTCATTCTATTTGCGGCAGGCTCGCGCCGGCTTCCTGCCGGGTGCCGCCGCTGCCACCGGCGCGGCGAAGACCTTGTGCAGTTGCTCGCGCAGCCAGCGGTTGGCCGGATCGCCTTCGGCCGAGCGGTGCCAGTAGACATAGATCTCGACCTCCGGCAGGGGGAATCCGGCCGGCACCGGCACAATCCGGTTGTCATGAGGGCAGCGCAGGCCGGCTGCCGCCCGGGTTGCCGGCATGGTCAGAATCAGGTCGGTCTCGGCGACGATCTGGGCCGCTGCAAGATAGTCCTGGCAGCGCAGGCGAATGCGCCGCTGCATCCCCAGACGGTTCAGTTCGGCGTCGAGCGAACCCGTTCCCTGACGGGGCAAGGCCACCTGCAGGTGCAACTGGCGCAAGTAGGTCTCGAGATCGAGCTTGTCATCGACTTCGGGATGATCCTTGCGTGCCATGACCACCATGCGTTCTCTGGTCAGGAGCTGGTGCTGCACATTCGGCGAGTGGGGCAGCATGGTATCCAGCACCAGGTCCATCTTGCCGGATGCCAGGCGCGATTCCAGCTGGGCGCGGTCATAGGGCATGGTCACCAGATCGATGCAGGAGGCCGCCAGCAGCCGGCCCATCAGGGGCGGCAGAAAGGACGATTCTTCGCCGCCGCAGAGGCCTATGCTCAGCGTGCGCTGGGCCTTGCCCGGGTCGAAGCTGACGGCCTGGCTCAGGGTGCTGTCGAGGGTGCGCAGGGAAGCGGCAATGGGCTCGATGATGCTGCGCGCCATGGGCGTGGGCACCATCTCGTGACCCTGGCGGATGAACAGCGGATCGCCGAACAGGACGCGCAATCGTCCGAGGGCGTGGCTGATGGCGGGTTGTGTCAGGTTGAGCCTGGCGCTGGCCCGTGTCACGCTGCCCTCGGCATAGATCGTCTCGAACATCACCAGCAGGTTGAGATCCATTTTTGCTGCGCTTATCGTCTTCATGAACAGGTTCCAGTCTGCGACGCCGTTCCAGCACCAATGAATTGAAGTAATAGTATGTAATTACAATTCGTCATTTGATTCATTATAGGCCAGACCCTAAACTGTCTTTCCGCTACAGGAGGCGTCCATGCACCCGTCCGTCGAGGATCGTTTTGCCATTCAGGATCTGCTGTTCCGCTACGCCCGCGCCGTCGATGAGCGCGATGCCGGCGAGTTTGCCGCGTGTTTTGCCGGCGGCCAGGTCAGGATCACCGGGCCGGGTTTCGAAATCCTCGATGCCGGGCAGAACATGGCGACGCTCAAGGCCATGTTCGAGTGGACCATGCACAAGGTCTTCAACCATGAATTCCAGGTCGAGGGCGGGCGGGCGACCGGCTATACCTACTGCGTGGCCAGCCATGTCAGGAACCAGCAGGGGCGGCGCAGCAAACTCGACTGGCATATCCGCTATGAAGACGAACTGGTCAGGGAGGAGGGCGGCTGGCGTTTCCGCAAGCGCCATCTGAACGTCGGCCTGATCGAAACCCTGCCTCTGGATTAAAGAGGATGGCCATGCGACTCTCCCTCGGCCTCTACGGCCTGCAAAACTGGTTCGGCGGCGACTTTGCCGCCGTCATCGATCTGGTCCGCACCGCCGACCGCATGGGGGTTGACCAGGTCAGCCTGACCGATCATGTGGTGATGGGGGAGCGGCTGGATCGCTATCCCTACGGGCAGTTTCCTGCCCCCCTCGACACGCCCTGGTTCGAGCCTATCACCGTGCTGGCGGCCATCGCCGGCGCCACGCAGCGCATCCGGCTGTCGACCGGCGTGCTGATCTCGCCGCTGCGTCCGGCGGTGCTGCTGGCCAAGCAGCTGGCGACCCTCGACGTGATGTCGCGCGGGCGCGTCGAAATCGGCATCGGCACCGGCTGGCAACGCGAGGAGTACGAGGCCGGCGGCATCGACTTTGCCAAGCGCTACCGCATCATGGACGAGCAGGTACGGCTCTGCCGGCAACTCTGGTCGGAGGCCCCGGTCAGCTTCCAGGGCGAGACGGTCAAGCTCGAGCGCATCCACCAGTGGCCGCGGCCGGTGCAGCCGCGCCTGCCGATCTGGATGGGCGTCGCACCGACGCCGCGCAACTGCCGGCGCATGGCGGAACTCGCCGACGGCTGGATACCCATGATGAATGATCCCGCGGCGCTGAGTGCGGCTCTGGGCGACATCCGTGCCGCTTTCGCGGCGCAAGGCCGCGACTTCGCCGGTTTCCAGTGCCGCGTCGTCCTGCCCGGCGTGTTCCGTGCCGACCACACGCCCGATGTCTCGGCGGCCCTGGCCCGGATTCCGGCCCTGGCGGCGGCAGGCGTGACCATGGTGGAAGTCCTGCCCCTGATGTTCTGCCGCGGACCCGACGATCTGGAAGGATTTCTCGAACAGGCCCTCGACGCAGTGAAGGGTTCAACATGAAAAAGTACTCCGTTCCGGCCGGCAGCGGCAGGATGTCTTGAACACGTCGTCACAGGGACTGCAATCCATGCTGGAAATTTTCGCCGTAACGCCGGAGAACCTCGGGCTGGAAGCCATCGGCGCCTTTGCGCAAAGGGTCGAGGCCATGGGCTATGACGGCCTCTTCGTGCCCGATGCCGTGCACGACGGCCTGCTGCTGGCCTGCCAGGCCCTGGCGGCCACCTCCCGCATCAAGGTCGGCATCTCGGTGCTGGTGGCCCCGCCGCGCAGCCCCATGAACGTGGCTCTCGCCGCCTGGGATCTGCAGCGCATGTCGGGCGGTCGCTTCGAACTGGGACTCGGCACGCAGATCCGGCAGAACATCGAGGATCGCTACTCCTCGCGCTGGCTGCCGCCGGCGGCCGGAATGCGCGAATACGTCGGCGCGTTGCGGGCCATTTTCCACAGCTTCCGCACCCGCGAGCCGCTCAACTTCGTCGGCGAGCACTATCGCTTCACGCGCCTGCAGCCCTTCTTCAATCCCGGTCCGATCGATGCGCCCGACGTGCCCGTCATGCTCGGCGCCGTCGGCCCGAAGATGCTGGCACTGGTCGGCGAGGTGGCCGACGGCATGCATACCCATCCGACCAACACCTCGACGCGCTATCTGCGCGAAGCCATCCTGCCCCGGGTCGCCGCGGGCGCAGCCGGGCGCAGCGCCGGACTCAAGCGTCCGCTGATCTGCGCCAACGAACTGGTGGCCACCGGTTCCGACGACGCGACCGTGGCCGCCGAACGGGAACGTTTCCGCGGCATGCTGGCCTTCCTGTTCTCGACGCCGGCCTACTGGCCCAGCCTGGAACTGTTCGGCTGGAAGAATGTCGGCGAGCAACTGCTGCAGATGACCCGCGAAGGGCGCTGGAAGGAAATGCCGGCGGCCCTGCCGGATACGCTGCTTGACGAGTTCCTGGTCAGCGCCCGTTACGACCAGTTGCCGGAGATTCTGCTGGCACGCTTCGGCGGCCTGGTGGATCGCATTACCCTGACCGTGCCCGAAAATCCAGCCCACGACCAGGCTACCGCTGCCGCCATTGCCGCAACCCGTGCCCTCGCTGTGCAGCGGGGCGAATGAAATCAATCCAAAGAGGAAAATGAAGCATGGGTAAAGTCGCAATCGTTACCGGCGCCACACGGGGCATAGGCAAGGCAGCCGCGCTGAGCCTGGCGCGGGCGGGCTTCGATGTCGTCATCACCGGTCGCACCTTGAGGGAAGGTGAGGGCACCGCGACCATGCCCTTCGCTGCCGACGGCAAGCAGGTCGCCGTGCCGGGCAGCCTGGAGACCACCGCGGAAGCCATCCGTGCCCTGGGCCGCGAAGCCCTCCCCGTGGTGATGGATGTGCTTGACCGCCGCACCATGGACACCGTGGTGGAGCAGACCCTGGCGCAATGGGGGCGCATCGACCTGCTGCTGAACAACGCCCTCTACCAGGGGCCGGGCCTGATGTTTCCTTTCGCCGGGTTCAGTTTCGAGCAGTTGGAAAAAAGCGTCCTCGGCAACCTGGTGAACCAGGCCTACCTGGCGCGCCTGGTGCTGCCGGTGATGATCAGGCAGGGCGGCGGCATCTATGTCAGCCTCAGTTCCAACGCCGCAGTGAATGCCCCGCCGGCGCCTCCCGGCAAAGGCGGCTGGGGCTTCGTCTATGGCGCGCCGAAATCGGGCTTTCACCGCATCGCCGAGTTCATCCACGTCGAGCACGCCAAAGACGGCATCCTGTCCTTCAACGTCGAGCCCGGCTACACGGTGACCGAAGCCACGGTCGCCATGTTCGGCGCTGAATCGGCGGCCGCTTTCAACCGCCATGCTTCGACGCCCGAGGTCACCGGCGATGTGGTGGCCTGGCTGGCGACTGCACCGGAAGCCGGGGAACTGGCGGGTACCATGATCACTGCTCCCGGCTTCTTCAAGAGCCGCGGCATCAGCTTCCCCTGATCCGCAACCCATCAAGGAAAAACCATGTCCGAACCCGTACTGCTGGTTGAAAAGAACGCTGCCGTCGCCACCGTGACGCTCAACCGCCCCGACGCCATGAATGCTTTTTCGGCGGAACTGCGCCTGGCCCTCGGCAGTGCCTTCCGCGAGTTGCAGACCGATCCCGACATCCGCGTCGTCATCGTCACCGGCGCCGGGCGCGCCTTCTGTGCCGGCATGGATCTCAAGGAACTCGGCAGCGGCGGTGACGATGCCTCCGGATTCGACAAGAGCGTGACGGGCCAG
The DNA here is from genome assembly GCA_903848955.1 of uncultured beta proteobacterium. Classification (GTDB taxonomy): domain Bacteria; phylum Pseudomonadota; class Gammaproteobacteria; order Burkholderiales; family Rhodocyclaceae; genus Sulfuritalea. The sequence continues at coordinate 25,837 of CAINHS010000099.1, forward strand.
GACATGGCCGAAGCCATCGCCGGGTTCGAGGGCCCGGTGATCGCGGCGGTCAACGGTCATGCCGTGACCGCCGGTTTCGAACTGGCCTTGGCCTGCGACTTCATCATCGCCTCGACTCAGGCCCGGTTTGCCGACACCCATGCCCGCGTCGGCATGCTGCCCGGATGGGGGCTGGCGGTGCGCCTGCCGCGCCTGATCGGCATCAATCGCGCCAAGGAGCTCAGCTTCACCGGCAATGCCCTGACGGCGGCCCAGGCTTACGAGTGGGGCCTGGTGAACCGGGTCGTCGCGCCCGGGGAACTGCTGCCGACATGCCGGGCCTTGGCGGCGCAGATGGTCAATTGCGTGCCGCATGTGCTGAAGGGCTACAAGAAGCTGATCGACACCGCCTACGGGATGCACCTGGCCGATGCCCTGCGCTTTGAAAAAGCCGCCGCCATCGAGTCTGCGAAGCAGGTCAGCGCCAGCGCCATCGCCGGCCGGCGCGACGGCGTGATGCAGAGCGGCAGGGACGCCGCAAGCGAACAGGGGGCGAAATGAAACTGCTGGACGAAAAGGTTGGAATTGTCACCGGCGCCGGCGGCGGCATAGGGCGCTGCGTGGCGCTGGCCCTGACGGCTGCCGGCGCGGCCGTGGTGGTCAGCGACATCCGCCAGGCGGCGGCGGACGAGACCGTGGCCCTGATCCGGCAAGCCGGCGGCGAGGCCATCGCCGTCGTTGGCGATATCAGCGAGGAGGCTGACTGGGTGCGCCTGGTGGCCGCGACGATCGAGCGTTTCGGCGCCGTGGACATCCTGGTGAACAATGCCGCGGCGGCCTCCTTCAAGGACAGGGACATATTGTCGATGGACGTCGCGGTGTGGGATGCCGCCATGCGCATCAACCTGCGCGGACCCATGCTGGGGTGCAAGCATGTGCTGGCGGCAATGCTCCAGCAGGGCGGCGGCGCCATCATCAACATCGCCTCGGGTGCCGCCCTGACCGGGCAGCTCAGCCAGCCGGCCTACGGCGCGGCCAAGGCCGCCACGATTTCCCTGACGCGCTCGGTGGCGACCCTGTATGGCAAGCAGGGCATACGCTGCAACGCCATCGCCCCCGGCCTGATCATGCACGAAGGCCTGGCCGCCTTCTTTCCCGAGGAACACATCCGCATCGACAGCGACAACCTGCTGACGCCCTCACCCGGCAAACCCGAGGACATCGCCAACGCCGTGGTCTTCCTCGCCTCGCCGAATTCCGGCTTCATCAATGCCCAGGTGCTGTCGGTGGACGGCGGCCTGCTCGCCCACACGCCGGGCTATGCCCAGGCCAGGGCGCTCGGCCAGGGCAGCGTCGGCTATGTCGGCAAGCCGAAGGCGGAAAGCTAGCCTGATATCTCTGCACTCTTGAAGAAAAAGGTGATGATTCCGTCATCACGGGTAAACGACCTGGGCGCCATTCCCGAGCTCAGTATTGAGCGCATCTCGGTGCTACCGGCGACGCTGGCCGGGTGTTGTGTGCTGGCGGATGCCATAGTCCCCGTCGAGCAACAGGACGGCAAAATGCTTCTGGTGCTAGGCGCGGAGCGTCTCTATGGCCGATTGGCTCCATCGGTTAGCGAACCCCTGTTGCGGGTTGCCCGGAACAACAACGGGAGCAACATTTCCCTCCAGAAAAGTACGAACGGATAGGAAGAACTTTTTGGTCATCCGGATTTTGTGATTGATATCTCGACAGCATGTTGCGGCACAGCGAATTTTTGTTGATTCCTGATTCACGCCAGAAACCGCCCATGCCTCCTTCATGCCCAAAACCGACATGGCGACCGCTCCATTGCGGACGTTCAACTGCGAGGCGTCACAGGAATTGAAGTTGCTAAGCGAAGGGATTGCATACTCTCGTACCAGTCCCGCGAAAATCATCGACGTTGCGGGTTACTACGGTCAAGTCATGAATCAGTGCAATCGCCGCAATCTGTTTGTCTATTGGATGTTGATGATGAGGTGACATCAGTCGGCCCCACACCTGGGCGCATTCTTCATCAAAGCTCAATATCCGGTCGTCGTAGTTCGCCACGACCAAATCGAGCCATTTTTCGAGCTTCTTGGCTTGGGGAAGATCACCGCGATGCAGGATATTCTCCAGCCCTCTTCGAATTTCGCCTATTGTTTGCACAGACAAGTAGAGGTCTTCAGCTTCGGCCGTCCGAAAAAACTTTTGAACGCCGGGGTTTGCCTTTTTCCCCTTTCGGGCCTCGCTGATGACATTGGTGTCGACCAAGTACATGTCGGCTCCTACCCATTTCGGCAATTGAAGTCGGAGTCTTCACCAACATTTGGCATGCTCGAGAGAACCTCGGCAACAGACCGCCGCTTCGGGCGCTGCAGAACTGCTCTTAGAATCTCGCGATGCTCGGCTTCTGCGCTTCTACCATGAGCTGCTGCCAGCTGTTTCAGTGCCAAGGCAACATCCTCGTCAACATTTCGAACCACAAGATTGGTAGCCATAGCCGTCTCCTTGAATGGAATCATTGATAGCAGCATACCAAAGAGATGATTGCATTGCAATCACTATTCTTGCCTTGGCTTCAATGTCCGGAAATGGCCGCTATGTAGAGGTTTACATAGCGGCCAATAGCGGAAATATTGGCGTTCCATTCCATTTCCATGAAAATGCGCATACAATGCGCATTGGAGGTGTGCGATGAAAACGATTGCATTTAGAAGTGAAGCTAGGAAGCGTCCAGTAAATCTGACGTTGAATGAAGACTTGGTTGTTCAGGTACGCGGTCTGACCAACAATCTTTCTGGAGTGGTTGAGTCGTTGCTCGCGGACTATGTCGAACACGAGCATCAGCAGCGTATGGCCAAGACCAAGACTGTTGATGCGACCATATCCATGTGGAACGCGTTCAACGCCAAGCATGGGTCATTCGCTGACGAGTATTCATCTCTCTGAATCAGCAATATGGCTCAATTCGATGTGCATCGGAATATAGGAAAGCACAAGGACGATATTCCGTACGTGGTGCTTGTCCAATCATCGCTGTATGACAGTTACCGTCGGCGAGTGGTTGTTCCCTTGGTTCGAAAAGCTGCTCTCGGGAAGATAAGCAATCAGCGATTTAATCCGTCGTTCAAAATCGAAACTCTTCAGGTGGTCCTGCATCCGCTCGAAATTGTCTCGGTTCCAAACGAGCAGTTGGGTGAGTACGTGCAATCGCTGGCTACGGAGGGTAACCGCATCATGGACGCCCTTGATGAGTTGCTCACTCAAGCCTGGGGATGAATCGGTGGCCGGAAAGGTTCTGCCGCACTCGGCCATTTCCGGTCATTGCCGGTCAATCAATATTGGCTCGTTGAGCGTCAGTACCGCGCCAAAACCCGCCATTGACTTGCACTAAGAGGAGCTTGCAATAAGTAGCACCAGGTGCGATACTCATGGTATGCGCAAAAGCAAAGGTTTGTCAGCGCGCGTATTCAAAACCGCGTGGTTTGCGAAGGCCGCACGGAAGGCACACATTGACGATGTCGAGTTGTGTGTGGCGATACGTGAGGCCATGCAAGGGCAAGCAGATGACTTGGGCGGTGGAGTTTTCAAGAAACGGCTCAACGACAATATGCATCGCTCGCTCATCTTGGCGAAGGGCGGACGCTATTGGGTATATGAGTACCTATTTGCGAAAAAGGATCGGGACAACATCGCCGATGATGAGTTGGTCGCCTTCCGCACGCTGGCCAAGGCCTATGCCGGGCTGACTGACAAGCAACTTGAACACCTATTGCAAGACAAGGACCTGACGGAGGTTTGCCATGACGACTAAGCAAAAATTCAAGAGTGATGCCTTTGAGGCGATTCATTCTTCAGCACGGGCCATGTTCAAGGTCGGCGCCATTGGCAAGACTACCCTGCGCCAGTTTGATGAGTCTTGCCTTTCTGTTCCGACGGAAATCGACCCGCAGCAGATCAAGAGTATTCGTGAACGGAATCACGTGAGCCAACCCGTATTTGCACGTTTCCTGAATACCAGCGAATCGACCGTTCAGAAATGGGAGGCTGGAGCAAAGCGCCCCAGCGGCATGGCGCTCAAACTGTTGGAAGTGGTGCAGAAGCACGGATTGAAGGTGTTGGCCTGAAGGAGGCCTGTGCCATTATCTTAGGTCTAAGATCCGTTACGCCGACTCGGTTTCAAGCAATAGCGACTAGCGCGTAGGCCGATCACACGGCAGTCGGAAGCGGCTATCATGACTGATATCCAAGCACAGCCTGCCCATGCCCAACCGCTGCTTCAATCGATGCACGACTGGTTGCTCAAGACCCGGGTGAATGTGGCCAATGGCGGCGGCACGGCGAAGGCCATTGACTACAGCCTGAAACGCTGGGTGGCTTTGAGTCGCTATGCCACTGCCGGGAACTTGCCCATCGACAACAATCCGGTGGAGAACACCATCCGCCCCATCGCTCTCGGAAAGAAGAACTCGCTCTTCACCGGTTCCGAGCGCGCTGGCAAACGGGCTGCGGCGATTCAGAGTTTGCTGGCCACCGCCAAACTCAATGGGCTCGATCCTGCGGCATGGCTACGTGCAACGCTCGAAGCTCTGCCGTAATCTTGAAGGTTCTTTTCTTAACAGGAGCAATGATGAAAACAGCAATTGTAGGGGGTTTGGTAGTGGCTGGCCTTTTGCTGGCCGGTCCGGTGAGCGCCTCTTCCGAGCTTGACAAGAGCAGCGGTTGTTTGAAGTGCCACGATGTCTACAAGAAGAAAATGGGTCCGGCATACATAGACGTCGCAATGGCTTACAAAGGCAAGGCTGGCGCCGAAGCTACCGTGGTCGCCAGGATTATGGATGGCAAGAACCATCCTCCGGTTAAGGCACCCGAAGCGGATGTGAAAACTATCGTCAAATGGATTCTGGCGATGTAGAGAAGTACTGACAGTTGGAGCCACCCGTGGCTCCAATTGTTCTCGATGGTCTGGAAAGCCTTCTTTGATCTTCGATTTGCGCTACTAAGCCAGCGTATTGGGTTTCCACCGACGACCGGCGGCTTCCGTCGATTTATCCCCTAACCATGTTCTCGGCTGTTCCAAGATTGCCTTTGGTGCGTCCGTACGCGCAATGCATTCACCTATTGGTGTTTGAATGGCTGAGAATTGTGGTAACAATTTAGGTCGTGTCCCATGACGTGGTGTAAGTCCACAGCCCGGACAGGCTGAGATACACGTTACTCAGCGTGCCACTGCGGACAGCCGAGTCGGGGGAGTATCGCAGAGGGTTTGCAAGCCTTCAAGTTGCATGTAGCGCCGGTTCAAACTCCACTCGTCGTTCTGCTCCAACATCATGGCGCCCACCAGTCTTGTGATCGATGCATCGTTGGGGAAGATGCCCACCACGTTGGTTCG
>CAINHS010000100.1 GCA_903848955.1 uncultured beta proteobacterium
CGACGAGTTCTTCGGGGTATTTTGCGGCCCAGTCCACCGCCACCATGGCACCCAGCGACATGGCCAGCAGGTGATAGGGAGGACGGATACCCCGCCCCGTCAGGTCTGCCCTGCAGAATTCGGTCATGTCGCCGACACAGCTTGGGCTTGGCATCTTGTGCAGGCGGCCGTTGCCGGGCAAGTCGAGCGTCACGACGTCGGCATCCGGCACCGCGCTGCGAAAGCCGGTGGGGAAGTCGCCCCAGTGCCGGCTTTCACGCGTCAGGCCACGCAACAGGATCCAGGTACTCATGGGCTTGTCCCGCGATACCAGAGGTCCAGCGCCCGCTGGCGATGCTCCGCGCGCGCGCTGCCGGCCGGGAGCCAGCGCCGGTAGCCGCTGGCGGCGCGGACAAGGAAATCCAGCCACGACAGGTGCCGCCGCAGCACGCGCTGCAGGCGATGCCCGATCAGCGGGTTGAAGATGCCGTGGCGCGAAAACAGTTGGCGCGGATTCTTCTTGACCCAGAGCCATGAACCCATTTCCAGGGTCAGCGGCAGGAATACGCGGCCTGGCCGGGATGCCCCGCGGTACAGGTGATCCCACAGGTCGCCGTGTGTCAGGTACTGGCGGCTTTGCGGCTCGAACAGGTAGCTGTGGTTGGTATAGAGAGGTGGCCCCTGAAAACAGGACTGGTAGATAAGTGAAGACTCTGCTCTGATGGGCGACGCAATCGCCCGCTAAAGGAGCAGCAATGAGAAGACCGAGAAGGAACCACACCGCCGCGTTCAAGGCGAAAGTTGCGGTGGCCGCACTGAAGGGCGACAAGACGCTGGCCGAACTGGCTGAGAAGTTTGATGTTCACGCCAACCAGATCACGCAATGGAAGACGCAGTTGCTGGAAGCCGCGACAGGTGTCTTCCTGACGCCGGCCGAGAAGCGCGAATCGGTCGGGCCCAGCGTCAAGGACATGCAGGCCAAGATCGGGCAACTTGCCTTGGAGAATGATTTTTTGGCCGGCGCGCTCGGTCGCATCGGCGATGCGAGCGCAAAGAAATGATCGACGCCACGCACGACCTGCCGATCCGTCGCCAAGCCAAACTGCTCGAAGTTTCCCGCTCGAATGTCTATTACCTGCCCCGGTCGGCATCTGAGACCGATTTGGCGGTGATGCGCCGGATCGACGAGTTGCATCTGAACTATCCCTTCGCCGGCGCACGGATGCTGCGCGACATGCTCAACCGGGAAGGCATCCAGATCGGGCGCAAGCATGTCAGCACGCTCATGGGCAAGATGGGGATAGCGGCGATCTACCGCAAGCGCAACACCAGCGCGCCGCACCCGAAGCATCCGGTTTATCCGTACCTGCTGAAGAACCTGACGATCGACAGGCCGAACCACGTGTGGGCGACTGACATTACCTACATCCCGATGCGCCGTGGTTTCGTCTATCTGGTCGCCATCCTCGATTGGGCAACGCGCAAAGTTCTGGCGCATCGGGTGTCGATCAGCATGACCACGGATTTCTGCGTCGAGGCGCTGGAAGAAGCGATTGCCAAGTACGGTACGCCGGAGATCTTCAATACCGACCAGGGCAGCCAATTCACCAGCGCCGACTTCACCCGGGTGCTGACCGACAACGGCATCAAGATCAGCATGGACGGCAAGGGTCGCTGGGTCGATAACGTGTTCGTCGAGCGACTCTGGCGCAGCGTCAAGTACGAGCACGTCTATCTGCATGCGTATGAGAGTGTCACTGAAGCGCGCGAGCAACTGACGGGCTACTTCGAGTTCTACAACGGGCAGCGGCCGCATTCGTCGCTCGGCGCTCGGACGCCCGATGCGGCATACTTCGATTCAGCGGCAGTAAAGTTGGCAGCATGAGCTACGTTGAGTTATCCACCGTGCTGCTCGCCTACGGTCTAGAGGGACCTTCGGCAAGCAGCCCCGTGGATAACTCGTAACCGCAGAGGGTTCACTTAAGAAACCAACCGAATCTGTCCTAAGGAACGGGGCCACCTCTACATTCGCAACGCCATAGGCCCATTAACCGTCTACGGCATATTCACCCAGAACCCGGTCGTCGGCGAGAGTGTGCCGGTCGGTGTGCTTGGCATGGTTGCTGAATCGAGATAATTTCTGCTGCTGATATAACTTGCCAAGCCGCCGCTGTTCGCCAAGGCGGGCGCCCAGAAGTACCAGTTCTGTCTTGTGGCATCCCAAGCCCACAAGGTAGTGAGGTTCGTATAGACCAAGGTTGTCTTAGGCAAAGTTGAATTCACCGTCGCAATGGCTGCATCGAACTGAGCTGGGGTCATCCCATCCCCGATGGCAATCAAACTCCAGCCGGAAGGCAACGCATGTGTTCCCCCTGCCGTCGCGGGGTTAGCCACGGCAGGCATGAAGGTCGAAGACAGTACGACGGCTCCCGATGGCAGTGGCATCGAAAATGCCGAGTTGGCTTGCACCCAGAACCCTTCACCGGCGTTGATGGTGGTAAGCACGTTGTAGCCATTACTGCTGGCATAACTAGCGCCACCATCACTTTGCGTTGGGGTGTAGA
>CAINHS010000101.1 GCA_903848955.1 uncultured beta proteobacterium
GGCCTGGTTCGCCGCCGCCCTGCTCGGTGGCGTGCTGAGCCTGGCCTTGGAAACCTTGCAGAACTTCCTGCCCAGCCGCGTTCCGTCCAATCTCGACCTCGCCTGCAACGCCGCCGGCGCGCTGCTGGGCGGATTCACCGGTGCGCGTTGGGGCGCGGCACTGGATGAAGGGCGTCTCGCACGTTGGCGGCAGGCGATGATGGTGCGGGCTTATGGCACTGACATGGGCGTGCTGCTGATCGCGGCGTGGCTGATCACCCAGCTGTCGCCGGAAACCCTCCTGTTCGGCAGCGGCAACCTGCGCCGGATGCTCGACCTGCCGCCGGTGCAGCCTTTTCTGCCGGAGCGCTTTGTGAACCTCGAAGCCGCCATCGCTGCCGCCGGCCTGTTGGCGGCAGGTCTGGTCGTCACCCTGCTGCTGCGCCGGAATGCCCGCCTGCTGACGGGCAGCCTGCTGCTGGCCGCGCTGCTGATCAAGACCCTGGCGCATGCCCTGCTGATGGGCCCGGCGGCGGCCCTGGCCTGGATCACGCCCGGCAACAGCATCGGCCTGGCAGCAGGGCTGGGGCTGTGGTGGGCGGCCTCCTTCCTGGTCTTTCCGCTGCAGCGCGCCGCCGCCGCGCTGGCGCTCCTGTTTGCCACCGTCATGGTCAACGTCGCCCCGGAGAACCCCTATCTGCACAACATGCTGCAGATCTGGAATCCGGGCCAGTTCCTGAATTTCAACGGCCTGACACGACTGATCTGTTCGCTGTGGCCTTTCCTCGCCCTGCCGTGGCTGATGATCTACCGACCGGAACCCATCAATGCAATCGATTACTGACCTCACCACCCTGCGCGATGCGCTGCGGGACTTTTGTGCCGCGCGCGACTGGCATCGCTTCCACACGCCGAAGAACCTCGTCATGGCGCTCAGCGTCGAAGCCGCCGAGCTGGTCGAGCAGTTCCAGTGGGCCACGCCCGAGGAAAGCCAGAATCTCGCGCCGGAGAAGCGCGCCGCAGTGGCCGACGAAATCGCCGACGTGCTGATCTACCTAACCGAACTGGCCGATGTGCTCGGCATCGACCCGATCACCGCGGCACGCGAAAAAATCGTCAAGAACGCAGCCAAATATCCGGCCCCCCTATAATTCGGAAACCTTTTGGCCACAGAGGGCACAGAGATCACAGAGGAAAACCGGCGGGTGCGGATACCGGCCCTGCACGGTGATCGAAATGTTTCGAGTGCTGCTTCTTCTCTGTGCCCTCTGTGTCCTCTGTGGCTGATAGATTCCTGTTACTTCATCTCTCCCTGAACCCAGCCCGATGAGCCACTTCAAGCACCACGTGTTCTTCTGCACCAACCAGCGCGACGCGGGCCAACCCTGCTGCGACAATCACGGCGCCGGCGACATGCGGGCGTACGCCAAGGACAGGGTAAAGGCGCTGGGTGACACCTTGCCGGGCAAGGTGCGCATCAATGCCGCCGGCTGCCTTGATCGCTGCGGGGAGGGTCCGGTGCTGGTGATCTACCCCGAGGCAATCTGGTACACCTACGTGGACCAGGAAGACATCGACGAGATCATCGATCAGCACCTGCTGCAGGGTCGTGTCGTCGAACGCCTGAAGGTAGTCTGAGCCGTGTCGCGCCACGAACGCATCCTGGTCGACGGGCCGGACGGCAAAATCGAGGTCTTCGTCGAGGGACACGAGAATCCGCAGGGCATCGCCCTCATCGCGCATCCGCATCCGCTGTTCGGCGGCACCGCCGACAACAAGGTGGTGACCACCCTCGCCCGCGCCTTCCGCGAACGGGGCTGCATCACGCTGCGACCGCATTTCCGCGGCGTCGGCGGCTCCGAAGGCGAACATGACCACGGCGATGCCGAGACCGAGGACCTGCTGGCGCTGCACGCCTGGGCGCGCACCCGCTATGCCGCTCTGTCGACGGATTCAGGCACCCCGCTGCCGGTCTATCTGGCCGGCTTTTCCTTTGGCGCCTACGTCATCACCCGGCTCGCCGGGCGTGTCGCCGCAGCCGGCGATGCCGCCCGCTGGCTGGTGCTGGTCGGCACTGCCGCCGGCTTTGTCGAAGGTGCGCGCAGCTATGAGACCGAGGCGGTCGCCGCCGACACGCTTGTCATCCACGGCTCCGCCGACGAAACCGTTCGTCTCGACAATGTCCTGACCTGGGCCGAACCGCTGCAGTTGCCGGTCGTCGTCGTGCCCGGCGCCGACCACTTCTTCCACCGCCGCCTGCACCTGCTGCGCGACATCATCCAGCGCGCCTGGCATTAGCACCACGCCCCCGTTCCGCCATGAGTCCCCTGATTGTTTCAGCCCTGCGCAAATCCTATGACGGCCGCGAAGTCGTCGCCGGGCTCAATTTTGAACTGCAGCGCGGCGAATGCTACGGCCTGCTCGGACCCAACGGCGCCGGCAAGACCACCACCCTGCGCTGCTGCCTCGGCCTCACCGCGCCGGATTCGGGCCGGATAGCGCTGGTGGGCGAACCCGTGCCGGCGCGTGCCCGCGAAGCGCGCATGAAGATCGGCGTGGTGCCGCAGTTCGACAACCTCGACCCCGACTTCACCGCCGCCGAAAACCTCATCGTCTATGGCCGCTACTTCGGCATGAAGGATGCGGCGATCCGCGCCAAAATCGCCGACCTGCTCGACTTCGCCGGCCTCGCCGGCAAGGAGGAAGCCAACATCCGCACGCTGTCCGGCGGCATGAAGCGGCGCCTGACGCTGGCCCGCGCGTTGGTGAACGACCCCGAACTGCTGCTGCTCGACGAGCCCACTACCGGACTCGACCCGCAGGCGCGCCACCTCATCTGGGAACGCCTGAAGCGCCTGCAGGCGCAGGGCAAGACCATCCTGCTGACGACGCACTTCATGGACGAGGCGGAGCGCCTGTGCCAGCGCCTGGCCATCATCGATGACGGCAGGATGGTCGCCGAAGGTCCGCCGAGCGCACTGATCCGGCAACACATCGAAGCCCAGGTGGTCGAAGTCTATGGCGAGGATGCGCCGGGTTGGGCGGAGCGCGAAGCAAAGGCCTTTTCGCGGCGCGTCGAAGTCAGCGGCGAGACCGTGTTCTGCTACGTCGAGGACGCCGCGCCGCTGCTTGCCCACCTCGCCGCCCGGCCCGCGCTGCGCACCCTGCACCGGCCGGCGAACCTGGAAGATGTGTTCCTCAAGCTGACCGGACGCGAACTGCGCGACTGAGGGCTGCGCCATCCGGCGCAGGATCGCGGTCGTCGCACCTGGTCGAAACTGCATGGCAAGCAGTCGGCGCTGGTGCGCCGGTGCGCGGAATGCAAATGGAATGCGACGCCGACCACTATTGCTTCTATTCCTCTGACGGGAATCCCAATATCGCTTGCAGATTCCTTGCGCCATGCAGCACCCGTTCGATCCGCACCACGTCGCCCAGCACCCGGAAGAAGATCACATAGCGGCCCATCGCCGCCATGCGCAAACCGGGGGCCAAATCTTCGCGGCCGGTATAGGCAAGCGGAGCTTTCCCGATGCGCCGGCATTGCTCCATCAACTTGCCGACGAAGCGGCGGGCGTTGGCCCGGCTGTCCGTAGCGATGTAATCGCCGATGTCGAGCAGGTCTTCGCGGGACTTCGGCGAAAACGTGAGCGAAGCCATCAGGCCGTGCGCTTACCGCGTGACTTGATGGCCGGTTTGGAATCGGCGAAGCGGGCGCTCAGTTCGGCGAACACCTGATCGGCCGGAATGGCCGGGCCGCTATCGACGCCTTCTTTAATTGCCTGCCGCAGGTCGGCGTTCAGCCGTTCCAGCATCGCTTCATAGACATCGGGGGACAGCAGGTAGGCGGCAGGACGGTTATGGTTGAGCACCGCCACCGGCTGGGAACCGGCCTGTTCAAACACGGCGCTGGGGCTCCGTTTAAGTTCGGTGATGCTCACCGAGCGGGAAGCAAGAACCTGTTCCATGGCGTGCCTCAAAATCAAACCAAATTAGGTACCTTATTGTGGTCTATTCCGGGCATGTACGCAAGTGCGGCTCGCCGGCCCCACCATTGCGGCCTGTGCCGTGAATCGCTGTTTTTGGATTGCAGCGGCCTTGTCGCCGCTGCCCTACTGACCGGGAAACCTTATTCTCAGTTGGGGTCGCAGACCGGCTGCCCCTTGAGCGAC
>CAINHS010000102.1 GCA_903848955.1 uncultured beta proteobacterium
AGGCGTTGCTCCTGTTTGCTGGTGACACCTTCGCGGCGCAGGATGTTGGCCATGCCGATGATGCCGTTCATCGGCGTGCGGATTTCGTGGCTCATGTTGGCGAGGAAGGCGCTCTTGGCGACATTGGCGGCCTCGGCAGCATTTTTTGCCTCGGCCAGTTCGGCGGTTCGCTTTTCCACCGACTCCTCAAGGTGCTGTCGGTACTGCTCCAGTTCAGCTTCGGTTTGCTTGCTTTCTGTGATGTCTACGTGAGTTCCGATCATGCGCAGCGCTCGACCCAGGGGATCTCTGGAAATTGCCCTGCCGCGACCAAGTATCCATTTCCAGGAACCGTTCTTCGTCTGCATGCGGTACTCGACCTTGAAGCTCTGGCACCGGTTTTCAATGCAATCCTGATTGATTGACCAAGTTCGTTGGCGATCGTCAGGATGGATCACCTCGGACCATTTGCGACCGGTAGCGGGAAACTCGCCGGGTTCATAACCAAGCATGCGGAAATAGGTCGGGCTGAAGTACCCCGTATCGCTTTCGATGTTCCAGTCCCATAGCCCGTCGGCACTTGCCTCCATGGCCAGACGAAAACGCTCTTCACTTTCTCGCAATGATTGTTCGCTCTGCTTTAATTGGCGGTAAGGTCTTTCAATCGTCGTAACGACAAATGCGCGATAGATGAACAGGTAGGAGATTACCTTGTAGATATGGCCGAGGAGATTGAAGACGTCGGTGACCTCCGCATAGAGCGTGAAGAAAAATTCGCTCATGGCCATGGTACATAGGGCACCAAACAGGGGTGCTGCACTGAATGGCTGTGGTCTGCTCATGCGTACCCACAGTGCCGTCACTGCAGCGATATTGATGGCGATAATCGCGTATTCGAGGTACTGCTTGAGCGGGGTTAGTCCCTTGCCGGGAACAAGAAACAATTCCCTGGTCGAGTCTTGATGGAACAGGAACAGCCAGTGCAGGAAGCCGACGGCGATGAGCACTCCAATCAGCAGCAGGTAGCGCATCGCATCGGTGGCAGACGGGCGCCATGGTGCGACAATTGCCAACAGGAGTCCCGCAGCGGCCACCGCCCGCGCCGTCAGCCAAAAGTAGATCGCCTTGTCCGGACCATTGGGGGTAACAAAGTCCGGCATGCCATAGAAGGAAAAGGTATGCGTAAAGTCAAGAAAGCCTACCCCGAGGAAAATGCATGCGAGTATGGACAGGGTTCCCGATGCCCCCTCGCCGTAGATCTTCCATCCCACGGCAAATACCAATACCGAGACGACAATCGAAGCCATCTCAAGCAGCATGTGCAGGGGCATGTAACCGGCAATACCGCGAGCACCGGCCGGGGGCGGCAACACCCACGCCAACACTAAGCCAAGCATAAGCAACGCCACGGCAAGAAGCACGCCGCGTATGGCCGGGCCATGACTGGGGTCCAGCCCCAAGGTCCTTCGTTCGTCAGTCAGACCAGGACTCACGATGCAGCGCATTCCATAAGAGTATCGTTCCGGATCATACGGGGTACCTGCCGCCAACCATTCTGCTCTATTTGCCCGAGCGTCTCATCAGGACCTGGCTATTGCCCTGCCCGGAGCGAAACATGGACACACTATCGGTATTCCTGATGCGTATATGTGACTTAGGTCAACACGCCAGTAGATACGCCGGCAACAAGGAGAGCCTTTCGTCAGCTCAATCTAATGTCGGTTCCCGTTGCATTGCAGCCGGCCAGGCTCAGAACCCTGGTTTTGCGCGGGTCAGCGGCGGTTCCGGACTGACTGGCGGCTGATGATGAAGGCATCGTCAGCTCAGCGGGCAAGCCGGCGATCGATTCCGGCTGCATTGCCGCCCCGCTGTCGCATTTGTTCTCACGATCAAGCAACAGCGCCGGCGAGCCAGCGTGCCGTGCGGAGCAGGCGGGCATCGTCGCCTACACGACCGACAAGTTGGACTCCCAGCGGCAGGCCATTGCCTGCTTGCAGAAGGGGCAGGCTGATGGCAGGCATTCCGCAAAAGGTCCATAGCGTACAAAACATCGGGCTGCCGGTCGAATCCAGGCCGAGGGGTGCGGCACCCGCCACCGCCGGGGTCAGAATCGCGTCGCAGCGATCGAAAATCTCGTCGAGAGACTCGGTCACCGGTCTGATGCGCTCCAGCGCCTTCAGGTAAGCGACGGCGCTTATTGCATATCCGCGCTCGAGTTGGCCGCGCAGCGAAGCGGACAGTTGCCCGGCGCCACGCTCGTAGTCGGCCGCGTAGTTTGCGGCGAGGTCCGCCTCCATGACTGTGGCGTGCCAATCGAGCGCCTTCGCAGCCGGGTCGGGCAGCACAAATTCTTCGACATGCTCGCCGAGACGATCAGCGAGTTCGCCGAAACCCTCGCGGAGATCCGCATCGACCTGCGACCACCACGGCGTCTTGACCAGAGCCAGTTTGGGCGGCAGGGGCGGATTCTCGTCGCACACCTTCTGCAGCGGTAGTGCGGCACGCGGCAGCATGCCGGGTTGGTTGGGATCGTAAGCCGACAGCACCTCGCCCAGCAGAGCCAAATCCTCGACGCTGCGGCCGAAGCCGCCGACCTGATCCAGGCGCGGCGACTGCATCAGGATGCCCTGGCACGAGACCAGTCCGCGACTGGGTTTGAAACCGAATACGCCGCAATATGCGGCCGGCCGAATCAGCGAGCCGTTGGTCTGTGTGCCCAGTGCCAGCGGCACCATGCCGGCCGCCACCGCTGCGGCGGAACCACTTGAGGAGCCGCCGGGAGTGTGCGCGAGATTGTGCGGATTGCGCGTCTTGCCGGGGAAGTAGGTGGCCAGTTCGGTCGTCACCGTCTTGCCCATGATGATCGCGCCGGCGGCACGCAGCAGATCAACCACCTTGGCGTCATGCGTTGGCATGCGTCCGGCGTGCAGCGGCGTGCCGTCCTCTGTCGGCATGTCAGCCGTATTGATGATGTCTTTAATGCCGACCGGAACGCCGTGCAAGGGGCCGAGCGGCTTGCCGCTCTCCCGCAGTTCGTCTGCTCGCCGGGCCTGTGCCAGCGCGTGGTCCGGGTCAAGGTATGCCCACGCCTGCACCTCCGGTTCGCGCAGCTTGATCTGCTCGAGGCACTGCCGCACCAGATCAGCGGCACTGAACAATCCATCGCGGATGCCTTGGGCCGCCTGGCGTGCGCCGAGCAGGTTTAATTGATCCATGTCGTTCTCGCGTCCCGGAGTTGGCCGGATCCAGCCAGCCGATCAGCGCACTCTATCACGGCCATATTGACCGGATTGCAGGGCGGGCTGCAAACCCGAGTCGTATGCCAATGTCAATGACCGACAGGCTGAGTTTGCCCGGTATTGGCAGATTGCGGCTCGAAGTTGTAGTCGAGCGTATGCGTTGAGTCGCAGTCAATCATTACGTTGACGCCATCGTCAAACGCCAGGACCCAGCGAACTGTCCCAGTACAAGCGGCCGAAACGGTTTCAGATTTCCTGCTGGTGCAATATCGAGCCCGTCGTGAATATGGCGAAGCGATAAATCGGGCGCGCTGAGGTCGGGGTTTGAGTTAAAAATCTGCTGAATTGACGCCATGTCAGACTCGTTCACATATGGAGTGATCAATGGCGCCAGTGTTTGTGCAGTCGATGACCCAATCGAAGCAAACAAGAATGCTGCAGCAACCAGGGGCAACAATAATCTATCGATCAACTTGTTCATCCGTTGATGGGCGACAGCCATTTTTCTAAGACGCGCAAGGAAAAGGATGGATCGCGCGCCGTGGAGATGGTCCGCTGGCAATGCGACAGCTGTCACGTGGCCCAGAGCGACGCCCCGCCGCTGGTTGAGAATACTTTCGTCGGCAACGTCAGGTAAGTGCCTGGCTAACCTCCATGATCAGAGCCAAATAGCTGGTCAGTGACTATGGGGGCATCCAATGTTCTTTCCCCGCTGGAGCGGCAGGTTCGCTACACCGTTCGCATAGGGCACTTAGTGATCGGTGGGGAAGGGCGGCTTTCGGGGATCAGAATTTCTATGCCCGCTTTCCGGAGTTGAATTTTTAAACGTGACTGTCTCCTGCCCTTAGCCGGCGGTGGAGGAAACCGGAAGCCGACATTCCCCAGGAACCCCGAAAATGCGGGAGCCGCCATTCGCCATGCGTTGGTGATATTCTTGCCATGAAGGTTCCTGCGAGCATTAGCCGCCACTGGTGATCACGAACGCATCAGATTGGAGCGGTCGGTGTAAGCGCGAACCCGCTGCTCAAACGGGAAACAATTTTCTTCAGGTGGAGGGCAGACCCCGGCCAACTCTGGTCAGCCACGCCGTTAGACCAAAGCTAATCCGGGTGACGGCTTCGAAGGGGCTGCAGCCACGGAAGTAAAGCGTAGCTTCAGATTATGCTGCGTGCGGCCTGGGTCACCGCATCGATCTGGTTCTGTCCTTCAGCCTGTTATCATCGTCCGGCGAAGCGAGGATATTAATGCCAAGTTCCTATGCCCAGAAGGATCTGCCGAAGCTAATTGCGCTGGTTGCGTTGTATGTGCTGGCAGCCAGGCTGACGTTGCTGCTGTTCGGCAACAATGGCGTTGTGGAGTTTTTGTGGGCGGCCAGTGGCATATCCCTGGCGGTTGTTTTGTTAGGGGGCAACAAGTATCTTCCGGCCGTGTTTTTGGGGTCGTTGCCGGGTTACCTGCTGATTGGCGAACCGCCTGGATTTTCGGTTGCGGTCGCCCTGTGTCATGCGGCGAGCATCTTTCTCGGCACATGGGTCATGAAACGGGAAGGGGGACTCAATCCGGCTTTGCTGAAGCCGGGTGATTTCTTTCGGATTCTGATATTGGCGGCGAGCGTCAGTCTGATCTATGCGGCTGGCCTTGAACTGTGCGCAGGGCTTGACCTGCAGCGCCCTGATGAAGCGCACAGCTTCATTCAGCACTGGGCGGGCAGCCTGCTCGGCATCATTGTCGCCGGGTCGTTCGCTCTGGTGTGGTCGCGATTGCCCCGCGAATGGGCTTCACCGGCGGTAGCCGGTGAGGCGATATTGATACTCGGCATGTCGATTCTGGTCGGTCAGGTCGTTTTTGTTGGTTCGCTGAATGACTCGCTCGGTCAGGTTGCGCGGGGCTACTGGCTGTTTCCTCTCATCACCTGGGCTGCCGTGCGGATAGGGCGCCATGGCACAGTATTGATCGTGGCGATGGCAGCCGCGCAGGGGCTTACTGGGGCTGCACTGGGGGTTGGCTTCTTCGCCGATGACGTAGCAAAAACCCATCTGACCAACTATTTTTTCTACATATTGAGCCTCGCCGTGGTCGACATGGCGCTGGCAACCTACATCAACGAGCGCAAGTCGGCACTGGCAGCGGTGCAACAGCACCGCGACGACCTGGAGCTTCAAGTTTCGTCACGCACCGACGAACTGGCCCGGCAGTTGGCTGACATGACCTTGCTCAACCGCAAGCTCGAAGATGCGCAGGTCCAGTTGCTGCAGTCAGAAAAAATGGCCTCCATAGGCCAACTCGCTGCCGGTGTTGCCCATGAACTGAACAATCCGATCGGTTTTGTTCATTCCAACCTGGGGACGCTGGAGAGCTACCTCAGGGACATCTTCGAGATTGCCTCCGCGTGTGAAGCCGCGGCTGCGAAGGCAAGCAACCCGACCGACTTCGCGCGCATCGATGCGCTGAAGGCGGAAAAGGACTTCGATTACCTGAAGACCGACATCTTCCAGTTGATGAATGAATCCAGGGACGGACTGAGCCGAGTCAAGAAAATCGTCCAAGACCTCAAGGATTTCTCGCGTGTTGGCGAAGCGGAGTGGCAATGGGCCGACATTCACCAGTGTCTCGATTCCACACTCAACATCGTCTGGAACGAACTCAAGTACAAATGTGTCGTAGACAAGCAGTACGCCGTCGCGTTGCCGCAGATACGCTGCCTGCCCTCGCAGCTCAACCAGGTGTTCATGAACCTGCTGCTGAACGCGGCGCAGGCCATTCCGGACAAGGGGAAAATCACCATCAGCACCAGGCAGATGGATGAAGATACGATCCGGATATGCATCCACGATAGCGGTCTGGGTATTCCTGCGGAAAATCTGGCGCGGATCTTCGACCCGTTTTTCACCACCAAACCGATAGGCAAGGGCACCGGGCTGGGACTTTCGATTGTCTGGGGTATCGTCAGCAAGCATCATGGCAGAATAGAAGTTTCCAGTACGGTCGGCGCCGGCACGACCTTCACCATCACGTTGCCGGTACAACAACAGGACGAGACGCCAGCATGAATCCAATAGTCGGCGATGACGAGACGGTGCGCGCCGAGCCCGTCACCAGAACGGCCGAGCGCGCGAGGGTGCTGGTCGTCGATGACGAGCCTTCCATCCTCAATGCCATCAAGCGGGTCTTTCGCGGTCAGGGCTACGAAGTGCTCACCGCCACCTCGGGCAAGGAAGGCCTGGCGCTGCTGGAGCATGAACCGTTTGCAGCAGTAATTTCCGACATGCGCATGCCCGAGATGGATGGTGCCCAGTTCCTCGAACAGGTTTTTGTGCGCTGGCCGGATACCAAACGCATCCTGCTCACCGGCTACGCCGACGCATCCGCGACAATTGCCGCCATCAATCGCGGAAAAATATGGCGCTACGTCGCCAAACCGTGGAATGACGAAGAGCTGATCATCACCGTCCAACAGGCGTTGGCCCACCGGGATCTGATGCACGAAAACGCGCGCCTGACCGAACTGACGCGCCAACAGAACGATGAGCTCAAGGTCCTCAACGAAGGGCTTGAGCAGAAAGTCGCGGAGCGCACAAAGCAGCTGCAAAACGCGATGAACTCGCTGAAGCAGGGATTCGTCAATGCCGTTCATGTGTTTTCCGGCATCATGGAACTGCACAGCGGGGACTTGGCGGGTCACTCGCGCCGGGTTGCGGAACTCACGCGAAAGCTTGCCCAGCGCATGCACATGAGCGGCGTCGACATGCAGGACACGTTTCTCGCTGCCTTGTTGCACGACATCGGCAAGATCGGCATGCCGGAGAGCATCATTACCCGCGCTTTCAACAGCCTGGGAGCCGAGGCGCGCGCCAGCATCATGAAGCATCCGGTCAAAGGCGAATTGTTGCTGATGCCGATCGAACAGCTGTCCGGCGCATCTCTCCTGATCCGCCATCACCACGAGCAATTCGACGGACGGGGTTATCCTGACGGCAAGTCCGGGATTGAAATTCCGCTGGGCGCGCGCGTACTGGCTGTCGCCAACGATTACGACGCGCTGCAGCATGGCACGCTCGTGGCACGCCGCTTGAATGCCGCAGATGCCTTGCGTTTTCTTGTGGACAATCGCAGCAAGCGCTACGATCCGAGCGTCGTCGACGAGTTTTCGCGGCTTTTGGCCGAATCCCGGCCTGAAGAATTTCCCGAGTTGCCGCTGCGGCCCGAGTCCCTCGCGCCGGGTATGCAGATCACCCGTGACTTGATTCACCGGGACGGCTATCTGCTTCTCGCCAGCGGCCATGTTCTGGGTCAAAGCGAAGTTGATCAACTCAAGCGGCTGGAAATCTCGGAACAAGAGCCGATTATCGTGTATGTCGGACAATCGCTGTAATTGCCGGGGGAGACCGTTGCGTGATTGAAGCTTTCGTCTGGTCCGACCGTTTCGCCAGTGGAATCGAGAGCGTCGATAGCCAGCATCAGCAGCTATTCAGGATCATAAATCAGGTCGGCGAATTGCTGGTCCGCAGCGATGCGGCCACCGCGGCCAGCTCCGAGGCTCTGATAAAAAAGCTCGCCGACTACGCACGATTTCATTTCGCTGACGAAGAACGCGTAATGCTCGAAGGCGGCCTGGATCCGGGCTACATCGATTCACACAGAAAGGTACATCAGCGTTTTACCGAGCAGGTCGTATCGATGTGGAAAAGCCGCGCCGGCATGGCCGATCCGGCGAAAACACTGTACGGCTTTCTGTCCTCCTGGCTGGTGTATCACATCCTCGGCGAAGACCAGACCATGGCTCGTGAGATTGTGCGAGTCAGTGAAGGCATGTCGCCAACGGCAGCGCACAAGATCGAAGCTGATCACATGGAGGTTGCGAGCTCGGCGCTGCTGCGCGCGATGCAGAATCTCTACGACGTGGTGTCCGACCAAAATCGCGATCTTGCCAAGGCCAACACTGAGCTCGAGGCCCGCGTCTCCGAACGCACCGATCAGTTGAACAAGGCCTACGCCAAGCTGGCTTCGGACAATCAGGAATTGACCGCGCTGCTGGGCCGCGTCGAAAAAACCCAAAGCCAATTGCTGCAGTCCGAAAAGATGGCCTCCATCGGCCAGCTTGCAGCGGGGGTGGCGCATGAGATCAACAATCCCGTGGGATTCGTCAATTCCAATCTGGGTACGCTCAGCCGCTACGTCGAGGATCTGCTGCGGTTGGTCGATGCCGTCGGCGATGGTCCTGCGGTGCAAGCGATAGCAAAGGAAGTGGACCTGCCGTTCCTGCGAGCCGATCTGGCGGCGCTGCTGAATGAATCACGCGAGGGTCTGGATCGGGTACGCAAGATCGTTTCCAATCTGAAGGACTTTTCCCACGTCGACGAAGCAGCGGAATACCGCTATGCGGATATAGTCGCCGGACTGGAGAGCACGATCAGCGTGGCTGCGCATGAACTCAAGTACAAGACGGAAATGGTGCGCAAGCTGCAGCCGCTGCCGCTGGTTCGGTGCATTCCTGCACAGATCAACCAGGTATTCCTGAATCTGCTGGTAAATGCCGTGCAGGCAATTCCCGATCATGGCGTCATTACCCTCGAGAGCGGCCAGCAAGATGACCAGGTCTGGATCGAAGTGGCCGACACCGGCAAAGGGATGGATGAAGCAACCGCCAAGCGCATGTTCGAGCCTTTTTTTACCACCAAGCCTGTGGGCAGCGGTACCGGGCTCGGCTTGTCCATCTGCTACGACGTCGTGCACAAACACGGCGGCCGCTTCGAGGTGCACAGCGCGCCCGGTGCCGGCAGCCGTGTCCGCCTCTGGCTGCCCGTTTCCGGCCCGGCAGACACCGCAGCCGGTGTGGCCGCATGACCGAAACGCAGTAGGTTTTCAGCCGTTTTTACACAGCGGACGGCGCCAACCGGACCTTCGGGTGGCGCAGACTCGGCTGTCGCCGGTATCAGGAGCGCATTCCGGCGCAGCCGGATGGGTCAGCCACAGTCAGCCGGCTGAGCCGTGCCTAGAAATACGGCGTATTCCATATCCTCGAGATCGATGTGTTTGACGATCCACAAGCGAAGCATTCCCGCCAAGTCCTCCTCGACATCCTTCGCGCACTCCAGTTCGGCCTTCAATCCGGCCAGACCGCTGATTATCGATTGATGCAGTTCAATGTGCGCGGCCAGTTTTGGATACTGGTGATCGCGCATGTGCTGCTCTTCAAACTCAAAATGAGTTCTGGTGTAAGACGACAAGGACTCAAGCGCATCGAAGGTTGCGGCGAAACCGTGTCCTTTGCTGATCCACATCAGAAGCCGTTCCAGATACGAGACGAGCTGGGCGTGCTGTTCGTCGATTGCCGGAATTCCGGTTTTCTTGAATTCGATTTCGGCAGTGGTCATCTTCGGCGCACCAGGTTCTGGTTTGGATGTAGATAAGTCAACCTTCAAAGGACTTCCCGGCACGGCCGAGGGAGCCCCTGTGTCAGATCAGTCGTTCGTAAAATCGAGGTCGCGCGCCCGGCACATCTTGGCCAGCACGGCATTTTCGAGGCTCAGCCGGCGGCGCGTCAGAGCCTGCGCCACGGCGGCGCGAAGTTCGTAATCCACCCAGGGTTTGGCGATGAAATTGTGGATGTGCGCCATGTCCAGGGCAAATACGATCTGGTCCAGATTGGCCACGCCCGAGAGCAGCATGCGCACCGAGTCCGGCTGCTTTTCGGCGAACACTTCGAGCAGTTTTCCGCCATCCATGCCGGGCATCTGGTAGTCGGCGATGACACAGGAAAAGCTCATCTCGTCGGCCATTTTGAGGGCATGCGCCGCCGACTCGGTGACCTGCACGCTGATCCGTGCGGAGTCGAGTTCCGGCGAACTGCGCTGACCCGCTTCCAAGCGCATCGCCGAGAAGACATCATCGAGCCGGCTGTGATGGGTCAGATCGCGTGCAATGGCATGGGCCACGTTGATGTCGTCATCGACCACCAGGATCTGATCCACCCTGTTGATGGCGTCGAGCGGCAGATCGATGCCCTTTTCGCGCAGCACCTTGGCCATGCGTCGGTTGTTGATCTGGGTAGAGCGGAAATCGATCGCCTGCATGACCGAGCTCTTCAGAAAATATCCGCTCCAGGGCTTGGGGATGAAGCGGTAGATATGGGTCTGGTTGATCATCTCCACCAGCGCCGCCATGTCGGTCTGGCCGGACAACACCAGGCGCACGCAGTCGGGCTGAATGGCATGCAGCCGCTTGAGGAATTCCAGGCCGTCCATCTGCGGCATGCGGAAGTCGGTGATGACCACCTCGAACTCCTTTTCCGTCGCCCGCTGCAACGCCGCCGCCGTATCGGTAAAGCCCTCGACGGCGTAGCGATACCGCCCCAGTGGCGGCGTCGAAAGCTCGCGGCGGATGGCGTTGACGATGCCCTGCTCGTCATCGATAACGAGCACGGCACGCAGCGGCGGAGTGTTGTCGGTGGACGCTACAGTGGCAGTCATTGCATTTCTCCCGGCAAGTTTATGACAATTCTATTCGATCAACGGCGCATGCGACGAGGGGGCAAACGTGTGCTTTAGTTGTCGCCGTCCGCCCCGGTTCGCCCCCGCACTATGGCGAGCGCCCCTTCGTAGTCAAAATGCGCAATGCAGCGCACGATTTCGTCACCTTCCTTGCCTAGCGCAGCGCGCAATAATTGTTCTTCGGTGTGGGCCAGTTCGCTGGCAGCCATATTGCCCTTTTTCAGCAGGTGTTCGAGCTTTGCCAACACCTCATCGACACGGGCCGGGTCAACCACCGCCGGCGCCGGACTGTCGGTCGCCAGCGCAGCGAGGATACCGGCGAGAAGAGGCAACAACTCGTCGATCAGCTTCCGCGCGCGACGGTCGATTTCCGCCCGTGCTGCCGTCTGGCGGACCGCCGACTGCAGCGCATTGGCGGCCTCGCTGACGCCCATCGCGCCGAGGTTGCCCGCCGAACCCTTGAGGGCATGTGCCAGCTTCTGAACACCGGGCAGGTCGCCAGCGTCGAGCATCAGCCGCAGACGTTGCGGATCGGATCCGTGACTATCCGCAAACAGCGCCAGCAACCTGAGGTAACTCTCCCGGTTGTGAACGATCGACAAGCCGTGCGCCAGGTCAAGGCCGGCAACCGTCGGCAGGCTGCGCAGGTCGGCATCATCGACCGCCGGCGCTGCGTTGGGCATCTGCGCGTCTTTTCCGACGCCGGTCAGCGGCAGCCAATGTTCCAGGGTTGCATACAGCTGATCGGGTTCGACCGGCTTGCCGATGAAGTCATTCATGCCCGCATCAGTGCAGGCCTGCCGGTCCTCGTTGAAGGCATTGGCCGTCATCGCCAGGATCGGTTTGCTTTCCCAACCCGGCAGGGCACGGATGGCGCGGGTGGCTTCGAGGCCGTCCATCTCGGGCATTTGGATGTCCATCAGGATCAGGTCGTAGTCATGCGCCTGCACCTTGGCCAGGGCTTCGCGGCCATCGGCGGCGGTGTCCACCGCGAGGCCCGCGCCGTGCAGCAGTTCCAGCGCCACTTCGGAGTTGATCGGGTTGTCTTCGGCCAGCAGCACCCGTGCGCCGGCGTGGTGCTGGCGCAATCGCGTCTCGGCGTTCTGCACCTCCGCGACAGGAATACTTGGCATCAAGCCATGGCCGTGCTGCAGGCGGGCGGTAAACCAGAAGGTGCTGCCCACCCCCGGCGTGCTTTCGGCACCGACTTCGCCGCCCATCAGTTCAGCCATGCGCCGGGTGATGACCAGGCCGAGCCCGGTACCGCCGTACTTGCGCGTGGTCGAGGTATCCGCCTGTTCGAAGGCCTTGAACAGCCGGCCCATCTGCCCGGGCGCGATGCCGATGCCGCTGTCCTGAACCTCGAAGCGCACCAGCAATCCGGCGCCGTCGTCTTCCAGCAGTTTGGTGCGCAGGACGATGGAGCCGGTCTCGCTGAATTTGACGGCGTTGCTGGCAAAGTTGAGCAAGGCCTGGCGCAGCCGCGTGACATCGCCGCGCAGCCACAAGGGCACGCTGCCGGCGTCGGTTTCAAGCCGCAAGCCCTTGGCCTGCGCCGCCTGCCCGATGATCGAGGTGACGTTGTCGAGAATCGCCGACAGGTGAAAGTCGACGCTTTCCAGTTGCATCTTGCCGGCCTCGATTTTCGACAGGTCGAGAATGTCGTTGATGATGGCCAGCAGGTGCCGGCCGGCGCCGTCGATCTTGTCCAGCCGGTCGACCTGTTGCGGTGTCGCCCCGGCGCGCCGCAACAGGTGGGTGAGGCCGATGATGGCATTCATCGGGGTGCGGATTTCATGGCTCATGTTGGCCAGAAAGTTGCTCTTGGCGGCGTTGGCGGCCTCGGCCTGACGCCGCGCGTCGACCAGTTCCGTGGTGCGCTCGGCTACCAGTTGCTGCAGATGATGCCGATGACTGTCCAGTTCGATGCCGATGCGAATTTTTTCGGTGACGTCTTCCTGCACCGCGACATAGTGGCTGATCGAGCCGTCGGCCTGGCGCAGCGGCGTGATGATGGCAAACTCGATGCAGTCGCGACCGTCTTTTTTGCGATTGTGGAATTCGCCCTTCCACGGCAGGCCCTGGTTCAGTTCCGCCCACATGCCGACGTAGGTTTCCGGCGGCGTCCTGCCCGACTGCAGAATGCGCGGGTTCTTGCCGATCGCTTCCTCCTGCCGGTAGCCGGTGGCCTGCACGAAGGCCTGGTTCACGTACTCGATTTCGGCCCGGGTGTTGGTGATGATGATGCTTTCCGGGCTCTGCTCGACGGCCAGTGCCAGCTTGCGCAGCGACTCTTCCGCCTGCCGGCGTTCGGTGATGTCGGTATGCGCCACCACCGCACCGCCGTCTTCGGTTTCCAGCGGCGTCACGCTCATGCTGAACCAGCGTTGCTGCTGCTGCGAATGGCAGGGGTACTCGAGGCGGAAGAGCGGCAGGCGGCCGTCGAGTACCGCCTGGATGCCCTCGCCGGCGCTCGCCGCCTCATCCGACGCCGCGCCGGAGCTGGTGCGGCACAGCACCAGATAGTTTTCGCCAACCCCGGTATGCGGCGCCGGTTGGTCCGGCACGATGCCGTTTCCCAGCGCAAACGCGTGCCAGGGCCGATTCACCGCCGTGATTACGCCGCTGCGGTCGAGCACCGCAATTTCGACGTCGACCGAATCGAGAATGGCGCGACCGAAGGCATCGCTGTCGCGCAGCGCCGCCTGGTCCAGCGCCTGATCTTCGAGCATGCTCAGCAAGGCAAGGCGGGCTTCGTCCGATGCCGTTTGCATCGCAACGCGCTGGGTGACGTCGCGGATGAAGGCGGTCACCCCCGTGATCTTGCCGTCCGCCTGCCGCACCGGATTCCAGGTAAATTCGTAATGAATATCCGCGCCGGGCTGATGCTGGATTTCGGTAACAATTTCGCCGCCGAGAGCCCGATCGATGCTTTGCCGGGCCAGTTCCCGCAGCCGGGAGTCGGTCATGCACTCCAGCAGGCTGGTACCGACCTGGAGTTCGGCCTGCCAGATCGCGCGCATCTCCTGGCGGTGCTTTTCGTTGAAGGTCGTGTAACGGTAGTTCCGATCCAGCGAAAAAATCACGATGTCGGCGGGACTGTTGATCAAGGCATAGAGCAGGGCATTCCGTGTCTTCAGGCTCTCCTCGGCCTGCCTGCGCTCGGCCAGCTCCCGGTGCAGTTCGCCGGTTCGCGCGGCGACGCGCCGCTCGAGCGTCTCGTTTGCCGCGCGCAAGGCGATTTCCAGTCGCTTGCGTTCGATCGCGAAGCGCAGCGTGCGCTCGATCAGTGCGCCGCTTGATTCGCCCTTCACCAGGAAATCCTGCGCGCCACGCCGGATCGCCGCGCGGCCGACATCCGCGTCATGCGATCCTGTCAGCACCACCAGCGGCAGCACCTCGGCGCGGTCCATGACTGCCAGTGCCGTGTCGAGCCCGTCGCTGTCGGGCAGGCCGAGGTCGCACAGCACGACGTCAAACGGTTCTGCTGCAATGCGTGCCAGCGCGTCCGCCAGCCGTTCGACGCCGATGATGGCGAACATGCCCGGCACGTGGTCGGCGAGCGCGGTCTGCACCAGCAGCGCATCGCCCGGGTTGTCCTCGATCAGCAGGACACGAAAGGTAGGCGTGGGACTATCCAAGAGTCTATCCTTTGGGCAAAGTCACCACGCGAACCCAGAAGTCGTCAATTTGGGCGACGACCTTCATGAATTGCTCCATATCCACCGGTTTGGTGATGTAACAGTTCGCATGCAGGTCATAGGCGCGCAGCACATCCTCCTCGGCCTGCGAGGTAGTCAGGACCACCACCGGGATGCGCTTGAGCACGGGATCAGCCTTCACTTCGGCCAGCACCGCGCGCCCGTCTTTCTTCGGCAGATTGAGGTCGAGCAGGATCAGGTCCGGCCGTGGCGCATCGCCGAAGCGGCCCTCGCGCCGCAGGAATTGCATCGCCTCGATGCCATCCTCGACGACGTGGATGTAGTTTTCGAGCTTGGCTTCGTGCATCGCCTCGATGACAAGGCGGGTGTCGCCGGGGTTGTCTTCCACCAGCAGGATGACGATCGCCTGCCTGTTGTTTCCATTCGAGCTCATGGGCTTTTCTCCTCAGGAAGTGTGAACCAGAACACCGTGCCGCCGCCCGGCGCGGACTCGATCCCGATCTGCCCGCCATGGCGCTCGACGATGCGCTTGCAGACCGCCAGCCCGATGCCGGTGCCGGGATATTCGCGCCGGGTGTGCAGGCGCTTGAAAATGACAAACAGTTGCGCCCGGTATTCGGGCTCGATGCCGATGCCGTTGTCGGTGACCGAAAAGCGCCACCACCCGGCCTCGTGTGCCGCTTCAACGCGCACCCGCGGCGCAGGGTCCTTGCAGAACTTGAGCGCGTTGCCGATCAGGTTCTGGAACAACTGCACGAGTTGCGTACGGTCCGCCATCACCCGCGGCAGCGGCTCCGGTGCGGTGACCTCGGCGCCGGTCTCGGCGATCCGGCCGGCCAGCAGCGCGAGCGCCCCCCTCAGCGCCGCGGCACTGTCCACCGCGGCCAGCGGCTGCCCTTTGGTGCTGACTCGTGAATAGGCGAGGATGTCCTGAATCAGGGTCTGCATGCGCAGCGCGCCGTCCACCGCGAAGGCCATGAATTCGAGCGTGTCGCCATCGAGTTTGCCGGCGAGGCGTTTCTCGAGCAATTGCACGTAGCCGACCACCATGCGCAGCGGCTCCTGCAGGTCGTGCGAGGCGACGTAGGCGAACTGCTCGAGTTCGGCGTTCACTGCAGCAATCTCCTTGTTGGCCGTCGCGAGACCGGCAGTGCGCTCGCGCACCCGCTTCTCCAGTTCCTCGTTGTCGTGGAGAATTGACATCTCATACTGTTTGCGCAGGGTGATGTCCTGCACCACGCCGACCATCCGCCGGGGTTTGCCGGCGGCATCCAGGCGAACTTGCCCGGCGGCCAGAATCCACCGTTGTTCGCCGTCGCGACGGATGATCCGGCACTCGAAATTCCAGGCGCCTTTGGATTCGATGGCCTGTTGGAAACCCTGCTCGACGATCGCCCTATCCTCGGGCACGACGTGCTCCAGAAACATCTCGAAGGTCCACTGCGGCAAGAGCGTTTCGTAGCCGAAGATTTGATCGTGGCGCAAAGACCGGTGCGCCGAGTGGTCGATCAAGTCCAGGTCCCAGTCACCCATTTCAACGACATCCAGGGCGAAGCGCGCGCGCCTGTTGCTTTCGTGCAGCGCATCGGCGCTTACCCCCAGCTTCCGGCGGAACCGCAGAATTTCCGCCCACCAGATCGAACCGACACCGGCTCCCGCGCCCAAGAGAAAGATGCAGACCACGGCGGCCACTTGCCAGATTTTGCCCTGCAGCGGCGCAAACGCTTCCGCGACGTCCACCTTGGCGACCAGAAACCAGGGCGAGTCCGGGATATGGCGCAACGCGGCCAGCACCGATATGCCCCGATAGTCCACCCCCTCGACGATTCCTGTCTCACCCAGGATGGCTTTGGCGGCCGGAAGAGCACTACCTGGGCTGAGCGGACTGCGCACCACGAGGGCCGCGTCCGAACGAAAGCGAAGGTCGTTCAAAAAGAGGGCTTGGTCGCCCTCGCGCCGGACCAGCAGTGTCTCGGCGCTTGCGGAAGACACCGGCCATTTTTGGATAAACGGAAAAAGATACTCGGACGGGTCAATGCGCAGATTGACGACGCCCAGCGGCCGGCTGGCGTCCAGGTTCTCGAAAAGCGGAATCAGCACCTGCATATAGACGCGGCCGTCGCCTTCGTTCCGGAACAGGTCCTGGAAGCTGATCTGGTCTGAATGCAGGACCTGGGGTACCAGGCGCAAGGTAATTGCAGCGGGTGGAGGCACTGCGTCGGGCACGGTAAGACGCGTGACGCCATGGGCATCCATCAGGCGAATCTGGTCATAGTTGTGAGACGCCGCGTATCTGCCCAGCCAGTCCTGCAACTGCCGTCGCGCGTCCGCATCTGCCGGTTGCGCGAAGAAGCGCCGTACCAGGGCGGTGAAGGAGGGATTCTTGAACAGCACATTCCCGTCCGCCAACCGCTCTTTGCGCCACAGCATCAAGTCCGTCACTTTCAGATCCGCAACGCTGGCAAGCTGTTGCTCTACCGAGGTGCGAAATAGCTGTTCGGAGCTGCGGTAGTAGTTGGCACCGATGGCGGCGATGCCGATGATCAGCGCGACGAAGATCAGGACAAACTTGAACCCGGAGCTCTCGCTGGGTCGACCAGGGTCCTCGGCCGGCAAGTCTGACGCCGACATTTTCCGCGGCAACGCGCTCAGGATCAGCGCCGCGCCCAGCGCGGCAAACACCAGCGCCGTGGGCAGCGCCATCATGGTCAGGCCGCCCCAGCCATAGGTGCGGAGGGAGGGCGTGAAGTAGGAGAGGATTTCAATCAGTGCCAGGCTGGTCACGGCTGCGCCGAAAAGCAGGGGTGCAACCCAAGCCCGGTTGCTCCGGCGCGGGTGGTGGGGCAACTCCCATCCCGCGGCGAACAGCACGAAACACAACGCCGTGTCCGGCGCCATGCGGCCGGGATGCGATGTGCCCACCGTGCCCAGCGGCTCGGGGAACAGCCACTGGTCGAAGCCGGGATTCCAGCCGAAGGCGTATTCGCCCAGCGAGAGCAGCCCGATCAAGCCGGCGAGCAAGCTGCCGAGGTGGCCCGCGCGAGACCAGGGAGTTAAAGCTTCGTCGGCTTCGGGGGGCGGGCGCGGGCCGGAGAGGAGCACTGCAATGCCGGTCAGGAGAAAGGCGACGGCCGTGTTGGGTTTCATCGACACCCAGTCCGGCAGGACGCTTTTCAGCACGTCGATATCGAGCGCCCAGCCGGCCAGGACCAGCGCGCCGACGACCACCGCCAGGGCGCCTGCCGCCACGACAGAAATGCGCGTCGTCCGGGGCCCGGCGCCGGGTGCGCCGCTTACGGGATCCATGGCCGCGCTTTCACTTTTCTGGCTCCGCCTCCGCCGCGCTCGGATAGCGCGGCGGTTGGCCGAACTCGGCCAACAGGCTGTTGACTTCTTTCTTCATGGCCAGGACGCGGCCTTCGCGGCCAAGCGTCACCTGTTGCCAGCGGCGCAGCTCGTCGAGTTGTTTATCCAGCGTCGAGGTCATTGCCTCCGCTTGGCAGCGTGCGGCGACGGCGTCCGCCATCAGGTTCAGTGTCGCCCGGCCGGCCTGGCGCTGGGCTTCGAGGGCAGCGGCCTGCTCGCTGATGCGCCGGTCTTCGCTTTCATGGCTGCGGGCCTCGGCCTGCTTGCGTTCGGTGATGTCTTCCGCAGCCGAGAAGAGTTTGTCTCCCTGTGTGCTACGAATGACGGCACCCCAATATCTGCCAATGATTTCTCGGCCATTCTTGCTCTGAAGGACAAGTTCCATACCATTCACCGAACCAGTTTGCTGCAACTCTTGCACCATCCGCATCCGTTCATCCTTACTGATCCAGCCAAGCTCAATTGCTGTCTTGCCAACGGCTTCTTCTCGGCTAAATTCAGAAACCCTGCAAAAGCTGTCATTGACTTCAAGATATTTTCCTGTAGCCAGATCGCTGAGGGAGTTCATCAGGGGACTCTTGCTAAATGCATAGACTAAAAGTTCCCTGCTTTCGCGCAGCGCATCCTCCGCCCGCTGGCGCTCAAGCTCGTCGGCGGCCACGAAGCGTGCATGCGCCAACCGCCGTCGCTGGCCCACGAACAGACCGATGCCGGCAACGAGAGCGACCAGTCCGAACAGCATGGCCTTTTCGTAGGCATCCTTGCGCCACAAGGCAAAGATGGCCGGCAAATCGCGCGCGACGGACACCACCAGGGTTTTGTCCATCAGTAGGTCCGCAGGCTTGATGGTGCGCAGGGCCATCATGCGTTCATCGCCGGTGGCATAGGCAATCCCCGTCAGCAGCGTCGCCTGCTGCCCGCTGTCGCGGTGACGGGTAAAGAAACTGCCGGGTTGCGCGAGATCCTGCCCTTGCAGGCCGGCTTGCTCGGGCACGATCGCAAACAGCCTGCCGTCGGAATGAGTGACGGAAACCCGCATATCCGGCGCATAGACGACCGAATGCAGCAGGGTCTTGAAATAGCCGGGGTCGATGGTGACCCCGACCATTCCAATTATCTGGCCACGGTCATCGGCAATCAGCTTCACCGCCGTCATGGCGAAAGCTCCGAGCGCCGTGGTGTAAGGCGCCGAAAGGTGGAGCATGGCCGGGTTGCGGCTTTGCAGGGCGGCCTTGACATACTCCCGCTCGCGGAAATTCCACCCCATAATCTCCTTGCGGTTGGTAGCGAGCACGGTGGCGTCGGCATCGTAAACGAGCAGGGTGCGCACCCCCGGCATGACTTCGACCAGGGCCTGCAGGCGGTCGTTGATCAGGTCCGTACTGTCCTTTTGCGCTTTCAACAGAGGCAAATCCCTGCGGATCGACTCCAGTGCGCGATTGGTCGCAAACAACTGGCGCCTGATATTTTCATCAATCATGCTGGCCCGACGGGACAAGCGCTCGCGCTCCTCGTCCTCGAGCTCCTGGCGGTCGGCATAGAGACTCCAGCCCATGCCGCCGCCAAGCATCAGCAGGGCCGCCGCAAGGAACAGCCATTCCCGCGTCAAGCGGGCCGCAAGGCGCTCGTTCGCCGGGAGCGTGCTCATCGCGGCGTGCCTGTGGCCGGTGAGTCCGAATCGCTCGCCGCGGCGATCGGGTCCTGCGGCAGATCGGCAAAGGCCAGGTCGAACGGCGCCGCCAGCCCGAGTTGCAGCGACAGCGCGTTCACCTGGCGTTTGAGACCGATCATGTCCAGTTCGCGACCGACCGAGAGACGATTGAAGCGGTCGAGTTGCTCGTTGCGATGGCGCAGAGCTTCGGTTTGCTGTTGCAGCGCCGTGGCTACCGCCTCGGCGGCGGTACGGGCCGCAATCGCGTCCTCCATCAGGTTCAGTGCCGCAATCCGACCCCGGCGCTGGGCTTCAAGGGCGTCGGTCATCTCGGCTTTGCGCCGGGCCTCGCTTTCCAGTAGCGCCGCTGTCATCTGCTTGCTCCCGGTGATGTCGAGGATGCAGGACAAGACGTTGCCTCCGCCTTCTGCGGAGAGGATGTTCGCCGAAAAAAGCCCCGTCACCGGCGCCCCGGATTTCGTCCGAAAATTCAGCTCTCGCGCTATTACCCTGCCGTCCCTTGCCAGGGTCTCCTTGACGGCAACGCGATCCTCGTCGCGTTCCCACAGCTGCAGATCGATGGGTGACTTGCCGACGACTTCAGCTCGCTCATAGCCGGTGACAGCCGCGAACTGATCATTCACCTCGACGATGACGCCGTCGGACTGCCGCGTCATCGTGATGGCGTAGGGAGCCAACTGGAAGGCTCTGGCGAACTTGTCTTGCTCGGTCGCGATCTCCATGACCAGACGCCTGTTCACCATCAGCACCAGGCTATAGGTCAGCAAAATGAGCAGGGTCTGATAGGTGATCAGTACCATTATCTCGAAGCCGCCTGACTGGAGGTAGTCTTGCGGGCCTCGCCCACCGGCAAAATGGCCGGCGATGCGGACGATGCTGAGCAGGCAATAGCCGACGAATATCATGCCGGCGCCGAATGTCAGCCGGCGCAGCATGGGCTCGACGCGATGCCACAAGAGCCACACGCATTGCCCGCAAATGATCAGGAAAAAAATCGAGAAGATCAGCGTACGTGTGGGCAGATCGGAATCAAACAGGTAAAAAACAAAGCTTCCGGCCGCGAGCAACAGATAGTTGTGCAGTTGCGGTCCGGGCTTGCGCAGGAATCGTTCCAGCCCGACCAAGTTCAGCAACGATCCCACCATCGACAGGATGTTGGCGAAGGTGATGGATATCCAGTCCGGGGCTATGCCGCGCGACGCGATCAGGCACAGCATCACGGTTTGAAAAACGAAGTTGATGGCCAGGAGGTTCAGGCCGTCGAAACGGTTGCGGTTCTCCCACCACAACTGGATGACAAACAGTGTGCAGACCAGGTAACTGATCGCGGCGAGGACAACCACGGTGCGCATGTCGAGATGCATCATGTCGGCCCCTTTGCGGTTGGCGCGTCAGCAAAGTCCAGTGCAAACGGAGGGGTGCGCCCGAGTTCGCGCGACAGCGCATTCACCTGTCGCTTGAGATCGATCATGGCCAGCTCGCGGTCGACGGCAGCCCGGTTGAAGCGCTCCAGTTCCTCGTTTCGTTTCAACAGTGCGGCCTCGGCGGATTTCCTGAGGCTGACGTCGGTCAGGGCAATGCGAATTGCCGCAGCGCTGGCGCCGTCCCCGGGGATGCCGGCCCGCAAAACGGAATCTCCGGCAAGCAAGGCGCCGCTTCGCATAACTTTTTGGGGCGCACAGTCCAGTCGCACCTGAAACACCGTGCCGTCGCCGCGCCGCACGGCCAGTTCCGCCGTGCCATTGTCGCCCCCTTGCTTCACGCTCATGAAAAGCCTCATCCAGCGCGCCTGGTCTTTGTCGAGGACCATGGAAGCGAAGCTACGCCGCAGCAGCTTCTTGCGTTCTCTCCCGAGCAGAGCCACGGCGGTGAAGTTGGTCTCCTCGATCATGCCCTCCGTGTCGAGCGTGAGATAACCGACCGGGGCAAAGTCGTAGAGATCGACATAGCGGTCGCGCGCGGCTTCCAGCTCGGTCTGTTTCTGGCGCAGGGCCTCGTTCTGCATTTCCAGTTCGACCTGATGCACCTGAAGTTCATGCAACAGCTTTTCGTCCGGGTGCGCGGGATTTCCCCGGGTCAGCCGTTCATTGTCGATATGCCTCTCGGCTTTCGCCCGCAGAAGTAGATCGCGTTGTTGCTTTTCGTCAGGAGGGTTCATGACTTCTCCTTCGCCTCGATCGTTGCCATCGCCAGCAGAATCAGCCGGGCTTGCCCCGGCACTTCAGTGTCCGTCGTGCTGCGCCCGTCGCCTCTCCTGCCTTTGTTCGGAGTGGCGGAAGGCATCACGAACTGTTTCAATCAACTCGGCGTCGTCCCACGGCTTGGTCAGGAAGGAGAACAGCTCGCCGCGATTGACTGCGGTGGTGACTGCCTTGAGATCGGTATAACCGGAGAGGATCATGCGCACGACGTCCGGATACATCTCCCGTACTTTGCCCACAAATTCGCCGCCATTCATTTCAGGCATGCGCGCATCGGATATGACCACATCAACCTTGTTCTTCGCCAGCAGCTCCAGTCCCGCCATGCCGCTGTCGGCGGCAAGAATCACGTAGCCCTCGCGCCGGAACAGGCGCTTGAGGGAGGAAAGAATCCCCGGCTCATCGTCCACCAGCAACAGGGTGCGGCTCGACGCCGGCTCGGTGGCGGCGAACTCCAGTTTGCGGCGGTCGCGCAGCATTTGCCCGAACTCGGCTGCCTTTACCGGCCTGCTGAAATAGTAGCCCTGCATTTCATCGCAGTTGCGCCGCCGCAGAAAATTGAGCTGCGCCTCGGTTTCGACGCCCTCCGCGATGGCCGAAAGCTTCAGGCTGTGCGCCAGGGAAATGATCGCAAGCGCGATGGTGGCACTGTTGGGATCGCTGACGATGTCGCGGACGAAGGACTGGTCTACCTTGAGGCGGTCGATGGCGAAGCGCTTGAGGTAGGAAAGCGATGAAAAGCCCGTGCCGAAATCGTCGATCGACAGTGTGATCGACAGCCCCTTGAGCTGCTCCGTGGTCTTGATGAAGGACTCGGCGTCGGCCATCACCGCACTCTCGGTGAGTTCCAGCTCGAGGTAGTTGGCGCCCAGCCCCGTCTCGGCCAGGATGGCGGCGGCCAGCTTGACTACGTCTTGCGCCGCAAACTGGCGCGCCGACATGTTCACCGCCACGGTCACCGGCGTCAGCCCGGCATCCTGCCAGGCCTTGTTCTGCGCGCAGGCTGTGCGCAAGACCCATTCCCCGA
This sequence comes from uncultured beta proteobacterium, assembly GCA_903848955.1. Taxonomy (GTDB): domain Bacteria; phylum Pseudomonadota; class Gammaproteobacteria; order Burkholderiales; family Rhodocyclaceae; genus Sulfuritalea. Next base: position 22,637 of record CAINHS010000102.1, read on the forward strand.
GCGGCAGGATAAGGCCGCAGTCCTCGGCCAGCGCGATGAACTCGCCCGGCATGACCAGACCCCGCTGCGGATGCTGCCAGCGCACCAGCGCTTCGGCACCGATGATTTCGCCCGTGCGCAGGCTCAACTGCGGCTGGTAATAGACCACCAGCTCGGCCAGATCGAGGGCGCGGCGCAGTCCGTTTTCCATGTCCATGCGCTCCAGAGAGCGCGCATTCATTTCCGGTTCGTAGTAATTGAAGCGGTTGCCGCCTCCGGCCTTGGCCCGGAACATTGCCGCAGCAGCGTTCCTCAGCAGCGCCCCGCCGTTTTCGCCGTCCTTGGGAAAAACCGCGATACCGATGCTGCCGGTGAGGAAGAACTCGCGTTCGCCGAATTTGAACGGGGGCGCCAGCATCTCGAGCAGGGAGAGAGCCTGCCTTGTCGCCGCATCGGATTCCGTTGGCCCGGCCACCAGCACAAACTCGTCGCCGTCGAGGCGCGCCAGCGTGTCCATCTTCCCGGTCACCGCGCCAAGACGAGCCGCGACATCGCGCAATACCTGATCGCCCGCACTGTGGCCGAGGCTATCGTTGATGCCCTTGAAGCGATCGAGGTTTATCGTGAGCAGCGCCAAGCCGCTGTTGGCCGCGCTGCATCGCGCAATGGCGCCGGCGATGCGGTCATTGAGCAGGTTGCGGTTGGGCAGGCCGGTCAGGTCGTCGAAATTCGACTTGCGTTCCAGTTGCTCAAGATAGCGCTTGCGCTCGCTGACATCCTGCAGCGTCACTACCGCTCCGGCCGGCTTGTCGTCTTCGGCAATCGGCGTACAGGAGAACTGCAGTTCCAGCGGCCTGCCATCCTTGCGCCGGAATAGTTCCTCGCGGCCGGAAATCGCGATGCCGGTCCTGCAGGAAGTCTGTATCGGGCAAACGCCAGGGGCGCCATTCCCAGGCACGCCGGAGCTGAAAAATATCCCGGCGGCACTGTGACCGCACAATTCATCACCCTCATACCCCAGCAGGGCCGCCGCTGCCGGGTTCACGAAGTTGATGATGCCCTCCGCATCGGTGCCGAAGATGCCTTCCGCCGCCGAGATCAGGATCAGTTCGCGCTGGTGGTTAAGCCTCTCCCGGGTGCGCTCGGCCTCATCCTGGATGCGCCGGTTTTCAGCCACGCGGCGGGCCACTTCGGCCTCGAGATACTGGTTCTGGTTACTCAGCCACTGACGGGCACGATAGACCTCAAGCTGCGTCCGCACCCGGGCCAGAACCACCTCGGGCTGGATCGGCTTTGGAATATAGTCGGCGGCGCCTTGCAGCAAGCCGCGGGCAGTGTCGTGGGGATCGCTGAGGGCAGTGAGGAATATCACCGGAATATTCCGGGTGAGGTCGTTTTCACGCAGCAACCGGAGCACTTCAAATCCGTCCATCTCCGGCATCATTACGTCAAGCAGGATCAGAGACGGCCGCGGCTCCTGAATGGCATAGCGCAACGCGACGGCGCCGGAGTTGGCGGCCTTGACCTCGTAGCCCTCGCCTCGCAACAGGGCTCCCAGCACGCCGATGTTCTCCGGCATGTCGTCAACGATAAGGATCGTCGCCTCATCTTCGGCAGTTGTATGCCCGACCCCGGCCGAGTGTTCATCCATGACAATACACCTCCGCCGCCCATGGTACTCCGTCTGATGCGGAATCAATATGCCAGGAGCACTTTATTGCTGCCACCGGGAGATACTTACTTTATCCTTGCGTACTCTTTTCCGGTAACCGCTTCGGCATCGACGTTCTCCGTCGCAGGGGCGACGACTATCTCGTTGCCCTTCTTCAGTCTCACGGTAGCCCAGAAGGTGCTGCCCCGACCTTCCTCGCTGATTACCCCCGCGTCGCCGCCCATCAACTGGGCAATGCGTTTGGAGATGACCAGGCCAAGGCCGGTACCGCCGTATTTGCGCGTCGTTGAGCCGTCGGCCTGGGTGAAGGCATGAAACAAGCGATCCTGCTGTTCGGGGCTGATGCCGATGCCCTGGTCGGTGACCTCCATGCGCAGCAATACACTCAGACTGTCTTCCTCCAAGACGCCGGCAGTAATGGTGATCTGGCCGTTCGTTGAGAACTTGATGGCGTTGCCGACGAAATTGATCAGTATCTGCCGCAGGCGGGTGGCGTCACCGCACAGCCGGTCGGGCAAGGCGGGGGTAATTCCGCGGCCCAGGCAGAGCCCTTTGGCCTGGGCCGCTTCACCCAGCATCTGAAGTGTGTCGTCAAATACTCGCGCGAGAGAGAAGTTCTTCTCCTCCAGCGTCAGCCGCTCGGCTTCAATGTTCGAAATGTCGAGAATGTCGTTGATGACCGCCAGCAAATGCTGGGCGGAATCCCTGCTCTTGTTGAGCCAGTCGATCTGTTTGGCATCGGTGGCGCGGCGCAAGGCGAGGTCGATCATGCCCATGACGCCATTCATCGGCGTGCGCATTTCATGACTCATGTTGGCCAGGAATTCGCTCTTGGCGCGATTGGCGGCTTCGGCGGCATCTTTGGCCTGTGCCAGTTCAGCCGTGCGCGAAAAGACGAGCTCTTCGAGGTGATTGCGGTTCTGCCAGAGTTCTATCTCGACCTTCTTGCGGGCAGTGATGTCTCTTGCAATCTTGGAAGCGCCGATCACCTTGCCGCTGGAGTCCAAAACAGGGGATATGGTGACGGCTATATCGATCAACCGGCCATCTTTGCAGCGACGTACGGTTTCATAGTGATCGATTCTCCCGCCGAGTGCGATGCGCCCGAGTATTGCCGGTTCCTCATCCATCCGGTCCGGCGGGATCAGCACCTGCATCGATTGGCCGATGACTTCTTCAGCCCTGTAACCGAACAGTCTTTCGGCGCCACGGTTCCAGCTCTCGATAATGCCTTCCAATGTCTTGCTGATGATCGCATCATCCGTCGAATCAACAATGTTCTTGAATTTGCGCAGATCGATCTCAGTCTGCTTGCGTTCGGTCATGGCTCCATATTGCCGGGCCAGGTTCCCGATCAGTTCCCGCTCTTCCTTTAGAAACGGCCCCTCGTCGAGAAGCGGTGTTTCCTCCAGATATCTGACCTCCACCGACCCGACGGTTTTTCCCGGGACAGTGATGTCGGCAGAAAGTTTCCAGGGTGTTTCCCTGAAGTTGTCCGTGATGAACACCTGCTCACCGATTACGATCCTGGCGCAAGCAATTGCGGGATAGTGCCAGCCCGGTGGAATAAGCTGAACCGCCGCAGCGAATGCTTCATCCTGGGAGATATCCGGCTTGGCCATCAGTATGGATGTCCGATAGAGGCAACCGAGCTCCTTGACGCGCTCCTCAACAAGCACGGTCTTTCGGGCAAGTTCCGCTGCCGCCTGTTTGTGCTCGGTTATGTCGCTGGCCACTGCGTAGAACAAGTGCGTTGCTTCAGCGGCATTGGCCGACCAGGCCAGCAGCCTGAATTCGCCGTTGCGGTGGCGGTAGCGGTTTTCGAAGTGGAAAGTTGTTATCCCTTGTGCGAGCTTGCCCATCTCCACCACGGTTCCCGCCTTGTCGTCTGGATGGACCAGGTCAAGGAAGTTGCTTCCCTCAAGTTCCTTCTGGCCATATCCCAACGCCAATTCCCAGCCCTTGTTAACCCGCAGAATCGCTCCATCGGCCCGGGCGATAAGAAGCAGGTCCATGGATTGATCAAAGAACTTGTCCAGCGCATCTTCCGCTTGTTTGCGGTCGCTGATATCGGTCAGGGCAATGCGTATCGCCGTGCCGGCACCGGTCGCGGGGATACTGCCAGGCACGACATTCTGCTGAGCGTAATCCAGCTGTGCCTGAAACACCGTGCCGTCGCCGCGCAGCAGGGCCAGTTCCAGGCCACCTTTCTCCCCGCGGCTTTTTGCCCGCAGGAAATGCTGCATCCAGCAACGTTGGTCTTCGGCAATGACCAGCGCGGCGAAGGACTTTTGCTGGAGAGTTTCACGGTTTCTGCCCAGCAGCGTGACGGCCGTGAGGTTGATCTCCTCGATCGCGCCGTCGTCAGTAAGCGTGAGATAACCGACCGGGGCGAAGTCGTAGAGATCGACATAGCGGTCGCGCGAGGCTTCAAGCTCTATCTGGGCAGCGCGCAAGGCCTCGTTCTGTATTTCCAACTCGACCTGATGCACCTGAAGTTGATGCAGCAGGTCTTCGGTCGAGAGGCCTGCGGCCGGCAACGCGTTGTCGACCTGCCTCTCCGCCAATGCCCTCAGGGGCATTCGCTCATGCTGCCTTTTCGCGTGCGCCTTCATGGACGCTCCCTTGCTTCCGGTGCGACTATTGCTGCACGAGCCCACTTCGATCCAAAGCCGGATTCACGTCCCGGTTCAACGGCCAATGGAGCCTGTGTGTTCTCCCGGGATCAGCTGTCCTGACCCGACTTGCATTCCGCTTCCGCCTGCAGCCAGTCATCCATCGCGCATCCCGGCGCGAAGCCGCGCTGCTAGGCGCGGAAATAGGCCGCAACCGCGATCATCTCTTCCGGGCTGGGCGCATCGACCTTCTGTCCGGCACAAGCGTCGGCCATCATGCCGGCTGTCTTTGCCGAACCGTTGCCCTTGCTGGCGACCTGAACGGCTTCTTTGAGTGCTTTCATTTTCTCCTCCTGTCGCCGTCGGGCCGCGCCGCGTTGCATTGTTTTGGTGTTCGGGCGCGACCCCTAAGCCTCCTCCTCAGGCCGCCTTCTTTGCCCGGGCCGCTTGCAAAGCAGCCCCCCCGTTTGCCGCCGTTGTTGCCGTTGCAAGCCCCGCCATGTCTTTGATGAACTGCCCGGAAAGCGCCTGATTCGAGCCCTGCATCATCTGCAACATTTCGTCGTGGTACTCGCGGGCGTTCTTCATGAGAAGCGCCCCCGCTTCGGCATTGGCGCGCATCGCCGTGGACATCAGGCCGGACCAATTTTTGCTCATCGCCGCCGGGTCGGATGAGGTCAAGGCTTCGCGGCATTCCTGCCCCATCTCATCGTAGAGACATTTCATTACATCCGCCTGAGCCTGGGTCAGATTCAAGGTGCAATCCATCATCCGTTGCGCATAGTCGAAAGTGTTTTGTGTAGCGGGCCTGTTCAGCGCAGCCATAATTTGTTCGAACATGGTGTGATCCTTTTCAGTGTGGTTGATATTTGCTGCGGAATTAATTGTTCAGGCCTTGTGCAACCCCGGTTGTCATCCCGGTTGCCAGACGCCTTTCTGCCGCCGGGGGCTTCGCCCGGCGGCAAAGAATGCGATGCCGCTGCATCCTTCTTCATTTGCCATTGGTCTCGATTCACAGGGGTCTCCAGTCCGGGTCGCCAGCGCCGCATCGAGCCGTGCGGGTCGATTCATGCCATTTGCAATACCATACGCCTGCGGCGAGACTTAGTATGTTCACTTCCGGACATATGGCGAACATAGGTCGGCACGGAGTCTGGTATCGTCAGGATGGCGCCGTGGAGCTTTCGAGGGGCTTGATTTTTGACTTGCGCAGGGAGGCGGACGAATGAACACGCGGCTTGCTACGCCCAGGCAGAATCGCATTCTGGCAGCCTTGCCGGCGGCCGAATACCTTCGCCTGGAGCCCGAACTGGAAGTGGTGTCTCTGGCCCCGGACCAGGTCATCTATGAGGCCGGCGACACGGTCGAGTTCCTTTATTTTCCGACAGCGGGCATCGTTTCACTACTCTGGAATACCGCAAGCGGGGCCACATCGGAACTGGCGATGACCGGCAACGATGGCCTGGTAGGCATTCCGGCGGTTCTCGGCAGCGAGACAACATCGCATTGCGCGGTCGTCCAAAGTCCGGGCAGCGCGTATCGAATCCGCTCCGAGGTCGCTGAGTGGGTACTCGATCAGGGGGGCGAATTGCTGCGGCTGGTGATCCTGTATGCCAAGGCCCTGATGACCCAGATGGCACAGATCGCATTGTGCGGTCGCCACCACAGCGTCGAGCAGCAACTGTGCCGCTGGATTCTCCTCTGTCTCGACCGGCTGCCGGGCATGCAACTGAACACCACCCAGGCCATGATGGCCCACCTGCTGGGCGTTCGCCGCGTTGCGGTCTCCGAGGCGGCAGGCAAACTTCAGGCCGCAGGCCTGATGACCTACAGCCGCGGGCAGATAACGATTCTGGATCGTCGCGGCCTGGAAGCACGCGCCTGCGAATGCTATGCGGCGATGAAAATGCACTCGGACCGCCTCCTGCACTCGATGTCGAAAGCGCTCAACCCACCCCCGGTTCGGCCCACTCCAAAGAACATACGCGCCCGTGCCGAAAAGAGGCTCAAACACATGCAGGTCAGCCAGCCCCGTTCTCCGGATGACGTCGCTCGCCTGGTGCGTGAACTCCAAGTGCGTCAGATTGAACTGGAGTTGCAGAACGAGGAAATTGCCAACGCCTACGCCGAGGCGGATGCGGTGCGCGACCGCTACGCCGACCTCTACGATTTCGCGCCGGTGGCCTACGTGACCCTTGACGCGCTGGGCGCCATCCGGCAGATCAACCTCTCCGGAGCGATTCTGCTGGGCATCAAGCGATCGCAGATCAAGCAGCATCGCTTTAGTGCATCGGTGTCACCGTCTTTTCTACCCGCGTTCAACCGGTTTCTGGCGGACGTGCTGGACGGGCGAGCCCGCAAGACCTGCGAGATCGAACTCAGTCCGACACAGCGGCGGGGCATTGCCATCGTCCATATTGAGGCGGTTTCCGACGAAGGCGGGCAGGAATGCCGCATGGTCATCAGCGACGTGACGGCGCAGAGGCGCAGCGAGTACGCGTTGCGGGAGCGCGAACAGTACCGGCGCGCCTTGCTCGACAACTTCCCGTTCCTGGTCTGGCTCAAGGACGACCAGAGTCAATTTCTCGCCGTCAACCGGCCGTTCGCAGACCGATTCGGCTGGCCGTCGGCGGAGGCATTGGCCGGCAAGACGGATTTCGATATCGCCTCCAAGGATTTGGCCGAGGCCTATCGGGCCGACGACCGGGCGATTCTCGACAGCGGCAAGAGCAAGATTGTCGAGGAGTGGATCGAAGACCACGGCGAGCGGCGCTGGAGTGAAACGTTCAAGTCTCCGGTGACCCTCGATGGCCGCGTGATCGGCACGGTGGGATTCGCGCGCGACATCACCGAGCGCAAGAATGCCGAAGCCGCTTTGCGCGAAAGCGAGGAGCAGTTTCGTACCTTGACGGCACTGGCGCCGGCGGGCATCTACCTGACCGATGCTCATGGCCAGTGCATCTACGTCAATTCAAGCTGGTGCGCGATGACCGGCATGAATCCACAGCAGGCTCTCGGCGACGGCTGGAAAAGTGCCTTGCACCCCGAGGACCGCGACAAGGTCTTCGCGGACTGGGAAAAAATGGTGGCATCACGGGGCAAATGGGGAACCGAATACCGTTTCAAAACCCCGCAAGGCCGGATCACGTGGGTCTATGCACTGGCGTCGCCGCTGCGCGACCCCGCCGGGGATATCGTCAAGTATGTCGGCATCAACATCGACATTACCGAGCGCAAACAGCTGAAACAGGAATGACCTTCGGCAGATTGTGATGCGCCGTTTTGCCGAAGTGACGCTGGCCAAGGCAGCAAGACCAAGTGAAAGCAGTTATGGCCAATGGTTTTTGGGGCAGTCGAAGGAGTCGACTGGATCGACGGCGTGAAGCCCTGATGCTGGCAGGCGCTCTATGTCCGGAATGGGTCTTTGGCGCAAGAATTCGTTCTCCGCTCTGCACGCAGAGTGCATCGGAGAAGGCTGCGCCGATGATGGCGAAGGCCGGCTTACGCCGCCTTGCGCAGGGCCAGCGCCAGCTTTTCCACCTCTGTTTCGAAGCTGTCAATAAGCAGGGCAAGGCTGCCGAGGTCGCCGGAGCCGGCAAGGACTTCGAGTTCGGCCGCGCGGCGCTCGGCCGGTTTGGCGCCGAACGCCCCCAGTGTGCCCTTGAGGCTGTGTGCATGATGCCGTACGTTATCCGCATCACCGCTGTCGATGGCCTGACGCAGCGCGTCCAGTTCCCTCTGGTATTGCTTCAGGAAGACGGGGGTAATGATGCCGATGACTTCTCCATCCATGGTCCGTGCCGCTGCGGCATAGTCGAAATCCTTTGCGGGCGCAGCCGGCCCGGCCTGCGCCCGACTGCCGGCCGGCGCATGCAGGCGAAGTTTGGCCAGCAACTCTTCCTGTCTGATCGGCTTCGACAGATAGTCATCCATGCCGGCGGCAAGGCAGGCATCGCGGTCGCCTGTCATGGCATTGGCGGTCATTGCAACGATGGGCAGGCGCCGCCGGCTGTTCGCGGCTTCGTCGGCGCGGATCAGCTTCGTCGCCTCGATGCCGCCCATCACCGGCATTTGCATGTCCATCAGAACCAGGTCGCAAGCTTGCCCGGACCGGACCCTGTCCAGCGCTTCCTTTCCATTCGCGGCAATGACGACGTGATGGCCCCATTTTTCGAGCAGGCGAACCGCCAATTTCTGATTGACCGGGTTGTCTTCGACGAGGAGGACATTCAACGCCTGGCTGGCTTTGCCGGTGGCGGGCGATTGATTGTCGGCTGCCGATGTGGCCCGGGCGGCGGCGCTGGCCGGAACAAGTCCGAGCGCGACGGTAAAGCTGAAGGTGCTGCCTTTGCCCAGTTCGCTTTCGACCTTCATGGCACCGCCCATGAGTTCGACCAGTCGATTCGAGATGGCAAGGCCGAGGCCGGTGCCTCCGTATTTGCGCGTCGTCGAGGTATCGGCCTGCGAGAATGCGGCGAAGATCTCCCCGAATTGATCGGCGGCAATGCCGATCCCGCTGTCGCCTACCGCGCAACGCACCATTGCCGTACTGTCGTCGCGGGACTCGAGGCGAAGGCCGACCACGATGCTGCCGTGATCGCTGAACTTGATTGCGTTGCCGATCAGGTTGATCAGTACCTGGCGCAGGCGCAGCGGATCACCGATCACGTGCAGCGGAACATCGGCGTCGATCCGGCAGGTCAGATCCAGGCCCTTGTTGCGGGCGTGCAGTTCCAGCGGCAGCAATGAATCCGTTACGGTCCGGTGCAAGTCAAAGGCGACGTGCTCGACCTCGAGCTTGCCGGCCTCGATCTTCGAGATATCGAGGATGTCGTTGATGATCTCGAGCAATCCTGCCGCGGACGACTTGACGATGCGCATGAACTCCTGCCGTTCGTCGGCGGATGACAATGGATCAAGCGCCAGTTCCGTCATGCCGATGATGCCGTTCATCGGCGTCCGGATCTCGTGGCTCATGTTGGCGAGGAACTCGCTCTTGGCCGCGCTGGCCTTCTCGGCCACTTCTTTGGCCTGCCTGGCTTCGTCCGTAGCGTTGCGCAATTGGACGGTGCGGGCCTCGACCTGATCTTCGAGGGTGTCGCGCTGTTGCTTGATCTGATTGTCGGCGGTCTGCACTTCGGCCAGCATGGTGTTGAAGCGATCCACCAGATGTCCCAGTTCGTCAGCGGTGGTCCGCGTCACGCGGACGTCATACTGGCGCGTCGCCGTGATTTTGCCGATGGCATTGTCGAGGTCGATGATCGGGCGGGTTATCGCCGCCATGCTGCGACGCGCGATCACGTAGGACACCGCGATGGCCGGCAGCATGGCCAGCAGAATCCACATCAGACGCCGCAATTGTTCACGCCACATCGGACGCAAGTCCATGTTGAACTCGACGGTCCCGACGATCTCATCGTTCAACCTGATTTCCTGCATCAGGGACAGGCTGCCGGCCAGCGTGAACCATCCGGAAAGACCGCTCAGCGGCACCGGCGCTTTCATCTGCGCCAATTCGTCGAGGTTGGCTGCCGCCTGAGTGACTTCGCTCAGCAGCGTGCCATCGGGCCTGCGCACCCGCACGCGAAGGATGTCGGGCCGGTGCAACAGCCCCGACATCTGCGTCCTGGCGCCGGCCGGATCGTTGAAGACGACGAACGGCTGGACGGTCTCCGCAGCGATGTCGAGCAATGCCTGGATTTCGGCAATGGTCCGTTGCTGCCCCGAGTAGAACTCGCCCGCCGCCTCGGCAAGGGCAATGATCAGGCATGCCGTGCCCACCGTAACCAGGGCAAAACGCATCAAGCGCTGGCGCAGGGTACCGGTGAGGATCATGAAACGCCCTTGACCTTGCGCGCCAGCTTCAACAGTTGCGCCGACAGTTGAATGCGGCCGCGACGCGTCGATTCGAGGTTGACCTCGATCTGCACGCGGTTGTCGACCATGACGAGGCCCACCATGCCACCCTTCTCAATGAAGTCGTCACCATCGGAAATGGTCAGCGTGTCGCGCTCGTCCTGCAGCACGCTTCTTTGCTCGCTTGCCCCGGGCAGCATGATGGTTATGTGACATGGCTTCATCGGCGCAAAACGCTGGCCGGCGCGGACCTCCAGCACGTGCCCGCGCAGTTGCTTGCCGCGCAGGCCGCCGAGCGCATCGACCAGCGCGCGTTGCGATTCGCCCGGGCCGAGCACGCACAGACTCAGCGGAGCACCGTCGGGCAGGGTGTCGGGGGACCATTCGGCATACCTGGCGATGCTGAAAATGAAGGCGGCCTTGACCTCCGCTTCGCTGTGCTGTGCCCATGACCGGGCAGGCACAATCAGCGCCAGAAAGGCCAGCAGGCTGACGGCGATCCCTTGCATGCTCAGAACCGGCCGGTGAGTTTCAGCCGCCACTGCCGGCCGTCCTGGGCGAATCGATCACGCAATACGCTTGCAGGCAATTGAGGATCAAGTGACGTCGGATCGTCGTAACGCCGGTCGAAGAGGTTGTAGATGCCGGCAGAAACCTCCCACGGGGAAGACGTTTGCCGCCAGGTCAGGGTCAGGTTGGCCAGAGTACGTGCGTCGACGCTGGCGGCGCCGCTGTTTGTATTGCGCCGGGACACCGCATCCAGACCCAGTCCGGCATACAAGTCGCGGGATCCCAGCGGGGCGCCGGCATCGAGGTGCCAGAGGCCGCCTGGCGCATTGTCGGGGCTCTGGCCGTTCTGGCGCAGGAACTGTCCGCTGTAGCTGCCGCGCAGGACCGCGCCGTTGCTCCAGCGGCGCTCCAGTTCCAGCTCTGTGCCGTGGGCATCAACGGGGGAATTGTTGATGTTGATGCCCGTCGCCGGATCGAGCCCGATGGCATTGGCGACGCGGTAGCGGTAAAGCGAACCGGTAAAGCGGATTCCTTCGCCAAGACGCCGCTCCCAGACGCCCTCCAGCGTGCGTATCGTTTCCGCCGCGAGATCCGGATTTCCGTATTGACCATTGAAGATGTACCTGCGCTCATAGGCATTGGGGGAGCGGAACGCTGTGCCGTAAAGCAGCTTCAGCGAATTGTCGGCATCCAGTTGATGCACCAGCGCCAGCCGCGGGCTGAGAAAACTCTTGCCTGTTTCAGCCGTGTCGTGCCGCACGCCCAGCATAAGGATGGTGTTGTCCGCCACGGCCATTTCGTCCTGCAGATACGCGCCGCTGCGATGGCTGTGTGCATCGGTATTCAGATACTGCGTGCCGTCGTCGTCGCGATTGCCCAGGTACTGTCGTGTATTGGCGATGTATTCGAGGCCTGCCACCAGTTTGTGTCCGGCCCAGGCCGACACCGTCCAGCGGCCGTCGGCCCCCCACCACTGGCCGCGCTGGGTATCGCGGTTGAGCAGGCGCGAGGCGCGGGGCGGCACTTCGCCGGAGTAGTCGTAGGGGAGTTGTGTGTCGTAACGGTACTGTCCGGCAAAGAGCCGCAGGTTGTAGCTGTGATGTTCTGAGACGTTCCTGGCGATGGCCAGGTCGGCGAGGGTGTAGCCGTCGTCTTCGCGGTGGCCCGGATCGGTCGGGATGGTGCCAAACGACCCGGTGGGGACGTGCTTGCGGCGCTCGCTATGGATCAGCGTTGCGCGCCAGTCGCCCAACCTTATCCGGCCGAAGACGCGCTGCTGCTGTTCGGCATCCGCGCCGCCGGGGCTGAGAACCCCCGCAGCGACATCCGGAAATTCATAGCGACCGCCATCCTTGTCAAAGCCGCTGGCGGAAATCACCCACTCCGCATCTCCCGTTCGCTTGCCGGCGGAGGCGCGCAAACGCCTGGCACCCTGGCTGCCGATATCCAGCGCCAGTTCGCCGCCGTCAAAGGAGTCGGCGCTGCGGGTGAGGATGTTGATGACGCCGAACAGCGCGTTGCCGCCGTAGATCGAGGCACCGGGACCGCGGATGATCTCGACCCGCTCGATGAGGTCAAGGTCCAGCGGAAAGGTTTCACCGGCCAGCACGCTGTCGTAAATGTTGTCATTGACGCGTATGCCGTCGATGAGGAAGAGGATGCGGTTGTTGAAGTCTCCGGGCGGGGAAAAGCCGCGCACCCCGAGGTAGCTGTAGGTACGGTCGTTGCTGCCGTGGAATCCCCGTTGTGCGGTAAGGAGTTCCTGCAGCGTGCGCCAGCCGAAGCGCCGGATGTCGTCGCGGGAAACCACGGTCACGGCCGAGGGGGCGCTTTTTGCCGATTGAACGTAGGTCGAGGCTCCCGTAACCTCGATATTCATCAGTTCCTCGAGCGAGAGTTCAGTCAGTTCGGCTTGAGCGGCGACCGCCGGCAGAACCGCCCAGGCAATCGTGCAGACAAGGACGCGGCGGCGATGGGAAAGAGAATGTGTTGGCATGTTTGGTTTGCGGGCAAAAGACAGCATGGATAGCATGGTAATGAGAATTGCTTGAAGCGGGAAGATGTCTTTCGCGGGAATCAAAGATTCCATTTTGACGACTCCAGCAATAAAGCGGCCGGCCGCCGGCCCCGCGTTATCTTGCGCTCAGCTTTTTTGGGGACGGCGGGCAACACCACTAACGCATCCGGATTGCCCTAAATGATTGCGTCTATCAGCCCCCAGGCCAGGGCCTGCGCGGCCTTGATGCGCTTGCCGGAAAGCGCCAGCCAGGCGGTGCGCTGGCGGCCTATGCGGCGGGTGATGCTGACGGTGCCGCCGGCACCGGGGATCAATCCCATGCCGATTTCGGGCAGTTGGAAGTAGGTGTCGGCGCTCGCCACCAGGCGTCCGGCGAAGGCCGGCAGTTCAATGCCGGAACCGATGCAGGCGCGATGCACATGGAATTCCAGGCGCGGCGCCAGTTGCGCCAGCAGGCGGGCGACGGGACGCGAAGCGCGCACCAGATGGGCCTGCGCCGCATCGACGGCAAGGCCGAACTCGCTGAGGTCGCCGCCGCTGCAAAAGCAGTCGCCGTCTCCGCGCACCACGGCTTTGGCGATGCCCGGGTCGCTGGCGAGCAGCAGCAGTGCCTGGTAGAAGGCATCGCGCATGGTCGCCGACCAGGCGTTGCGCCGGTGGGCGTGGGTGAGGGTGATGTTAAGTTGCGCGCCGATGCGTTCGAGCTTGAGCGGATCGGCATCGCCACAGGACTGCGGTGCCGGCTGCGTCGCCAGATAGCCGCGGAAATCGGCGCTGGCCTGGAGCAGTCCGAAGGCCAGCGATTCGGCGAGGAGGCCGGCGTCGATGCCGGCTGTGGCGTTGTGGCGCAGCAGTTGCACGAGGGTCGCTGCCGCCAGCGGATGCGCCTGGATATTGCGCAGCACGGGCGGCAAGTCCCCGGCGTTGTCGAGCACCACGTCGAGCGCGGCGAGCAGTTCCTGCGGCAGGCGGGCTGCGTGCGCGCCCAGGCCCAGCACAGGGCAGGGCAGGGTAGCGAGTACGGCGACGAGTGCCGGCACATCGGCGTCGCCGGGCAGTTCGCTGTCGAGGTCCAGCAGCAGCAGGGGATGGCCGGACAGCGGCGAATAGCTGTCCAGCTCGCCGGGCAGGGCGCCGAGCCGGACCAGTTCGGCCAATGCGATCGGAGCAGGAAAGGACATCGACGCCTCCGGGCGGCCTCAGCCGGGTGTGGCGAGCTTCCTCAGTTCCGTCTTCTGCACCTTGCCCGAAGCATTGAGCGGCAGGCTGGCAACCAGAGCGACGCGGCGCGGAACCTTGAAGTTGGCCATTTTGCTGCGGCACCAGTCGATCAGGCTGTCGGCTGCGAGCTCAGTGCCCGGTTTGGCGACGACAAAAGCCATCGCCACTTCGCCCTGGCGTTCGTCCGGGATGCCGATGACGGCGTTCATGGCCACGGCAGGATGCGAGGCGATGATGTTCTCGATTTCCGCCGGGTAGCAGTTGAAGCCGCCGGTGATGAACATGTCCTTGAGCCGGTCGGTAATGCGCAGGTTGCCGGCGTCGTCCATGACGCCGACATCGCCGGTGTGCAGCCAGCCGTCGCCGTCGATGGTCTCGGCCGTGGCTGCCGCGTTCTCGAAATAGCCGGCCATGAGGTTGTAGCCGCGCACGACGATTTCGCCGGCTTCGCCGCGCGGCACTTCCTCGCCCGCCGGCGAAATGCAGCGCAGTTCTATGTCGGCAATGGCGCGGCCCGAGGTGGTGGCGACCAGTTCGGCATCGTCGCCCGGCCGGCAGGCGGTCACCAGGCCGCAGCACTCGGTCAGGCCGTAGGCGGAGATCACGCTCTTGAAACCGAGCACTTCGCGCATCTGCCGGATCAGGGCCACGGGGATGCTGGCGGCGCCGGTCGATGCCTTCTGCAGCGAGGACAGGTCGTAGTCGGTCAGGCGCGGATGGGCGAGCAGCGACTGGAACAGGGTCGGTGGTCCGGGCAGCACGCTGATGCGCTCGGCGGCGATGCGGCGCAGGATGTCACCGGCGTCGAAGATGGCGTGCGGCAGCAGGGTGGCACCGCGCAGCAGGCAGGCGAGGATGCCTGCCTTGTAGCCGAAACTGTGGAAGAAGGGATTGACGACCAGGTAGCGATCACCCTCGACGATGCCGAGGATGTCGCAGAAGCTGTCGAAGGCGCGCAGATTCTGCCCGTGCCGGGTCATCACACCCTTGGGTTCGCCGGTCGTGCCCGAAGTGAACAGGATGTCCGAGATGTCGTCGGGCGTCTGCTCCGCGCGTGCAGCGGCGAGGTCGCCGGCGCTGACCTGTTCGCCGCGGCTGAGGAAGTCCTGCCACGGCGTATGTCTGCCGGCGTCACCGCGCAGAACAACGATCTGCTCGAGTGCGGGCAGGTCTTCGCCATCGAGCATGGCCGGATAGTTGCTGCCGAGAAAATCGCCGATGGCGAAGAGCAGGCGTGCCCCGCTGGCGCGCAGGATGTAGGCGGCCTCGGCGGCCTTGTAGCGGGTATTGATGGTGACCAGGACCGCGCCCATCGATTGCGCGCCCAAAGCGGCGACGATCCATTCGTGAATATTCGGTGCCCAGACGGCGATGCGGTCGCCGCGGCGCAGCCCGCCGGCGAGCATGGCGCTGGCGACAATATCGCAACGCCGGCTGAAGTCGGCGAAATCGATCCTCGTCTGTTCCTCTTCGATGAAGGTGGACGCGCCGAAGCTGGCGGCCGCAAGGGCAACCAGTTCAGAGATGGTTCTGGGGATCCGGTTCATGCGCGGGTTTCCATCGGCTGATTGCGATGCCGCATAAGTTAGTCGATGGCGCTTGGCTTGTCTTAGTCCCATTGGACGACACTTGCGGCGCCCGCCCGCCGCTGCACCGGGGCTGGTCAGGGCCTTGTTTCGCGCCAGCCGCCGCCGAGAGCCTTGAACAGGTCAACCGCGGCGACCAGGCGCAGTTGGCGATTGCGGATATGCGCCAGGCTCGCATCGTTGGCTGCGCGCTGCGCATCGAGCACTTCGAGATAGGCCGAGTAGCCGGCCTCATGGCGCTTGCGCGCGAGTTCCAGGCCGCGCGCCGTGGCCTCAACCTGGGTTGCGGTAGCCTGTTCCGCCAGGCCGCGTTCATGTCCGGCGACGAGGGCGTCGCGCACTTCCTTGAAGCCCGCCTGTACCGCCTGCCGGTAGGCCGCCAGGGCCTGCTGCTGCTGCGCGTTGGCCTGCTCCAGGCGCGCTTCGCGCTTGCCGCTGTCGAACAGGGCCAGCGTCGGCAGCAGGCCGACGGACCAGATGCCGGCCTTGGCGGCAAACAGGCCTGAGAGTTCCTTGCTTTCGCTGCCGAGGCTGCCGGTCAGGCTGATGGTGGGGAACAGCGCCGACTTGGCAACGCCGATACGGGCATTGGCGGCGATGAGCTGGGCCTCGGCCTGACGTATGTCGGGGCGCGCTTCGAGCAGGCTGGCCGGCAGGCCGGCCGGCGGCAGGGGCGGCAGCGGCAGCTGGCGCAGATCGCCGGCTGCGATGGCGAGACCGGGCGTGGCGCAGAGCAATGCGAGTTGATGCTCGGCCACGGCGCGCTGCTGTCGCAGCTCGGTGAGTTGGGACTCGATCAGTGCCCGGTTCGTGCGCGCCTGCTGCAGTTCGAGTTCGCCGGCGGCGCCGAGGCGATGGCGGCTTTCGGCAATGCCGAGAGCGGCGCCGCGGGTGGCGAGCGTATCGCCGGCGACGGCAATCTGGGCATCCAGCGAGCGCAGCGAAAGATAGCCCTGGCTGACGCCGGCGACGATGGTCAGTTCCACCGTTGCCCGGCCGTAGCTGCTGGCCAGGGCGAGGGCGCGGGCGGTGGCGTCGGCGCTGCGCAGCCGGCCCCAGAAGTCGAGTTCGAAGCTGGTGTTGAGGTTGGCGGTGTAGTCCGGCCGCAGCACCGGATAGCCGGCAGGCAAGGGCGTAGCCGTGTCACTGCTTACCGAGGTGCGAGTGGCGCCGGTCGCCAGGCCGATTTCGGGTAGGCGGCTGGCTCCGGCCTCGCGCATCAGCGCCGCGGCCTCTTCGAAGCGGGCGGCCGCCAACTGCATGTCGCCGTTGTTGCGCAGAGCCTGTTCGATGAGCTGATCCAGCAGCGGGTCCTTGAAGGCCTGCCACCAGCTTCGATCGATCAGCGCATCGCCGCCGGCCGTGTGCCCGGCTTCCGTGTAGCTTGCCGGGAGCGGCAGGGCGGGACGCTGATAGTCGGGACCGACCGTGCAGGCCGGCAGCAGGGCAGTCGCGAGCACGGCAAGGACGGCGCGATTCATTGCCCTCATGGCAGTTGCTCCGCCTGATGGCTCGCATCACCGACCGGCATGACGTGCTTGCCGCGGTCCAGCCAGGTGTAGAACAATGGAATAAACAGGGTGGCGATGAAGGTGGCGGCCAGCATGCCGCCGAACACGCCGGTACCCATCGAGCGCCGCGCTGCCGCGCCGGCGCCGGTGGCCAGCACCAGCGGCAGGACGCCGAGGACGAAGGCCAGCGACGTCATGAGGATGGGGCGGAAGCGCAGCCGCGCGGCCTCGAGTGCCGCATCGACCGCCGACATGCCTTCCGCCCGCTTCTGGGCGGCGAATTCGACGATCAGGATCGCATTCTTTGAGGCCAGCCCGATCAGGACCACCATGCCGATCTGGAAATAGACGTCGTTGGGCATGCCGCGCGCGAGCACCGCGAGCAGGGCGCCGAGGGCGGCGAAGGGGACGGCGAGAATCACCGCCAGCGGCAGCGACCATTTTTCGTATTGGGCGGCCAGAATCAGCAGCACCATGACGATGCCGAAACTCAGGGCGATGACGGCGGCCTTGCCGGTGCGCTTTTCCTGGAAGGCCTGGCCGGTCCAGGCGATGCTGTAGCCCGCCGGCAGCAACTGCGCGGCGGTGTCCTCGACGATGCGGATGGCTTCGCCGGAACTGACGCCGGGTACGCTGCCGCCCATGATCTTGGCGGCGAGGAAGCCGTTGTAGCGCTCCAGCTGCTCGGGGCCGAGCACGTTCTTCACTTTGACCAGCGCCGCCAGCGGGATCATCGCGCCTTCGCTGCCGCGCACGTAAAGCTTGCGGATGTCCTCCGGCTTGGCGCGGAACTCCTCGGCGGCCTGCATCTGCACCCGGTAGGTGCGACCGAACTTGTTGAAGTCGTTGACGTAGAGGCTGCCGATGACGCTTTGCAGTGCATCGAACACCTCGCTGATCGGGACCCCCAGCGAAATGGCCTTTTCCCGGTCCACGTCGACCAGCAACTGCGGCGAGGAAGGACGGTAGAAGGTTGTGACGCCGGCGAGCTTCGGGTTGGCCTTGAGGCCGTCCATGAACAACTGCATTACCCCGGCCAGGTGCTTGGGGTCGGCATCGGCGCGATTCTGCAGGTAAACCTCGAAGCCCCCGGCACTGCCTATGCCGCGGATCGGCGCCGGATTGAAGAACATGATCAGACCCTGGCGGAAACTCTGGGCCGGGCCGAAGAATTTCTTTGCATACTCCTGTGCCGTTGCGCTGCGCTCGTTCCATGGCACGAGGGATACGAACATGGTCGCGGCGCTGGGCTTGTTGGCGCCGCCGATCAGATCCATGCCCAGCAAGGCGCTGACGTGCTCGATGCCTGGTTCCTTGGCGATGCTTTCGAGAAAGCTGCTGACCAGCGCCGTGGTGCGCTCCAGCGAGGCGGCGTCAGGCAGTATCACGGAGCCCAGCACCAGGCCGCGGTCCTCCCCGGGAACGAAGCTGGTCGGCGTAAAGCGCAGCAGGCCGGCCACGGCGCCGATGACCGCGAGGAACAGCAGCAGGCCTATCCTGGAGTGGCCCAGCATCCAGCGCACGGTGCCGAGGTAGGCTTGACTGAGGCGGGCGAAGCCGACATTGAAGGGATGGAAGATCGGCGCCTCGTGATCGCTGGGCCGCAGCAGCAGGGCGCACAGGGCCGGCGTCAGGGTCAGGGCGACGATGCCGGAAATCACCACGGCGGTGGCGATGGTGACGGCGAACTGCTGGTAGAGCTTGCCGGCGATGCCGCCGAGGAATGCCACCGGCACGAATACCGCGCACAACACCAGGACGATGGCGACGACGGCGCCGGCCACCTCGCGCATGGCTTCGATGGCGGCATCCCGGGCACTCAGGCCTTCGGTACGCATCAGGCGCTCGACGTTCTCCAGCACGACAATGGCATCATCGACGACGATGCCGATGGCAAGCACCATGGCGAAAAGGGTGAACTGGTTGATGGAGAAGCCGAACAGCCACAGTCCCGCCGCGGTTCCGATCAGGGAGACCGGCACCGCGATCATCGGAATCGCCGTGGCGCGCCAGTTCTGCAGGAAGGCGAAGACGACGGCCACCACCAGCACGGCGGCGATGCCCAGCGTCGTCAGCACCTCGTGAATCGACGCGCTGACGACGCGGGTCGAGTCGAACGGAACCGTGTAGTTCATTCCGTCCGGGAAGCGCAGCTTGAGTTCCTCCAGTTTGGCGTGCACCGCCGTCACTGTGCTGAGGGCGTTGGCACCGCTCTGCAGGAAGATCATCATGACCACCGACGGGTTGCCGTCGATGATGGAGGCCTGATCGTAGCTCTGGGCGCCCAGTTCGACCCGCGCCACATCCTTGAGGCGCAGCACGCCACCGGCACCGTTGGCGCGCAGCACGATATTGGCGAATTCCTCGGGCCGCTCCAGGCGGCCTCCGGTCGTCACCGTGTAAACCAGGGCCTGTCCGGCGGGGGCCGGATTCTGACCGATCTTGCCGGCGGCGTACTGGGCGTTCTGGGCGCGGATGGCGTTGGCGATGTCGCCGGCGGTGATGCCCAGTTGCGCCATGCGGTCCGGCTTCAGCCAGATGCGCATCGAGTAGTCGCGCGCCGGAAAAATGTTGAGGTCGCCCACTCCCGGAACGCGCTTGATCTCGTCGGCAACGTTGAGCGTGGCGTAGTTGCTGAGGAACAACGGATCCCGCGTGTGATCGGGGGAGTTGAGGGCGGCGAGCATGAGTACGTCGTTCGAGCGCTTCAGCACCGTCACGCCGTTGCGGCGCACTTCCTCGGGCAGGCGCGGGGTGGCGATCTGCACCCGGTTGTTGACGTTGATCGTGGCCTGGTCGGCGTTGGTGCCGGTTTCGAAGGTGACGGTGATGTTGAGTCCGCCATCCGCCGTGGCGGAGGAATTGAAGAACAGCAGGCCGTCGATGCCGGAAAGCTGTTCCTCGATCGGAGCCGCCACGGTCTTGGCGATGGTTTCCGGCGTGGCACCGGGATAGCTGGCGCGGATCTGCACCATCGGCGGTGCCACCTCGGGATATTCGGCGACCGGCAGTACGGTCAGCGCGACGAGGCCGGCAATGACGATGACCAGCGAGATGACCGAAGCGAAGATCGGCCGGTCGATGAAGAAGCGGAACATGGCTGCCCGTTCAGGATTTGCCGGGCGCCGGCGTCCCGGGCGAGGGCTTTATATCTGCGCTGACCGGCGCACCGGGCCGCAGTTTCATCAGGTTGTCCACGATGACCTTGTCGCCTGCACTGACACCCGCGATGACTACCCACTGGTTCTCATGCCAGCCGGCGGTCTGGACCGGTCTGATCTGCGCCGTGCCGTCGGCGCCGACGATGAAGACGAAGAAACCCAGTTCCCCTTGCGTCACCGCCGTTGCCGGCAACAGGACGGCCTTTCGTTCGCCGCCGACGAGGCGGACGCGGAGGAACTGTCCCGGCAGCATGCGGCCGTCCGGATTGTCGAACTCGGCGCGCAGCTGAATCGTTGCCAGTCGCGGGTCGACCTGCCTCGCCTCGAAATTGAGTCGCCCCGGCAGCGGGTAGGTGGTGCCATCCGGCAGTATTGCTTCCACCCGGGCAAGCTGCAGCGGTGCCGCCGGTGCCTTGCGCAGCACGGCGAGATCGCTGTCGGTGACGCTGAAGCGCGCCCACAGCGGATTGGACTGGACGATGCTGGTCAGCAGGCTGTCGCTGCCGGTCGAGACCAGGCTGCCTTCGGAGCGCAGTGCCCGGCCCGACACGCCGGCGATGGGTGCGACCACGGTGGCGTAGGAAAGATTAAGCGTTGCCAGTTGCACGCTTGCCTCGGCCGCCTTCACCGCCGCTTCGGCAATGCTGCGGTTCGAGGCCATGTCCTCGTATTCCTTGCGGCTGACCGCCTGGTCGGCGAGCAAGTCCTTGAGCCGACCGGCCTCGCGGCTGGTCTGTGCCAGTCGCGCCTGCTGCTCGGCCAGCTGGGCCTGAGCCTGGGACAGCGCAATCTCGAACGGGGCGCGGTCGATCTGGAACAGGGGTTGGCCGGCCTTGACCGCGTCGCCCTCGTGATACAGGCGCTTCAGCAGGACGCCGCCGACCCGGGCCCGGACCTCGGCTTCGCGCTGGCCTTCGGTCTGGGCCACGGCGTCGAGGCTGAAGGGCAGCGTGGACAGCTTGGCCTCCAGAATCGTCACCGGCAGAGCGGGCTTGGCGGTGGCGGCCTGTTGCGCAGGGGGGGAGCAGGCGCCAAGTGCCAGCGCCAGGCAGGCGGCGAGCAACAGGCCCCGGCCGGCAGGAATGGCGCTCCGATGCTGTCTGAGTGGCGGATCGGTTTGTTTCATCTGGACTCTCCGGTGCGAAGCGCTATTATATATACAAGCGTGAATGTTAATTACTGACCGGACCTGCTTTCCATGGCACGCAAGACGAAAATCGAGACGCAGCGGACGCGGCAGCAGATCATCGATGCGGCACGCAAGATGTTCTTCCGCCACGGCATCGCCCGCACCACTCTGGACGTGATCGCCCGCGAGGCCGGGGTCACGCGCGGCGCGATCTATTGGCATTTCGACAACAAGGTGGCCTTGTTTTTCGCCCTGCGCGAGCAGACCATCCTGCCGCTGGTGGATCGTGTCGACGGCCTGCTGATGGCCTCTTCCGGCGAAGATCCGCTGCTGGGCGTGACGCGGGCCATGCAGGAGATCTTCAAGGCGCTCGACCGCGACGCCGGCGCCCGCGAGGTGTTCCAGATCATGCAATTGCGTTGCGAGTATGTCGGCGAGTTTGCTTCCCTGGTGACGGAATTCGAGAAATCCCAGAACCAGCTGATAGCCAAGCTGGCACTCGCCTACCGCCGCGCCAGGACCATGGGCTTGCTGCGCCCGGGCCTGCAACCGGCCGCCCTGGCGCTCGACTCGGTGCTGTTTCTGTCCGGGTTGATACGTCGTCGCCTGTCCTCGGCGGCGGAGGGCGGTGATCCGAAGGCGGTATCGCGTGCCATTCGCGCCCATGTCGGCTTGCGTCGTGTTTGAGTCCTGGGCTTGCCCGATGCCGTGTCCGGCCATTGTGCCGGACTGTCCTTGAGGTAAGATTTGGCTGAGCGAAATGTGAATGATGAATCTGGCGTGTAGAGCGAGTGTGAGCCCATGTTTCCATCCGGCGTAACGACGTCGAGCGAATCCCAGATTGCCCGTCTGCTGGCGGACCCCGCCAACACGGTGAACGTGGCCAAGGCGCATCTGCTGCTCGGGCTTGAAGCTGAAGAACGAAACGATTGGCAAGGTGCAGCGGAAAGCTACCTTCGCATCGTTGAACTGGCCCCTGCGGATGACATGGTTCGCTACTTCGGGCACAACAACCGTGCCTATGCACTGCTCCAGCTAAAGCGATTCGAGGAAGCGCAGGCACAGTGCATGGCCGCCATCGAGGTCGATGGCACCCGGCACAGCGCCTACAGGAATCTCGGTCTGGCTTGTGCGGCGCTGGGCAGGCCGGCGGACGCCGCCGCCGCGTTTATGGATGCTGCGTGCAGGAACCTTGCGGACGCCCGGGCCTGGCTGCATCTTCAAGAACTTGTCGCCGCCAATCCTGACTTGCTGGCGCAGTCACCGGATCTGGCTGAACGCATGGCGGGCCTCGGCGACCGGCTCAGCAGAAGGCCAGGGCAAGCATCGCCGGATCATCCAGGATGGTCAGCGTGAAATAGGCGGCCAGGCGATAGACGAGCGACACTGCGGATCCGGTCAGCCGGTTCAGCAAAGCGGAAGCGGGTTCGCTCATCACTTGAACAGTTGATGGAGCATCTTCACCGCAAGCAGGATCAACAGGCCGGCGAAGATCCGCTTGAGAGCGCCTATTGGAAGGTGATGCGCGGTGCGTGCGCCGACGACCGCTGCGACGATGCTGGTGGCCAGGATGCCGGCGAGGGCGGGTAAATAGACAAATCCCAGGCTCCATGGCGGCAGGCCGGACAGATTCATGCCGTTGAAGACGTAGCCGAGCGTGCCGCCCAGCGCGATCGGGAAACCGACCGCAGCTGAAGTACCGATCGCGCGTCGCAGCGGAACATTGCACCAGGTAAGAAAGGGAACGGTGAACGCGCCACCGCCGATTGCCGCCAGGGCGGAGATGAGTCCGATGCCGCTGCCAACGAGAGTGATGCCCCAATTGCCGGGAAGCGCCCGGCTAGGTTTGGGTTGGAAATTCACGGTCATCTGGATGGCGACGAAAGCCACGAAGCCTGCGAACACGATGGCCAGTGCATGGATCGACAAGTGGCGTGCGAGGAATGTGCCGGCAGCAGTTCCGAGCAGGATGCCGGGGGAGATTGTGCGTACCACCGGCCAGATGACGGCATCGTAGAGGTGATGGGTGCGCAGGCTGGAGACCGACGTGAACAGGATCGATGCCATCGATGTGCCCAGTGCGGTCTGGAAAACCAGGGCGCGCGGCAGGCCGATGGCCTCGAAGATCATCACCAGCGCCGGCACCATGATGATCCCGCCGCCGACGCCGAGGAGGCCGGCAAAGAAGCCGGCACAGCCACCGACCGCCAGATACGCGGAAATCTCCGCGATCATGATGCCTGCTTGGCGATCAAACGGATCCTGAGCTCCCGGCCACCAATCGCTCGGCATCCAGTCTGGCCTTGATGCGCGTCTGATTTTCCGCCCGGTTGATCGTCGTCACGGTCTTGCCGAAGGCATCCCGTTGTGCGCTGCTTCTCCTGGTCGCCTGGATCGACTTGATGCAACGCCATTTCTTTCCACTCTTGGTTTCGATCTGGCGCATTTCTTCGCGCGGGTGATGGCGGCCGCAGTGGTAGCAGTAGAGGGTTTCGGATGTGGACATGGCGGTATCGGGTGAAAGGGGGTAGGGCTGGCGGAAAAAAGCAGGGGTCTGGTTCATCGATCCCTTTGCATTTCGCGCTGCCCTGCAGAGGGGATGGGCTGAGTCCGTCTCGAAGGTGTATCAGCCGCAATATTTCGAAGACTGCGGATAATACAGGGAATTCCGATGAGATGGACTCACCCGCAATGCCGGATACTCCTCTCCGAGCCATGCCAGGACTGTAATCTCACGCTCCCTGCCGGGGAATTCTCTGATACGGAACATGGCGTTGGCCGGATGAAAGTGTTCCAGGTCGGCGGCTATTGAGGCAACAGGCGGGTGATGCAAATTCGTTCCGCCTCCGGACATAAAATACGGGCATGACAGAGAACATACCGAACCAGGCCATTGAGGCCGATGCGCCCGATTTGATCAGAGAGCCGAGACTCTGGTGCAACAACGGCTGGACCGCGCGAGTCGTCAAGAACGAAGACGATGAGGGCTGGGCCGTCGAGATGATTCTCGACGGCGAGTCCGAGCCTGCTTTGATTGGCCCGTGGACCATGGGACGCGACAAGAAGAATCCGAAACCGCTTGATGCACCGGCGTTCAACACGCTGGTCAAGACCGCCGGCGAATTCCGGCAGCGCCAGGTGCAGCAACTTCATGCGGCGCTCCACCAGAACATCACGATCAACGATCAATCCGGACGGATCAGCATCACCCTCGATATCGTGCCGGACGAAGACGATCCGCATGCATTGCTTACCGCCCGCGATGCCGCAGATGAAGAACTCGCTCAGGTCCGTGTGGCGAGCAGTTTCAAGCTCAACAAGGCCAGTGCAAACGCCTGGATCGATGCGGATTTCCGCAAACCGGGATGAGGGCCCTGCAGCAATGGCGACCGGGGCAGGCGTCACGTTGAGTGCTTATGGATAAGGATCAGGCGATACGCAAGGCGCAAAAGCTGATGGCCGTCGCCATGGACGGTCGCGGCAATGACAACGAAGCCGAGCGCGCTCTGGCCCAGGCTGAAATTCTGATCCGGAAATTCGGCATCGAGCAGGCTGAAATCGCCGGCACCAAGGCGTCCGTCGATTTCGATTGGGCCGACGCTTTTCATGCCTACGGTCCGCCGAACAATCCGGCCAGGAGTTGCCCGCGGTGGTTTCAATTCATCAGTACCGGCGTGGCCAATTTCACCGACACCATCGTGCGTATGCACTACGATCCAACGCAAGGTTATGGCGTTGGATTCTATGGTGACCGCGCTGACACCCTGTTTGCCCAGTGGCTGGTCGGCTATCTCAAGGCCAAGGTCTGGGATGCCTTGAATGTCGCGCACAGGCAGCATCCTGAATGGAGCAGGAGCGACATGGAGGATTTCCGCAAGGCAATGGCGGCGCGCCTGTCGTCACGAATGCGTGACTTGCGCCGCGAGCGTGATGCCGAATATGCAGTTGCCGTGGCTAGTCAGGGGACTGGAACGGCGCTTGTGCTCGTCACCGACAAGCTGGCGCAGCGCGATGCGGAATTCGGTTCGCCGAAATACAAGCACTCGCGCATTACCCTGCGTGATCAGATGGCGGCGCACAAGGGCAGCCTGGCGGGTGATCAGGTCGGTTTCGCCAAACCAATCCAAGGCGCCAAAAGACACCCGGTTGCCTGAGGCCGTTTGGATCAATATCCACGCGGATGTGTTTGCGGCCCTGAGGCGAATCATGCATGGCGAACTTCGGCTAAGGCCGTCAGCCACAGGTTCTCAGAATGAGCGCCGCTGATCTAAAATGACGGCCTCTCGACAGCTTTTTGGCAGGGCTGATCATCTCCGGAGAAACATCCAATGCTGAACCGATTTCTTCTTGCTGTATTGATACTGAGTATTCCGCCATTCGCAGCAGCCCAGAACGTGACCTACCGGTTTTCGCCGGTCAATCAGTGGGACATCAACAAGACCGCGGCCTACTGGAATCCGATAATCAAGTATGTCAGCGACAAGAGTGGCGTCAAGCTCGAACTCAAGATCGGCCGAACGTCGGCGGATACAACCGCGTATGTCCTTGCCAGGGAAGTCGAGTTTGTGTTTTCCAATCACTTGTTCAGCCCGGAGCGCGAGCAACTCGGTTGGACTGTGTTCGGGCGTCGTTGGACTCCGCCTTTGCAAGGGGAGATCGCCGTTCCGGCCGATTCACCCATAACAAGACTGGAGGATCTGAAGGGGCAGGAAGTCGTATTTGCCGGGCCTGAAGCGTTTGTCGGCTACAAGGTTCCGTATGCCCAACTGCTGAACAGGAAAATAGATGTCAAAGCCGTGTTTGCCGGCAACCAGAATGCGGCTTTTGCCCAGTTGTTTGCCGGCAAGGCCAAGGCCGTTGGCAGCAACTCCGCGCTGGTGGCCGGCTATTCGATCAAGGAGGGGAAGAAATTCCGTACCTTGTGGAAATCAGACGACTATAACGACCTCGCCTTGATGGCTTCAAGCAAAGTGCCGGGGGCGACCGTCAAAGCCGTTGCATCGGCATTCATCGGCATGCATCGCGATCCGGTCGGAAAGGCCATTCTGGTCAAGGCATCGGAGGATGTGGGCCTTGATCCGCAGGCCTACTTTTTGCCGGCTACGGCCGCCGATTACGCGACCTATCGCCAGTTCTACCAGATTGCCCCTGCCTCGCTGCGTTGATCGCATAACGTGAGCCTGCTTGACCGTTTCCTGCCCCAATCGCTCATAGGCCGCGTCTATGCGCTGTACTCGTTCGCCTTGCTGTTGTTCGTCAGCGGCACCATGGTGCTGTTTTTCCGGTATGAATACGTTCAGGCGGTGGAGGAGGCACAGCAATCGGCAACCATGTTGATCGAGGTGGCCGCCCACACGGTTTCCGACAGCGCCGTGATCGGTGACTACGACTCGATCCAGCGTACTCTGGACAGCGCGATCGTGCGTTCGCAGTTTGAATCGGCGATGTTCGTCGACCTCGCGGGCGGCAGCATCAAAAGCCGGAATTCGACATCGGAGGGCGGTCGCGCGCCGCGTTGGCTGGTGCAGGGGATCGCCGATCAACTGTACGACGTCAACCGCACCATCACGGTTGGCGACAAGGACTACGGGGTTTTGCGACTGACCTTCTCGGCCGCCACAATTGCTGACCGGCTTTGGGAACTGGTCCTTGCAGCACTGGCTCTGGCACTGGTTAGTTTGCTGGGCGGCTTGTTTTTCCTTTGGTTCCCTCTCAAGCGCTGGTTGGGTAGTTTGGATCGCGCGCGCATCGTCGGCAGCGGTAATCATCTGGCCGACGCGACGCTCATCAACGACGTACCTTTGGAATTTCGTCCGGCATTTGAAATGCTGCAACATACGGCAGATACCTTGCGCAAGGAACTTCAATCGCGCGAGTTGGCAATAGGGTCACTACGCAATCTTGCCGCCAGCCTTCTGCCGGCGAGTGATTTGAAGACTCCCCGGGACGGTAGTGACGAGCTGGATTCGCTCTCGATGCTGATCGTGAGACTGGTTGGCGATCGGGAAGCGAGTCACCTGGAACTGCAGCAGGCAAAGGATATAGCCGAGGCTGCAAATCAGGCCAAGAGTGCGTTTCTCGCCAACATGAGCCATGAAATCCGCACGCCGATGAACGGCATCATCGGCATGACCGATCTCGTACTCGATTCCGATCTGAGCTCTGAGCAGCGCGAATTCGTGGGCTTGGCGAAGAAGTCGGCTGAATCCCTGCTTGCGATCATCAATGACATTCTCGACTTTTCAAAAATTGAAGCCGGGATGCTGACTATCGAGAAACTGCCGTTTGATTTGCGGCCGGCATTGATGGAGTGGGTCCGCTCGGCCGGATTTCACGCCAAGGAAAAGAATATTGATTTGCGCTGTGAAATCGATCCGGAAGTGCCCGCTACAGTCATCAGTGATCCCGCGCGCTTGCGGCAGATTCTGGTCAACCTGGTCGGCAACGCGATAAAGTTTACCCGGCAGGGTCAGATTGTCGTCCGTGTTTCGACGCTGACCGGCACGCAGACGCAGAATGCGATTCACTTTGTCGTTCAGGATAGCGGCATCGGTATTCCGGTGGAGCGGATCGATCATATTTTCGATCCCTTTACACAGGCGGACGACTCGACGACGCGAAAGTACGGCGGCACGGGACTCGGGCTGTCAATCACGCGGCGCCTGGTGGAGTTGCTCGGCGGCCGGATCTGGGTTGAAAGTCAGATGAATGTCGGCAGCAGTTTCCATTTCACCTTGCCCGGCAGCGAGCCGGAGCAGCAGGAAGCAGGGCCGGCTGCCGGCTCACGCGATGACGCCACTGACGCGGTGGATGATGCATTGACTCAGGGTCACGCAATCCTGCTGGTGGAAGACAATCCGATAAACCAGAAACTGGCTATCACTCTCCTCACCCGCCGCGGCTACCGGGTCACTCTCGCACAGGATGGTCAGCAGGCGGTCGAGGCGCTCAGCGGCCGGAGTTTCGCTGCCGTATTGATGGATATGCAGATGCCGGTGATGGACGGCATTGACGCCACGCGAAAAATCCGCGCCATGGAAAATGATAGACATGGTGCCCGCGTACCAATCATTGCCATGACGGCAAACGCCATGCAAGGCGACCGCGAACGTTGCCTTGAGGCCGGCATGGATGATTACATCGCCAAGCCGATCAAGCCGGATCAGCTTTTCGAAAGACTCTCGAGGTGGACAAAAAGTTAGCTCCGTCAGACAGGCCCTGCGTCTGAATCAGCCAGCGCGCATCGGCTGTCAGACGAAGATCACCGATACCGATCCGGCATTGCCGGATGAAAGTTCTCGAGGTTCCCGATGTGTCGGATATCAACTCAGGTGCCCCAAACCCGTAACGCCACTCTCTCATCGATGCCGACATGCTCGAACTCAATAATATTGACTTGACCGGGGACCCCGCGGCCGTACTCGTCGTCAAGGACGAAGTCGTGGCGGTGGTGTTTGCCGCGACGGCCGGCGAACTGAGCAGCCGTGAAGGCCCGAATCGCTACGCGGCAGGCGATGCCCTGATAACCGGGTCAACCGGCGACCGCTGGAGCGTTTCGCGCAGCCGCTTCGATGCCCGATACGATCCCGTCGCCCCGGTGCGGGCCGGTGAGGACGGTGCCTACCGCTGCAAGGCTGTAACGGTGTTGGCCAGGCAGATGCCGGAAGCATTCACCCTGGCCCGCTCCTGCGGCGGCGACATCCTGCGTGGCCTGGCGCATGACTGGTTGCTGCAATACGCCCCCGGCGACTTCGGCATCGTCGCCGACGCCCGCTTCCGGCGGGTTTATCGGGCGCCGGACTAGACCAGCCCGGAGTCGATCAGTTCCTGCTTCAGGTAGGCGTAATACACCGGCGCCGCAATGACTCCCGTTATGCCGAAGGCAGCTTCCATGACCAGCATGGCCAGCAGCAGTTCCCATGAGCGGGCGGAGATGCGGGCGCCGACGATGCGCGCGTTGAGGAAGTATTCGAACTTGTGCACCACCACCAGAAAGGCCAGCGAACCCATCGCGACTTGCGGCGAGTGGGCCAGGCTGACGACGACGATCACGGCGTTGGAGACCAGATTGCCGATCACCGGCAGCAGGCCGGCAAAGAAGGTCAGGACGATCATGGTCTTCGTCAGCGGCAGATGGATGCCGAACAGCGGCAGCAGGACGGCGAGGTAGAGCGCGGTGACCGCCGTGTTGATGGCGGCAATCCGCACCTGGGCGAAGACGATGCGACGGAAGGCATCGGCCAGACGGCAGGCGCGCTCGGTCAGCGCGGCAGCGAGCGGCTGAGTGACGCGCTCTCCGCCGGCTTCGCGCAGGGCGAGCAGGGCGCCGAGAATGAGGCCGACCAGCACGTGCGCCATGACGAGGCCGGCTTCCTTGCCCAGCGACTGCACCTCGGCCGCGTGTTGCCGCAGCCACAGCACGACGGTGGTCTTGATGCCATCGACGCTGTCGGGCAGGGCGCCGACCAGCCAGTCCGGCATGGATTGGCGCGAATTCTCGAGGATTTCGGCCATTTTCTGGGCCAGCGCGGCAAGGCTGCCGGAATCGCCCCTGACGAAGCCGACGGCCAGAACCGTGCCCAGCACGGCCGCGCCGACGACCGTTGCGGCGAGAAAGATCACGGCGGCCTGTTTCGCCCGCGGGCCGGATAGCCGGCTTTCCAGCAGCGGTGCCGTCAGATGCACCAGTTCATACACCAGCAGGCCCGCCAGCAGTGCCGGCAACAGATGCAGTTGCAGCACCAGCAGCAGGGCCAGGGCGGCGAGAAGCCAGGATATTTGTTGAATGCGGTACGTGGGCATGGAGGTACTGGCGGACTGTCAGACGGGCCATTCTCACCCGTGGCCCCATTTGCCGCAATGCCGGGAGGGTTCATCGCGGCTGCGGCTTGCTTTGCGGCCCCGGTCGGCAACTAGCAAGGTACTCGAACTTCCATCGCGGTGACTCCAGGGTATATTACTTAAAAAGATTCTCAATATTGACAGATACACACAAATGGCTATTATGAGAATCACTATGCCTGCTAAACCACCGGAAACAACAAAAGCCTCTGCCGAAAAGCTTGTTGAACTCGGTAAGCAGATACGCACTTACCGCAAGTCTTTGCGGGTCAGCGCCGTCGTGGCGGCTGAATCTGCCGGTATGTCTCGGGTAACCCTGCATAGGATCGAACGTGGCGAGCCTTCGGTAACCATGGGTGCGTATCTGAATGCCATGACATCCCTTGGCATGGAATTGAGCGTCTCCGGTCGTTCAGATTCGCTTTCGAATACCGAAAATCAAGACAAACCGGGATGGATTCCCGCTCGTATCAATTTGGAAAACTATCCCCAACTTAAGCAGCTTGCGTGGCAAGTCAAAGGAAGCAACGAACTTAAGCCGGCTGAGGCGCTGGGCATTTACGAGCGCAACTGGCGCCACGTTGCAACTTCGACGTTGGAGCCTCAGGAACAGCATCTGATTGATGCTTTGCGCCTGGCATTCGGCAACAAGCAACATCACTGATGTCCGGTTAAAACGCGAATAGATTCAATTGGTTGTTGATGGTGGTGCTTTCGGAACTGGAGTCGCTGCCCGGAAAGGCTTGCTGCAAGGGCATCTTCTCGAAAAGGGTGACCGACAATATCTGTAGCAATGTGTAGAGCGAGGCGTCGAGGTTGAGGCGCTTCTTGACGATGGCGACGAGCACATAGACCGATACCGCGATCCAGATTTGTGTCTTGACCGCATTCTCTGACGTACCGAAGAAACGCTTGATCCGAAGATGCTGCTTGATCCACTTGAAGAACAATTCCACATGCCAACGATTTTTGTAGAGCGCACAGATGGTGGCCGCCGGGAATGTCATCTGATTGGTGAGGAAGATGAGCGTCTTGTCGGTCTCGGGATCCTTGAATCGAACACGGCGAAGCTGTGCGGGGTAGCCCTGCTTGGTGTAGAAGCCATCGAGCGCGATGGTCTGATCGCAGATCACGCCGGTACTGCGATTGGTCTTCGCGGAATAGACGCGATGAAAGTTCGTGTTCGACTTGGCACGTGTGACGAAGAACGCGCCGGCCAGATGCAGCGTATGCAAGCGTGCGAAATCGACGTAGCCACGATCCATGACGTAGATGGCGCCAGGCTCCGGCACGAGCAGGTCGAGTACATGGACGTCGTGCAGCTTGCCATTGGAGACGTGGATGAAACTTGGAATGTTGCCGCGCAGGTCGAGCAGCGTGTGCATCTTCACCGCCGCCTTGGTCGTGCGGAAGAGCGCCCACGGGAAGACCGACAGGCAAAGGTCGATGGTAGTGGAGTCCAGCGCATAAACTGTGTTCGTCAATTCCAGCCCCAAGTCCTCTCCAGCATAAAGCGTTCTGGCCTGACCAATCAGGCGTTGCGCGAAGTCGGCATGAATGCGCCAGTCGCGCGACTCGTTGGCATCGGCCAGCGTCGAGCGTCGGATCGGCTCGCGAAAGCCCATGTGGTAGAGCTTGGCGTCCTGGGCCGTCAGACACACTTCGATGTCGCGCAGGCTCTCGCGGTAGGTCAGTTGAGCGAAGGCCATGACCCGAAACTGCTCCGCGCAAGTCAGCGCACGAACGCCCTTGTCGCCTCCATAGCGCGCGACGTATCGGGCGAAGGTCGTCCATGGAAGAAAATCCATCAGTTGGGCGAACAGCGTTTTGCCGGTGTTCATGGCGGCCTCCGGGCAAAAACCCGGAAGACTGCCCGAATTGAAAATCGCCGTTCAAATCGACACCACCCCTCATCGCTCGGAAACCCTTGTCAATAATGGCTTTCAGAGATTCGATCATTCATTTAACCGGACAGCAGTGAGTTTACTTGTCAGGTAAATTATTAACACATTTGATTTATAACGGTTTATCCCGCTGCAACGGCCGGCGTCGATAAGTTGCGGCCGTTCAGGGCTTTAATCGCTTCGTGAGATTCGCTACAATTGCGGACTTTCCAAATTC
>CAINHS010000103.1 GCA_903848955.1 uncultured beta proteobacterium
GAATTTGGAAAGTCCGCAATTGTAGCGAATCTCACGAAGCGATTAAAGCCCTGAACGGCCGCAACTTATCGACGCCGGCCGTTGCAGCGGGATAAACCGTTATAAATCAAATGTGTTAATAATTTACCTGACAAGTAAACTATGTCTTCAGGGGTATCCGGGGTGCCCCCCGGCGCGGTCAAGCCCGTCCGGAGCAGGACCGCGCCGGGCCGGCAGGTCTGTGGCACGCGACTGGCCACTTTCACCGTGACCCGGAGAATACTGAACTGTTTATTATCAGGGAGTTGGCGAGACCACAGCCTGCCGCCAACCCCCCTTTCCTCCCCCGTGCGTCTCAATCAGGCCGATGCAACGGACTTGTCGAAAGGTCGGCCTACGCCTCCTCGGCAAACAGCCATGGCTGCGCCGCCCTGTGCCGGGCTTCGAAAGCCTTGATCTCGCCGGCATGCTGAAGGGTCAGGCCGATTTCGTCGAGACCGTTCAGCAGGCAGTGCTTGCGGTGCGGGGTGACGTCGAAGCCGAAGGATTTTCCCGAGGGGGTGATGACCTTCTGCGATTCCAGATCGACGTCGAGGCGGTAGCCCTCGTTGGCGGCGCACTCGGCGAAGAGTTCTGCAACTGCCGCAGAAGGCAGGACGATGGGCAGGATGCCGTTCTTGTAGCAGTTGCCGAAAAAGATATCGGCGAAGGACGGCGCGATGATGACCGTGAAACCGTAGTCCTCGATCGCCCATGGCGCGTGTTCGCGGCTCGACCCGCAGCCGAAGTTGTCGCGCGCCAGCAGAATCTGCGCGCCCTTGTAGCGCGCCTGGTTGAGAACGAAGTCCTTGCGCAGCGGCCTGCTTGTGCAGTCCATCCCCGGCTCGCCGGGGTCGGCGTAGCGCAACTCATCGAACAGATAGGGACCGAAACCGGAACGCTTGATCGACTTGAGGAACTGTTTCGGAATGATCGCATCGGTATCGACGTTGGCGCGGTCGAGCGGACAGACCAGCCCCTTGACTTGCGTAAATGCCTTCATGCCTGACTCTCCTGCCCGAAACTGTTACGGATATCGACAAAGTGGCCGGCGACGGCGGCGGCAGCAGCCATTGCCGGACTGACCAGGTGGGTGCGTCCGCCGGCTCCCTGGCGGCCCTCGAAATTGCGGTTGGAGGTGGACGCGCAACGCTCGCCCGGTTCGAGGCGATCCGCATTCATTGCCAGGCACATCGAACAGCCCGGTTCGCGCCATTCGAAGCCGGCGGCGATGAATATCTTGTCCAGGCCTTCGGCCTCGGCCTGGCGTTTGACGATGCCGGAACCCGGCACGACCAGCGCCAGTTTGACGCCCGCCGCCTTCTTCCTGCCCCTGGCTACGGCCGCAGCGGCGCGCAGGTCCTCGATTCGCGAGTTGGTGCAGGAACCGATGAACACCTTGTCCACCTTGATTCCGGACAGCGGAGTACCGGCCGCCAGCCCCATGTACTGCAAGGCGCGCTCGATGCCGGAACGCTTCTGCGGATCCGCTTCCTTGGCCGGGTCGGGTACCCGTGCGCCGATCGGCAGCACCTGCTCGGGCGAAGTGCCCCATGTCACCTGCGGTTCGATCCGGGCGGCATCGAACTCGACCACGGCATCGAACTCGGCGTCATGGTCCGACTTCAGCGTATTCCAGTACGCCACCGCCTTGTCCCAGTCGGCGCCTTTCGGCGCGTACAGCCGGCCCCGCAGATACTCGGCGGTCTTTTCGTCCGGTGCCACCAGACCGGCCCGCGCACCCGCTTCGATAGCCATGTTGCACAGTGTCATGCGCCCTTCGAGCGACAGGCCGCGAATCGCCGAGCCACCGAACTCGATGGCGTAACCCGTGCCGCCGGCCGTGCCGATCTTGCCGATGATGGCCAACGCCACGTCCTTGGCGGTGATCTCCTGGCCGAGTTGCCCCTCGACCCTGACCAGCATGCGCTTCGAGCGCTTGGCCACCAGCGTCTGGGTGGCCAGCACATGCTCGACCTCGGAGGTGCCGATGCCATGCGCCAGGGCACCGAACGCGCCGTGCGTCGAGGTGTGACTGTCGCCGCAAACCACGGTCATGCCCGGTAGCGTGGTGCCGTTCTCGGGACCGATGACGTGGATGATGCCCTGGTTGGCATGCTTGAACGGAAAGTAGACCAGCGCGCCGAAATCCTTGATGTTGGCGTCCAGGGTTTCCACCTGCAGGCGCGAAACCGGATCCTTGATGCCCTCGTCCCAGTGGTCGGTCGGGGTATTGTGGTCGGGATTGGCGACGATGCTGGTGGCGCGCCACGCCCGCCGCGAGGCCAGACGCATGCCCTCGAAGGCCTGGGCGCTGGTGACCTCGTGCATGAGGTGGCGATCGATATAGAGCAGGCAGGTGCCGTCGCTCTCCTCGCGCACCACGTGCGATTCCCACAATTTGTCGTAAAGCGTCTTGCCAGCCATGGAGGCTCCTTCTTTGGCTACGGTTGCAAAAAAAACAGGTGGCCCTGCTAGCTGCGCCGTTCCTGCTCGCGCATCAGTTTGTACTCGATGGAATCGACCAGCGCCCGCCATGAGGCATCGATGACGTCGGTTGACACGCCGATCGTCGTCCAGTTCTCGCGATGATCCGTGGATTCGATCAGCACGCGCACCCTGGCGGCCGAAGCCTTGTCGGAATCAAGTACGCGGACCTTGTAATCGGTGAGCCGGATCTCGCCGATTTCGGGATAAAAACGTTCGAGCGCCTTGCGCACCGCCTTGTCGAGGGCATTGACCGGCCCGTCGCCCTCGGCGGCGGTGATTTCCTCCTGCTCGCCGACACTGATCTTGATCATGGCGAGAGAATTCACGCCATTCACCGACGGTTCGTTGACGATGACCTTGAACTCCTTGAGTTCGAAGAACGGCCGGTACTTGCCGAGCAGTTTGCGCACCACAAGTTCGAAGGAACTTTCCGCGGTCTCGAACTGATAGCCCTCGTGTTCGAGTTCCTTGAGCCGGTCGATGATCTTCCGCGTTTCCGGGGCATCCTTGCCGAGCGTCGGGTCAACGGCATTGATCCGGGTCATCAGCGTACTGCGCCCCGCCACTTCCGACATCAGCAGGCGCCGGCTGTTGCCCACCTGCTCCGGGTTGATGTGCTCGTAGGAGGCCGGATTCTTCACCACGGCATCGATATGCATGCCGCCCTTGTGGGCGAAGGCGTCGTTGCCGACATAGGCCGCCTTTTCGCTGTGCGGCATATTGGCTATGTCGCTGACGGCGCGCGCCACCGTGGTCAGTTGCTCGAGCGACTCGACGGCAACACACTCGTAGCCGAGTTTGAGTTGCAGGTTGGGAATGATCGAACAGAGATTGGCGTTGCCGCAGCGCTCGCCGATGCCGTTGATGGTGCCCTGGACCTGGGTAGCGCCGGCCTGCACGGCCATGATCGAGTTGGCTACGGCCATTTCGCCGTCGTTGTGGCAGTGGATTCCGATCACGGTCGTGAAGCGCTCCTTGACCGTGCGCGTAATGTCGAAAATCTCACGCGGGAACGTGCCGCCGTTGGTATCGCAAAGACAAAGGCAGTCGGCCCCGGCGGCGGCGGCTTCGAGCGTCTGCAAGGCGTAACCGGCATTGGCCTTGTAGCCATCGAAGAAATGCTCGGCGTCGAACACCACCTCCCGCCCCTGCTGTTTGAGGTAGCGAATGGTGTCGCCGATCATGAGCAGGTTCTCGGCCAGCGAGGTACGCAGGATGTCGGTGACCTGATAGTCCCAACTCTTGCCGAAGATGGCGATGGCGGCTGTTCCTGCCCGCAGCAGCGACAGCACGTTGCCGTCGCCGGCAACATCAACCCCCACCTTGCGCGTGCTGCCGAAGGCAATGAGGCGGGAACGGCGGAGACTGAGCGCCTTGACGCGCTCGAAGAACTCGAGGTCCTTGGGGTTGGAGCCGGGATTGCCGGCCTCGATGAAATCCACGCCGAGCGCATCGAGCCGCTGGACGATCTTGATCTTGTCTTCCACCGAATATGAGATGCCCTGCGCCTGCGCGCCGTCCCTCAGAGTGGAGTCGTAAATGGAAATCCGCTTCATACGCAAATTTTACAGGGTGTACGCCGGCGGCGCGAATCGCTTTCCCGGCCCGGGCCGGAGTAGATCGATGCCCTCAAACGAAGTCTCGCCTCTCGCGCAGGGCCTGCGCCACGGTCGCGGCGTCGGAAAACTCCAGTTCCCCGCCCACCGGCAGGCCGCGTGCGATGCGGCTGACCTTGAGGCCGCGTGCGTGCAGCAGTTCCGACAGGTAGTG
This sequence comes from uncultured beta proteobacterium, assembly GCA_903848955.1. Classification (GTDB taxonomy): domain Bacteria; phylum Pseudomonadota; class Gammaproteobacteria; order Burkholderiales; family Rhodocyclaceae; genus Sulfuritalea. The sequence continues at coordinate 4,279 of CAINHS010000103.1, forward strand.
CGCGGTCGCCTCGCCCTCGTTGGTAAAGTTGGTGGCGAGAATCACCTCCCGGACCAGACCATCCGTTGCCCGCGCAAACAGCCGTTCGAACATCAGTTCCTTCGGCCCGATACCGTCGAGCGGGCTCAGCCTGCCCATCAATACGTAATACAGGCCGTTGTAGGCGTGCGTCTGCTCCATGCTGTTAGCATCAACCGGCATTTCGACAATGCACAGTTGCGATGCATCGCGGCGCGGCGAGAGGCAGCGCTGGCAAACCTCGGCTTCGGTGAAACTGTTGCAGCGCGCGCAGTGATGCAGCAACTGCAGGGCGGCATCAAGCCCGCGTGCGAGCCGGTCCGCCCCCGGCCGGTCACGCTGCAAAAGATGATAAGCCATGCGCTGCGCGGATTTCGGCCCCACTCCGGGAAGACAGCGCAATGCCTCGATCAAGTCGTCGAGGCTGGACAACGACGCCATCAGAACGGCAGTTTCATGCCGGGCGGCAGATTCAGCCCGGCGGCAAAACCACCCATCTTTTCGGCGGTAGTTGCCTCGGCGCGACGGTTGGCGTCATTCAACGCGGCCGCAATCAGGTCTTCCAGCATTTCCTTGTCATCCATCACCGAAGCATCGATGGTGACCCGCTTCACGTCATGCTTGCAGGTCATCAGCACCTTCACTGCGCCGGCGCCCGACTGGCCTTCCACTTCCACCAAGGCCAGTTGCTCCTGCGCCTTTTCCATGTTGGCCTGCATCTGCTGCGCCTGCTTCATCAATCCGGCTATGCCACCCTTCATCATGTTTCGATACTCCTTGGACTCTAAACGGGTTTTATCGTTGATTCGTCGATGCTCGCGTCGAACAGGTCGACCACGTCGCGCACAAAGGGATCCTGCTCGATCGATGCGATGGCGCGGTCCTGGCGTTCGCGCTGCTGGTTGCGGCTGCGCTCGGCCGGAGTTTCCGCGGCGGGTTCGGCAACGTCGATTTCCAGTCGCAGCCCGGCGCCGCAAGATTTCTGCAACTCGACTTGCAACTTTTCCTGCTGCGGCTTGCCAAGCAGGTGCTTATGCACCGGCGACAGGCGCAGCCGGAGCAATGTCGCGGTGCGCTCGGACAACTCGCAGTGCTGGGCCAGTTGCTTCGCCATGCCGGTCAGCGGCAGGCGCGCCACCAAGGCGTGCCAGTCCTCTTCCACCGGTGTCGCGGCAAGCGCTGCCGGCGGGGGGCTTGCAGGAATTGCCGCAGCGACGCCCGGCGCCGGCGCCACGGCGGCCCCGGCCTTTGACGGGACAACCGGCGCAGCCACAGGCGGCAGCTTGCGCTCCGCCGCCGGGGCAGCCGTCAGCCTGACGGCCCCCGCCCGCTCGGGCCTGAATGCGTGCAATCGAAGCAAGGTCATGACAAAGCCGGCGTAATCATCCGGTGCCAGAGACAACTCATCGCGCCCATGAATGGCAATCTGGTAGGCCAGTTGCAGATATTCAGGATCGAGCGCCTGAGCGTAGGGCGCCAGACGATTGCGCTCAGTCTCATCCAGCAGTGCATCGGGGGCGAACTGCGACAGCGCAATGCGATGAAACAGGGTGGCCAGTTCCTGCAGGCCGCCGTCAAAAGAAAGACTGCGCGCATCCATCAGCTTTGCCACATCCAGCATGGCATGCAGGTCCTGCCCGAGCAAACCGTCGAGCAGAACAAACAGGTGCTCGTCGCCCACCGTGCCCAGCATCGCGCGCACCGCCTCATCCTCTACCTTGCCGGCACCGTGAGCGATGGCCTGATCCAGCAGCGACAGGGCGTCGCGCATGCTGCCGGCGGCGCCCTTGGCAAGATGGCGCAGCGCCGCGGGCTCGAAGGCGACACCCTCTGCCTCGAGCACTCGCGACAGGTGGTCGACGATATGCGTCAGCGGCATCTGCTTGAGGTTGAACTGCAGGCAGCGCGACAGCACCGTGACGGGGATTTTTTGCGGATCGGTGGTGGCGAGAATGAACTTGACATGCTCCGGCGGCTCTTCCAGCGTCTTCAGCATCGCGTTGAAAGCGTGTCCGGACAACTGGTGAACTTCGTCTATTACGTACACCTTGTAGCGCCCCACGGTCGGAGCATAGGTGGCGCGTTCCAGCAACTGGGTCATGTCATCGACGCCGCGGTTCGACGCGGCATCGAGTTCCATGTAATCAATGAAGCGACCGCCATCTATCTCCGTGCAGGCGGAACAGACTCCGCAGGGAATCGAACTGACGCCGGCCTCACAGTTCAGTGCCTTGGCCATGATGCGCGCCAGCGTGGTCTTGCCGACGCCGCGCGTGCCGGTGAAAAGATAGGCGTGATGGAGCCGGTTCTGATCGAGCGCATGGGTCAGCGCCCGTACCACATGCTCCTGCCCCACCAGGGTGGCAAAAGACTTTGGACGCCACTTGCGGGCGAGGACCTGATAGCTCATGCGGCGATTTTATCAGGCCGCTCACAACAAACGGGGCAGCCTCTTGCTGAGCGGCCGCCCCGGGTTGCTCTGAACGGAAACGATGTCTAGCCCTTGCGCGGCTCGACCGCAGCCGGACCGCCCTGTCCCTCACCCTGCGGTCCGCGACCAGGACCATGCGGGTGGCGGCCTGCAGCGCTGAAGCGCTTGTCAGCGATGGCCTTCTGCTCGGGCGTCAGCGCCGCGTAGAGTTTGACAAAGGATTCATTGATCGAATCCATGGCAGCGACGCGTTCCTTCATGCCGGCCTGCATCTGCGCCATGCGCTCCGGCGCGCTCACCGGCTTGTCGTCCTTGATGCGCTCGCGCCAGGCCTTGATGCCCTTGTCCGCCGCCGCCTTGGACTTGTCGGCGAATGCCTGCCAGAGAGGTTCCTGCTGGGCGGTGAGTTTGAGTTGGCTTTTGAATTGCGTCAGTCGCTGCTCGACCCGGGCACCCGGTTCCATCATGCCGCCCTGCTGCATCGAACTGCGCTTCATGCCCGGATTGCCGTCCATGTCACAACCCGGACCCTGGGCCTGAGCGATACCGGAAAAGACGGCGCCGGCGGCGAGCAAGCCGGCAACAATGGTGTGATTGCGATTCAGATTCATGCTCTGCTCCTGTCGTGAATGCCTCATGGCAGAGTGCATTTCAACCGACGGCTGTAAGCCGTATGTGACAGACCCACGGCATTTGTAAGGGAAGATTGCAGCAAGCCTGCGTTTGCCGGAAAGGTGCGGCGAGCCTGACCCCCGGCACTTGCGGAAAATGGCTGTGGCTGCTTCCTTCCGGACCTGACCAGATTCACCACCCCGCAATGCGGGGAGACCCGCCGCCGGAGAATTTTAGCAGCTTTCGCCATTCGCACCGGTGTGCCCCCAACTGCAACTGCCCGCGACACGGACCGTGCTTGGGTTCAACCACCGCCACGCTGGTAGTACAGCGCAAAACGCCGCATGAAACGGTCTTGTTCAGTCGCCGTCATGCCATCAAATTCGATCTCGACGCGATGCCGCTCAAGCCGCACCCTGCCGATCTCCAGCGGTGAAATGCGCGTCAGGCGGAGCGACCAGCCCCGGCCGGAGAATCCGCCGTCAACTTCACGCAACGCCTCGTCGCCGGTCGCCGGGTGCAGCAGCCGGACAAAATCATCGCGCGTGGTGGTCGTGTCGTAGACCAGCGGGAAGTTCATCCGCCGGCAACGGGCGGCCAGATGGCCAGAGTCTCCCCCTCACGCAGGACACGGCCAATCCGCTCGGCAGGCGGGATGAAGGAACCGTCGATCAGTACCAGATGGACCAGTTTCTGCGGCAGGTTGAAGCGCTCGACGATCTGCGCCACGGTGGTTGCTTCAGCAATCTCAAGAACGAGGGCATTGGTCATTTTTGCCTCCGGCGGCAGATAGTCCTGCAGGGTGGCGAAGAGTTTGAAGAATATTTTAATGTCGGCCACTCCGCTTGATGCCAAGCGGAGCAGATGCCTGCCTCCGTTGAAACCTCGTCTTCACGCCAATTTCTCCGACATAGCCAGATAAGCCGCCATGAAGAGCGACGGGTCGGACAACAGGCGTTCGCGCCAGGCGCCAAGCTTCACCTTGCCCTGGATCAGGCCGCGCAAGGCACCGACATGATCGGTGAAACCGACCGTGCTCGCGCCGATCAGGCGTTCGCCGCTGAACTGCAGAGAGATATAGCGGGAGTTCGCTTCGTCAATATGCTCGACCTTGGTGCCGCCCTCCTCGCCTTCCCATTGGCCGAAGGAGTTGGAAATGAGACCCATCGTATCAAGCACGTTGATGGCCAGGCTGCCGATGAACGGGACATCGCGGCCAACCATGTTCATTGCGGCGATGCGCGCCTGCTCCACCGCATTGGGCTGGATGGCATTGACCTGGTGTTTGCCGTAAAGGCAGTCTCGCGACTCCGCCACATCGCCCGCCGCATAGACGCCGGGCACATTGCTGCGCAAATGCTCATCGACCACAATGCCGTTTTCGATGGCGATTCCGCTGCCGGCAAGAAAGTCTATGCCAGGCTTGACGCCGACCACACTCAGGTAAACATCCGCGGGCAGCGTTTCACCCGTTGTCAGCGTTACCTTGAGGGCATTGCCGTCACGCTCCAACCGCGCCGCCTGAGTCTTGCCCATGATGCGCACGCCCTGCGTCCCGCACCAGCGCGCGATCATCTCACTTGCCTTGGGCGGCATCATGCGCGAGACCACGCGACCGCTGCGCACCAGCACGGTCAATTCGGCGCCTCGCGACACCAGGCCCTGCATGATGATGCAGCCGACGAAGCCCGCCCCCATCTGCACCACCCGCGCGCCCGGCCGGACTGCAGCCACGATGGCGCGCGCATCAGCGAGCGTCCAGCAGGTATGCACCCCCGGCAGGTCGATGCCTTCGATGTTCTCCCGGCTCGGCACCGATCCGGTAGCGATCAGCAGGCGATCATAGGGAATCACGCGACCGTCGGCGAGCCGGACTGTGCCAGCCGCCGTATCCACCGCCGCCGCGCGCGCCTTCTCGATGTCGATGCGCAACATACGATAGTGGTCCGCATCGCGCCGCAAGAGCGTGCCTTCTTCGCCTATCCCGCCGGACAGCATATAGGGGATGGCCATGCGCGCATACGGCAACTCGCCTTCGCCATCCAGCACCGTAATGCTGGCTTCCCCATCCAGCCTGCGCAACACTTCTGCCGCGGTAATGCCGGCGGGGCCGGCGCCAATGATGACGTGTTTCATAGCGGACTCCTCAAATGACAGCCAGATTTCAGTGATGGATCATGCGGGCTTCGCCGGCATTCAGCTGCCGCGGCCCAAAAAAGAGCCAAGGCTGCCGATGGCAGCCTTGGCGCTCGAATGCCGGGCCTAAAGCCCGAGGCGCGCCAGGGTGTCCTTCTCAGGCACGCCGGCCTTGTCCCAGCCGCGCAGCTGGTAGTACTCCGGC
>CAINHS010000104.1 GCA_903848955.1 uncultured beta proteobacterium
GATGATGCGCAGGAATATCTGTCAGGAGCTGATTCATGCAAAGCCATTACGATCCCGCCACCAGAAAAGGCCGCCTGTCGCTGTCGATCAATCAGGATCTGCTCGATCGCCTTGAACCCTATAAGCAGCAGATCAATCTGTCGGCACAGGCCGAGCAACTGTTCGCTCGAATGCTGGAAGAACTGGAAAATAGAGCGTGGGCGGAACGTAACGCCTTGGCACTCGACGCCCATGGACGAGACATCGCCGCCACGGGCTTGGCGGGCGCTGAATTCGAGCGGGTCTGATTCATGGCTCAGTTTCACATCTACCCCAACCCGGGCATGAAGAAGCTGGAGATTCCGTATCTCGTCGCCGTGCAAAACGACCACATCAGCAGCCGAACCGGAGCCACGGTCGTTATCCCGCTGCGCGCCAACGCCCAACCCGTCGAAGTCATGGCACCGCTGGTGGAGGTTCCCGGGCAAGGCGTGTTCGTGCTCTCTACCGATGAGATCTTCGCCATCGATACTGCGCGACTCAAGGCCAACGTAGGCATGCTGAGTCTTTCCGACCGGGCCAAGATCAAACCCGCCGTGGACAAGGTCATCGGCGAGTATTGATTCACCAGCGTCGGTATCCCCGCTTACCCGTCCGCCGCCCAATTGGCGACCGGCCGGCTATTTGTTTTCCTTTGCGGGCGCCTTGACCTTCTTCGGGTCGAAGGGCGGGCCGGCGGCGATCAGCGTCTTCAGACTGTCGTAGAGGCCTTCGGAAATGATGTTATTGGTGACCAGCCAGGCCTTGCTGCCGTACGGTCGGCCGGCGATGATCTTTGCCGCCTCGGCATCGCCGATGCCTGGCAGTTTCTTCAGTTGCTCGGCGCTGGCGCTGTTGATGTTGACCGGCTTGATCTTGGCCACGGCCTTGCGCCGGGCGGCGATTTCTTTCTTTTTTTCGGCTTTGCTCTGCTTGCTGGTGGCGGCCGACTCGTCTGTGCTGCCTTCTTCCGCCAGCGACAGATCGGCGCCGAGCAGCAGAAACGCAGTGGTGAGAATTACGGGTATGAAACGGGCTTTCATGGAATTCGATTCCTTCGGGATTTGCCGGCACGGATGATCATTGCAGGCCGGCCTAAAAAAAACCCGGATACGTTGCCGCATCCGGGTTAGCTTTTCTGTGCCAGCGAGGCGGGTACGCTCTTCAGTACCCTTGCCTCGTCGGCGTCAGACGACGATCACTTGTGGTGGATGATCGCTGCGTCAGCGACCTTGCCGGCACCATGACAAACGAGACAGGTCTCGGTGTTGGACGCCATGGCCGCGGCTACTCCAGGGTAATTGCGAGCCCTGTAGATGAAGCCACCGTAGCCCTCCATGTGTCCCTTTGCCGTCGTGGTGTCATGGCAGGAGAAGCACGCCGAGGAAATCGGTGAATTCACCAATGAATAGGGCGAAGCCGGAACAATTTCCCCGCCTGCCCCAGCCACATGCGCCGCCGTGATGGTACCGGCGGTGGTCGTACCTGTACCGCTGGTATAGGCCGCAACAGTCTGGCCAACAGGGTTGTAGGTATAGCCGTTGCCGTAGTTGACCCCCGGGGTGACATAGGGAGACCAGGCCGCCGTCAGGGTGGTGGGAACCGTACCCGTCGCCGTCGTGCTCCACAAGAGGCTCGGCACAAGGTTCGCGCCCTTGGCACTCGCGCTAGCCGTTGCCGCCGCATCCAGGCCGTAATTCACGGTATTCGCCACGTGGCACTGGGCGCAATCCTGCAGCACACCCGGCGTAATAAACGTGTAGAGGGTCGTATAGGTGTTTTGGGCGAATGTAGCGCCCGCCGTTCCGACCGCGTGCCAACTGAAGGTGTTGGTCCGCTTGCTCTTGCCGTGGACAGCGTGGATGTAGGTGCTGGTGGCGCCCGACCATCCCGTGTTGAGGCGATTTCCGTTGTGGCAGAAATTGCAGAACGTCGGATCATTGCGGGTACCGCCGTGGAAGGCATTCACGGTAACGGCACCGAGTTGATCGTGGCAGCTGTTGCACTTCTCGACAGCAACGATGGTGCGGCGCGGTACGTAGCCTGTGGCGGTCGCCTTCACCAACATCGGCTTAATGGCCAGGCCGCCGGAGGCATTGACGGCCGGATTGGTGCTGAGATTGGCTGCCACGTAGGCCGCCTGAGTCGCGCCGGCGACAGTACCGACTGCGAAACCGCTCTTCTGCGTGAAACCACCCTGGATCGCAACCGTAACCATGCTTGCGTTGGAGGGAAGCACGTAAGGAGCAGCAAGAACGGGCCCCTTGTTTGTAACTGTGGAGGCGGTAGAGACCGCAATGCAAGTAGCCACAGTTCCCGTTGTAACGGCAGGGCAACTTGCATCGGCGGGCTGTCCCAACGTGTCGCCGGTCAGGATGGTCGTGTAGTAGCCGCTCGCGTCGGGACCCGTGGTGATGCCGGCCTTTGGCGCACCTGCCGGGATCAACGCGTTTGCCAAGCTGCTGACAGCGCTGTTACTCAGATTCGACACGTTGAAGTCGGCCGGTGCCGCAATGCCGTCCTGGGGTACGGAGAAGGCGACCAGGAAGTTCGGTCCGCCCGCAAAGCCGGGGATGGGCTCGTAAGCCGGAGAAACTACCTTCACGCCGGTTTGCGCGTTGGTCACCAAGGTCGGGATAGCCAGCGTCTGAGCCACGCCGTCCTTGAGGACGCGGAAGGTGACTACCGGCCGCTTGCTGCTATCGACGGTTACGGTCTTGATCTCGTAGCTGAACGTGGCAACGCCCGCGGCGACCGTCGGATTGTTCGCGGTCGGCACGTTGGTCCTATGCACCAGTGCGATGGCTGCCGCATCGTGACAGGTCACGCAGCGACTGTCGTCGGCTTGCGCTCCGCCCACTCCGCCGGTGCCATGGCCCGTCGTTGCGCCAGACGCCGTGGTTCCCAAACCTGTGGCAAAGTTGATGCCGTCGTGGCAGCCGCCGCAAGCCAGACGGCTGGGCACTGTCTTCCAGTTGTCGCCGTTCGTGGTCTTGACGGCCTGCAGCGAATTGGTTTGCGTTGCGCCGCTGTGGCACTTGGTGCAATTGCGACGATCCATCGGCAGACCAAAGGAATTGAACAACCCTTCGGCGGAGGCATTGAAGTTGTAGCCTGTCTTGATCAGTTCATCACCCATATGGATGTGGTGGACCATGTTGGGGAAGTTGCCCAAGGCACGACCATCAACAACGGCGGTGGTCGGGCGAGTCGTACCGGTCAGCACCATGGCGCCAGCGGGTGTGGCTTCCTGACTGAACGTGTAGCGAATCTGGTCCGTGTGGCAAGTCACGCAATACTTCGGATCCTTGCGGCTGCCGTGGGCGAAAACTTTGCCGTCGTGGCAGGAAGCACAGGATTCGATTTGCACGATATCGCGCGTAGTAGTTACCGCACCGCCATCAGGCCTGAAGTCGAACGTCAGGTTTCCAGTGTTGACCATGGCCACGCTGGTAACCGACAGTGCTACGGCGCCTGGGACGTTCGAACCGCTGCCCGGAGCCGCGCCGCCGATCTGGATACCCAGACGATGGGTCAGGGTGGCGTCGAAGCTGACATCGCCGAGATCAGCCTTCTTGGCGAGACCGTCGACGGAGTCGGTCAGGCTGGCAACGATGGTAGCCGCCTGTTTCGGGTCGCGATAGAAGGTGTATTGGTAGCTACCATCGCCGTTATCGACGAGGGTGCCCTGGCTGTCTACAGCCGGGAAGGTACCGCACCAGGTCTTGTCCGCATTGCAGGACGCGGTGGAAGGCACGGTGCCGGCCTTCTCGCCGTTGGTTGGCGGCCGTACCACGTTGTAGCTGACCCACTTGCTCGGTGCACCATTGGTGCCCGGTACCAGTTTCGCCAGGGTGAAGGCGAGGTTAGTCAAAGCGGCAACCGAACTGGCCGTGGTAGAGGTGCTGTTCAGGGACTTGCTGCCGAGACCGATGACGGCCTTGCCGTCCTGGTCCTTGACCGTGAACTTCACGACCGGAGGGCTGGCGATACTGATGCTGGTGAGCGTCGCTGTCGGCTGCAGCGCCTTCCAGGCGGTAAGCGACTCCGACGAGGCGGGCGTAGCGTTGGAAGCAAAGGCGACTGCCGTCGAGGTGGAGACCAGAGCAGTACCTGCAGGCACTGTGACGCCAGTTGCCGTAGCCGCCGCGCCTGTAGCACCTGTAGCGCCTGTAGCGCCCGGTGCGCCATCACTGCCGCCGCCGCCGCCGCAACCGGCCAGCGTTGAGATTATCGCGGCCACTAGGCCGAGCTGAACAAGCGTGCGTTTCATTTTTTTCCTCGCTTTAAAATTGCACTGCAAACTCGAATAGGACGGGAGCGTTCTGCTACGCCCGACTTCGACCCTACTTCCCAATACCTTCAAATAAACCGGTGTTGCTCATGCTTTTGATGATTCCTGCCAGGCTGCTTACCTGAACTTGTAGATGTACCGGGCGCCCAGGAAGGTGACATTCTGGTTGGGCTGCATCGATACGGTGCTGTTGTCGCTGTAGGCGAAGGGCACGCCGTTGGCGCCCCAGGTCCAGTCGTTGTAGCGCGCCTGCTGATGCACCA
>CAINHS010000105.1 GCA_903848955.1 uncultured beta proteobacterium
ACCGCCGACTTTGGTCTGGATGGTGCCGTTGTTGATCAGGTTGCCGGCAATATTGAGCGTTCCGGTGGTTGTCGCTGTCCCAGGACTGATGGTGCCGCTGTTGGTGAGTATGCCAGTGCTAGGAAAGTCACCGATGAAGAAGCTTCCGCTGCCCTTGATGATGCCGCTGGCGCCATTGGTGAATGTGGTGTCATACGTGCCGATGCTGCTGCCTGCATCGATCTGGATGACACCGCTATTGGTGAGGTTGTGGAACTGCACGCCGCCAGCGGTGGCACGTAGCGTACCGTTATTGGTGAGTGTCCCCGGGGTGGCAATGAATAGCGTTGAACCTGCGGAATCTGCCGAGAGTGTCCCGTTGTTGATGATGCTGTCCGGGGTCGAGCCATAGCTGCCAACGACGAACCAGCCAGGGGTGGCCGCGCGCACGGTCACGCCACTGCCCACGGTTAGCGTCCAGCCCCCGGTGGCGTGCCAACTCGACGTCAGGTTGGGGCCGCCTGGCGAATTGAGAATGATCTCGCCGCTTCCGCCTATTGTCTGGGTGCCGTCCCAGTTCATGCCACTGGCGGCATTGGTAACACCATCTCCCAGATAGACCTTGCCGTTGCTCAACGTCAGTCCGTTCCTGATCGTCATGTTGCCGTTCGGATTCACCTGCAGGTTCCCCGCCAACGTCACGCCGTCAAGGGTGCCGCTGGTGCTCAGATATTTCGAGGTGCTGCCGTTGGCGGTTGCCAGCGTGCCGCCTGTCACCGTGCCGACGATGTCGATGTTCCCCGTCGTGTTGTTCAGCGTCAGCGTGCTGCCGGCATTCGTTAGCGTCCCGGTCAGGCGCGTCGCACCGCCCGTGCCGACCAGATTGCCCAGGCCAGAGGTCGCGAAGTTGCCGCCGAGGTTAAGTGTGCCGCTGGCCACATTCAATGTGCCGTTGTTCGTCCAGTTTCCAGCCAGATTGATTGTTCCGCCATTTGAGCGGACCACGCCGCTTGCGGTATTTGTCCAGTCCGTCACATACAGGCTTATCGTCGATGAACCATCCGCCTGTATCGTGCCCTGGTTGATCAAAGTGTTCAGGTAACCAATCGTGCCACTGCCTGCACCATGGATCAGAACATTCGGACCGATGGTCAATAGGTAGGGGTTCGTGGCATACGGGTAATTAGGGTACGGCTCTACTGCATAGTTGTTGGCGCTCGTGCCCCCGAATACGACTTCGCCAAGTCCCCCTGTGGCCAGGAGTTGTGCGCCAACAGTGCCGCCACTCAGCCACGTATCAGATCCGGTGGAGGCAAGGGTGATCTTGTGTCCATTGGCAATTGTCAAGCTATTGTCATAGCGGAGAATCGCGCCATCACTGATGGTGGCATCGGCATCGAGTACCACGCTATCCAACCAGCCGGTCTGGTTGGTTGGTGCTAGCACTAGGCTTCCATCGGTCGAGGTCAGCGTGCCGCCCACGATTTTGCTTCCATTGAGCAGATTTAGCGGCCCGCCCCCAAACCTAAGTGCCCCGCCGTTGAGCGAAATGGCGCCGGTTAGATTGCTGGCCCCCCCCACGCTAGCGAGATTGGAATTCAATGTCAGGCCAGCGCCTGTCCCCGTGGCCGATATATCGGCACGGAGAGCGACATTGCGTGCCGCCGAGAGGGTCAGCGTCGTGTTGGCGGACCAGGCAATATTGTCATTGACGAAGACATCTCCATTACCAGCGGTTGCACCGCTACTGGATTGAAGGGTGACATTGCCGCTGCCCAGGTTCGTGGAAAGCGTGGCACCGGTAATATCGCCACCACTGGCGGCGATGGTGTAGTCGTTCGGATCAATGAGCCAGGTACCGCTGCTGCCGTGTGCCGCTGCCGTCGTGATGCGTGCCGAGTCCAGGACATGAACATGCGCCGCCGAAGTCTCAACAAAGCCGCCATTACCTGTTCGGTTACCGCCGCGAGCACTAAGAGTGCCATCGATGGTGGATGATTCGTCGCCCCATACCAACACATTGCCGCCGGCGCCATTTTGACCCGCGTCTGCCTTGATCTCTGAAGCCGTTTCAAGCGTGACTGCCTTGCTCGCCTTGAGGAAGATGCGCCCACCGTCATTGACGACGCTGCTGGCGTTTAGGGTGCCACTGTTCCTGACGATAACGCCGGCGATGCCGATGCGCCCGGCCTCTGCCGTGATCTCGCCCAGGTTGGTCGCATTGCCCGCGGCACCGGTGATGTCCACCTTGACCCCAGGGGTGGCGCTGTCGATCAGGCTCACCGTGACGCCGGCCGCCAGAATGGTTTCGCCTTGCGGCGTGGTGATAAGGCCTTCGTTACTGACGTTGCTGCCCACAAGATACACGCTGCCGCCGGTCGGGGTCTTGATCTCGCCATGGTTGATAACGTATTTGGCCGTACCATCATTGATGAACAGATTGCGGCCGGCGAGGAAGTCTTGGTTGCGGATGTTCAGCGTACTGGCGACAAAGCCGGCAACATCGACCCGCCCGCCAGGGCCAACCATGATGCCGGCGGGATTGACCAGCCAGACCCGACCGTTGGAACTCAGCGTGCCGTAGATCGTCGTCGGGTTGTTGAGCAAGACCCGGTTGAGAACACTGGATGAGGTCGACGTCTGCAGGAAGCGCGTGGTCTCACCGGCGTTGATCGAGAACTTGTCCCAATTGATGATCGCGCCGTTGCTGTTGGTCACCGCCAGCACATTGCCGGTCTGGTTGAAACTGGCCGCACCATTGATCACTACCGGATTCACCGGATTGGCCAGGGCAGGAGCGATGATGAAGCACGTGGCAATAGACAGGACGAACAAATGCCGTCGCATCAGGAGGAGGGAACCTATCCACCCATCGGATCTATTACCGCGGCCTGACTTCGACAATGTCATGCTCCAATGCGAAAGCGCCCTTACTCAATCTTCGCAGCATACCCCTGAGGGAGTGAAAATATTAGCCAATACGGTTTGGTATATCAACGCACTTTGTCGCGACACTAGACGAAAGTAATAGCCTGCATCGGAAATCGGAGTAGGGATCATTGCCACTGTGCAGAAGGCGTTCGCAGGCGTGCGATGTGCGGGCCAAGGCGAACATTCAATATCAGTCTCGAGACGAACTTTGAAAGTTAGTTTGTTGCGGGTTGCCGATATGCGCGATCGATTGCCTTCTAGAGTCAAAACTGACGGCAACGGAGTCTCACTGAATGTCGGCAATGGAGCGGGGGCCGTGTCTGCTTAGGGTACTTAGGGTGAGTTCGCCAACGGCCGGTTCAGGGCACCAGAATTACGATGGCCGCTTTCTGGCAGCGAACGTGAAGAGATCTACTTCGGTTGTCGGCCAACAAGAGACACCCACCCCAGAAACTTATCGGTCCGCTTCAGACTGAATCCGGCCGCTCAGTCTTTTCGACCCGACGTCTCCTTCGTGCCCTGAGCGGTCAGTCGGCATCCTGCTCACTGAGCGTCGGCTTCACACCCCTAAGCTGACGTACATCTACTGCCTGCCCACGCCCGCCTCTCTTCTTCAAAAACCAAGTGTTACCAACAGATCGCACTCTGGAAATCATCGCCGACCCATCCTAATCAAAATGATGTGCATATGCCATTTGCGGCGTATCATGCATACATGGCATCCCATCCCACCACCCTCACATGAAGTCCGCGATTGCCCGCAAGGATTCTTTAACCCTCTCGCAGATCCAGCGTGAGCGTCTGGCGTACATTGATTACAAGGTTTTCTTCAGCGGGG
>CAINHS010000106.1 GCA_903848955.1 uncultured beta proteobacterium
AAACGCCCCGAAAGGGGCGTCCTGTCTAAATCACTGGCGGAGACGCAGGGATTCGAACCCTGGATCCAGGTTTTGCCCAGATGCGCCCTTAGCAGGGGCGTGCCTTCGACCACTCGGCCACGTCTCCGAAAACGGCTTTGAACACGAGGCTCGCTGCCGTTTGCAGGGGGCGGAGTATACCCGAATAGGCCGGCGCTGTTTGCGAATGCCGGCAATAGGCGGAACGGCCGTTGCCGCGGGCTAGCCGCGCAGGCTGATCTGCGGCCAACCCCTTTGTGCGGCTGCTTGTGCCAGTGTCGTATCGGCATCGACCGCGACCGGATTCGAGACTATTTCCAGCAGCGGCAGATCGTTGTGCGAATCGCTGTAGAACCAGCTCTGCCCGAAACTGCCGAGCCACAGGCCGAGTGATTCGAGCCAGGCTTCGACGCGCACGATCTTGCCTTCGCGAAAGGACGGCATGCCGCGCGGCCGGCCGGTGAAGCGGCCGCCTTCTTGCGCCGGTATGGTGGCGATCAGGTGCGGGATGCCGAACTCGCGGGCGATCGGTGCGGTGACGAAGCTGTTGGTGGCGGTGACGATGGCAAGCAGGTCGCCGCTGGCGGCGTGCTTCGCAACCAGTTTGCGTGCCGCATCGGAGATCAGCGGCCGGATCCGCGTCATCATGAATTCGCGGTGCCAGGCGTCGAGTTCGGCGCGCGTGTGACGCGCCAGGGGGGCGAGCTGGAAATCGAGGAAGGCATGAATGTCCAGTGTGCCGGCCTTGTACTGTTCGAAGAATTCCAGGTTCCTGGCTTCATGCACTTCGCGGTCGAGGACTCCCTTGCCGATGAGGAATTGCGCCCACTCGAAGTCGGAATCGCCTGACAGCAGCGTGTTGTCGAGGTCAAACAGGGCGAGGTTCATGGCGGATTGGAATCCTTGTCGAGGTCGAGCGAGGTCTGCATCAGTTCGCGCAGCAGGGGCAGGGTGGGCGGGCGCTTTTGTTGCAGCGAGGCGCGGTCGAGGCTGTCGAGCATGGTCATCAGCGAGGGCAGGTCGCGGCGGCCGTGACGCAGCAGGTAATGCACCACGCCGCTGTCCATCAGCATGCCGCGCTCGATGGCGTGGCGGCGCAAGGCGGTTGCCTTTTCGTCGTCGGACAGGGACTGGATTTCGTAGATCAGGGTCTGGCCGATGCGGGTGCGCAGATCCTCGCGCAGGCCCAGCCGCAGCGGCGGTACCTTGCCGGCCAGCAACAGCGCCAGGCCGAGAAAGCGTGCGCCGTTGAAGGCGCGAAACAGGGCGATCTGGGCCTCGGCGCCGAGTTCCTGGATATCGTCGATCACCAGCAGGCTGCCGGGTGCCAGCAGCAGTTCGGCGCCGGCCTCCGCGCCGCGCACAACCGTCAGCGGTCGCTGCGGCAGCGCGGTCGCGGCGGTCGCCTCGAGCAGATGGCTCTTGCCGCAGCCTGGCGGTCCCCAGATGTAGAGCGCCTCGAAGTTGCGGGTGTCGCCCAGGCCGCGCAGGCGCTGCAGCAGTTCGGCATTGGCGCCGATGACGAAGTTGTCCAGCGTCGGCGGCTGCTCGGGCTTGAGATCAAGCAGCATCTGCTGTTGCGGCGCGGCCATCTATCGTCCCCGGTAAAAGCGGCTGGCCAGATACAGCACCCGCACTTCGCGCAGCCCGACCAGCAGCGCCGCCGATGCCGGCAGCGCGGCGAGGATGCCGAAGAAGCCGAACAGCTGGCCGAAGGCCATCAGGGCGAAGATCACCGCCAGCGGATGCAGGCCGATGCGCTCGCCGACGAGGAAGGGCGTGAGCAGGAAACTTTCGAGTACCTGGCCGATGCCATACACGATCATCACCGCGACGACCGGTCCCCATCCCGCGAACTGCAGCGCGGCCACCAGCAGGGCAAGCACCAGTCCGGTGGCAAAGCCGAGATAGGGAATGAAGATCAGCAGGCCGGTGACGATGCCTATCGACAGCGCCGAGGGAATGCCGGCCAGCCACAGGGCGGCGACGTAGTAGGCCGCCAGCAGGGCCATGACCAGCAGCTGGCCGCGCAGGTATTGCGACAGCACGCCGTCGATTTCCTGCGCCACGCCGGTTACCTTGGCGTGCCAGGGGCGGGGGATGATGCGGCTGGCCCTGGCCAGCATGCCGTGCCAGTCGAGCAGCAGGTAGAACATCACCACCGGCGCCAGCATCAGGTTGATGGCGAGGCCCACCAGCGCCACGCCGCCGATCTTGAGCGAAAGGTAGATGCGCTCGAGGATGGCCTGCACCGTGTCCCAGTTGCCGGCGGCCAGCTTCTGCAGCGAGGCCGAATCGAAGCGCAGGCGGATGCCGAAGTGCTCGCGCAGCCAGGGCGAGAGCTTCTCGTTGGCCAGCGTCAGCGCCTCGGGTGTGCGAGCCGCGAGCACTGCGCCCTCTTCGTACAGCAAGGGCAGGATGATCAGGATCAGGCAGGCGGCCAGCGCCGTCAGCGCCAGCATGACCAGAACTACGGCCAGCAGGCGCGGCAGGCCCCAGCCGGCAATGCGGTCGGTCGCCGGGTTGCAGATATAGGCGAGGATTCCCGCCAGCAGAAAGGGCGTCAGGATCGGCGACAGCGTGTAGAGCAGGGCGAGAATCGCCAGTCCGGCCGCTATCCACAGGCTGGCTTGCAGGAGGTCGCTGCGGCGGGTGTCGGGAGGCGCGGTCATTTCCGGTAAAATTCGCAGCATCGCTGTGATTGGCAGCGCGGATTATCGCCCATCCGGCCGCAAACCGTGCCCCTGTCATTCGTTCCGCCCGTGTCTGCTAGGACTCCATCTTGACTGATTCCACCTCCGCGTCCCCCCCGCTGACCTACCGCGATGCCGGGGTCGAGATCGATGCCGGCGACGCTCTGGTCGAGCGCATCAAGCCGGCCGCCAAACGTACCATGCGTCCCGAGGTGCTGGCCGGCATCGGCGGCTTCGGCGCGCTGTTTGAGATCTCCAAGAAGTTTCGCGATCCGGTGCTGGTGTCGGGCACCGATGGCGTCGGCACCAAGCTCAAGCTGGCCTTCCAGTGGAACCGCCATGACACCGTCGGCCAGGATCTGGTGGCGATGAGCGTCAATGACATCCTGGTGCAGGGCGCCGAGCCGCTGTTCTTCCTCGACTACTTCGCCTGCGGCCGGCTCGACGTAAACACCGCCGCGACGGTGGTCGAAGGCATCGCCCGGGGTTGCGAACTCGCCGGCTGCGCGCTGATCGGTGGCGAGACCGCGGAAATGCCCGGCATGTACCCGGAAGGCGAATACGACCTGGCCGGCTTCGCCGTCGGCGCGGTGGAAAAGTCGGCGATCATCGACGGCAAGTCGATCCGGCCGGGCGATGTCGTGCTCGGGCTGGCCTCGTCCGGCGCGCACTCCAACGGCTATTCGCTGATCCGCAAGATTCTTGAGCGCGCCCGGCCCGACCTGGCCATGGATATCGGCGGCGTGCCGCTGGCCGATGCGGTGATTGCGCCGACGCGCATCTACGCCAAGTCGCTGCTGGCGCTGATGCAGGCGATGCCGGTAAAGGGCATGGCGCACATCACCGGCGGCGGCCTCACCGAAAACATCCCGCGGGTGCTGGCCGACAATCTGACGGCGATCATCGACCGCAACAACTGGCCCCTGCCGCCCCTGTTTCAGTGGCTGCAAAAGGAAGGCCAGGTGGCCGACGCCGAAATGCATCGGGTCTTCAACTGCGGCATCGGCATGGTGGTGATCGTTGCCGAAGCCAATGCCGGCGCTGCGCGGCAACTGCTTGCCGCGGCCGGCGAGACGGTCCATCACATCGGACGCATCGAGGCGCGCGGCGAGGGCCAGGCGCAGACCATCGTCATTTAGCGCCGGCTGAACCCGCAGCCCGGTGCGGGCCGGCGACAACTCATTCCGACAGGTGGGCATCGACCGCGGCCAGCACGGCCGCCGTCGGATCCGCCGCCAGCGGATCGAAGATCCTCAGTTCGTCCATGCTCCTCAGCCAGGTCAGCTGCCGCTTGGCGAACTGCCGCGTGGCGAACACGCCGCGGTCGCGCAATTCGCCGCGCGGCAATTGTCCTTCGAGCATTTCCCAGACCTGGCGGTAGCCGACGCAGCGCATCGAAGGCAGTCCGCCGTCGAGTTGGTACTTTCTCCGCAGGCCCGCTACTTCATCGATCAGGCCGGCCTGCAGCATGGCGTCAAAGCGCTGTTCGATGCGCCGGTGCAGGGCGCCGCGATCGGCCGGCACCAGCGCCAGCGTCAGGCTGCGGAAAGGCAGGGCGGCGCGCTCCTGCTCGGCGAAAAAACTGCCGAGGCTGCGACCGCTCAGACGCAGCACTTCGACGGCGCGCTGTATGCGCTGGGCATCGTTGGGTTTGAGTCGCGCCGCCGTGTCCGGGTCAAGTAGCGCCAGTTCGGCATGCAGGGCGGGCCAGCCGCGCGCCGCGGCTTCGGCGTCGATCTGCGCGCGCAGCGCCGGATCGGCCTGCGGCAGGTCGGCGAGGCCCGAGCGCAGCGCCTTGACGTAGAGCATGGTGCCGCCGACCAGCAGCGGAATGCGGCCGGCTGCGGTGCTGGCCGCCATCTCGCGCAGCGCGTCGCTGCGGAACGCTGCCGCCGAATAGCGTTGCTCCGGCGTGATGAGGTCGATCAGCCGGTGCGGGAAACGCGCCAGCGTGGCGGCATCGGGCTTGGCGGTGCCGACGTCCATGTCGCGAAACACCTGAGCCGAATCGATGCTGATGATGTCGCAGGGCAGGCGCGTCGCCAGTTCGAAGGCCAGCGCCGTCTTGCCGCTGGCGGTGGGGCCGATGAGGAGAATGGCCGGCGGTCGCCGGTCACCTTGCGGGAGCGTTAACGGACGGGGCTTAGCGGCCACGAAGGAACAGCTTGTCGAGTTCCGCCATCGACAACTGAACCCAGGTCGGCCGGCCGTGGTTGCACTGGTCGGCGCGCTCGGTCTCTTCCATCTGGCGCAGCAGGGCGTTCATTTCCGGCAGGCTGAGCAGCCGGTGGGCGCGCACCGCGCCGTGGCAGGCCATGGTCGCCAGCAGTTCGTTGCGACGGGTTTCGATCACGCGGCTGGCCGGATGTTCGGCCAGTTCCCCGAGCAGCGAGCGCACCAGATCGACCGCGTTGCCGCCCGCCAGCAATGCCGGCAGGCTGCGCACGGCGAGTTCCCGCGGTCCGGCGGCGGCGACGGCAAAGCCCAGCGCAGCCAGGGCCTCGCCCTGTTCGCCGGCCGTCGCCATTTCGGCTTCGCCGGCCGACAGCAGCAGCGGCACCAGCAGCGCCTGCGTCGCCGGTGGTCCGGCGTCGAGGCTGTTTTTCAGCTTCTCGTAGAGGATGCGTTCATGTGCGGCGTGCATGTCCACCAGCACCATGCCGGTGGCATTCTGGGCGAGGATATAGACGCCGTGCAACTGCGCGATGGCGTAGCCGAGCAGCGGCGCAGCGCCGTCCCCGGGGGCGGCCGCCGGCGCCGGCGGCACGTCGCCTTCGGCTGCGGCGAACGCCGTGCGGGCGAATTCAAGGTAAGGCCTGGCAGCCGCTTCGCCGACCGCCAGGCCGGCTTGGCGCGAGAGGGAAAAGGCGGATGGCGCGTAGCCCGGTGTCGGCTCCGGCGCAGCCGCGGCGGCGCTCAGCGGGGTGGCCAGGGTGCGCTGCAGGACATGAAAAACGAACTGGTGGATGCCGCGGGCATCGCGAAAGCGCACCTCGGTCTTGGCCGGATGGACATTGACATCGACGCCGGCGGGGTCGAGTTCGAGGAACAGCACGTAGGCCGGATGCCGCGCCCCGTGCAGGATGTCGGCCCAGGCCTGGCGCGCGGCGTGCATCAGCAGCTTGTCGCGGACGAAGCGGCCGTTGACGAAGAAATACTGCTCGTCGCGTCCCGCCCGTGAATAGGCCGGCAGCGCAGCGAGGCCGGAAAGCCGCAAGGGCCCGGCGCTGGCGTCGAGCGGCCGGGCCTGGGGGAAGAAATCCTCGCCGATGATTTCCCGGGCGCGTCGCGGGAAGTCGGCGCCGGCGAGACGGCGTTTGGCGCTGCCGTTGTGGCTCAGCGTGAAGGCGACGTCCGGTCGCGCCAGCGCCATGCGGCGCAGGACCTCGTCGCAATGGGCGAATTCGGTGGCCTCGGACTTGAGGAACTTGCGCCGCGCCGGGGTGTTGAAGTACAGGTCGGCGACTTCGATCACGGTGCCGCCGGCCAGCGCCGCCGGTTCAACGCCGCCGGCCTCGCTGCGCAGCCGGAAGGCATGGGTCTGCGAGGCGTGGCGGCTGGTTATAGTGACGCGGGCGACCGAGGCGATGGAGGCCAGCGCTTCGCCGCGAAAGCCGTAGCTGGCGACCCGTTCCAGTTCGTCGAGGCTGGCGATCTTGCTCGTGGCGTGGCGCGCCAGGGCCAGCGGCAGGTCTTCCGGGGCGATGCCGGCGCCGTCATCGACGACGCGGATCAGGCGCACGCCGCCTTCTTCGAGTTGCACGTCGATCCTCGTGGCGCCGGCGTCGAGGCTGTTTTCCAGCAACTCCTTGAGCACCGACGCCGGCCGCTCCACCACTTCGCCGGCGGCGATCTGGCTGATCAGGAGTTCCGGCAGCGGCTTGATGATTCCCATAGGGGCCGGATTATCCTCCGGATACCGGCCCCTCACCATCGGTTCGGGGACATATCGCCGGGATACCGTCCCCTCACCTGCGGTTCGGGGACATATCGCCGGGATACCGTCCCCTCACCTGCGGTTCGGGGACATATCGCCGGGATACCGTCCCCTCACCTGCGGTTCGGGGACATATAGCTTCCGGTAAAATCACGCCTTTCCCTGCCCGTTTGCGCCCACGTGGAATTTCTCGCCCAGTTCATCGATGTCGTCCTGCACGTGGACAAGTACCTGTCCATGCTCCTGGCGCAGTACGGCACATTGGTTTACGCCATACTTTTCGCCATCGTGTTTTGCGAGACGGGTCTCGTCGTGACGCCTTTCCTGCCCGGCGATTCGCTGCTTTTCGTGGCCGGGGCCCTGGCCGCGACCAGCGGCGGCAGTTTCGACATCGGCATCGTCACCGGCGTGCTGCTGGCGGCGGCCGTGCTCGGCGACAACACCAACTACTGGGTCGGCCGCTGGGCGGGCAAGCGCATCCTGACATGGGGCGAGAAGTCGCGTTTCTTCAATCGCAAGGCGTTCGACCTGACGCACGCCTACTATGAGACGCATGGCGGCAAGACCATGCTGGTGGCGCGCTTCATGCCGTTCGTGCGGACTTTTGCGCCCTTTGTCGCCGGTGTCGCCAACATGACCTATGCGCGCTATTTCCTGTTCGATCTTTGCGGCGCGGTGCTCTGGGTTTTCTCGCTGTGCCTTGCCGGTTTCTGGTTCGGCAACCTGCCATGGGTCAAGGCCAATCTTTCCCTGATTGTCTTCGGCACCATCGGCCTGTCGCTGCTGCCCCTGGTGCTGGCGTGGCTGCGCCAGCGTTTTGCGGCGAACGCTTCCTGAACATGCGCGGCGCGGCGACAGCCCTCATCCTGCTGCAGGCCGGCTGCGCCCAAAACGGCCTGCAGGCGGCTGCGCAGCCGGGTGAGCGGAATCGCTCGGCAGGTGATTCGGTGGCCAGTTTCGATCCCAAGCAGATCGGCAAGAGCGACATCGACCGTGTTGCCGATGTCCATCGGCGCGAGGTGTTTGCCAGCCTGCGGGTACTTGCGGAAAAGCTCTACCGGCGCAATCCGCGCGAATGGAAGAAGGGCGGCCACGCCAGTGTCGAGGCGGCGCTCGATCGCCTGCTCGATCCGCGCAACGGCTGGCGTCTGCCGGAAGCCGGCGGCAAGTCAGGCACGGAAGCCATCCTGCTGGCGCTGCGCGAGGATTTCGCCGGCGACCGCGTCGCCGTGTTCATCGCCGGCATCGGCGCCATGCTGAATGCCGCATTCGACGAAAAGACGGAGTTCTTCATGCTCGACGACCTCGATGCGCAGAAACTCTACAACAGTGCGCGCAACCTCGAGATTGCCGCCTGGAAGCTGGCCAATGCGCGCGATGGCGGCGGTGCCCTGCTGTTGCTGAGCAATGAAACGGGGCAGGGCGGGCAGGCGGCGAACCTCAGCTTCGAGCGTGAATTCGGCAAGATGATCGGCAACCTCGACCTGCTCTCGAGCGTGGTCGCCGACAAGGGCCACCGCACCATCGCCCGGGTGGCGCAAAGCCTGGCCACGGCGGTGTTTCTCCCGGTCATGGCGCTGCGATGAAACGCTACGTCATCCTCATTTCCGGCCGCGGCAGCAACATGGAGTCGCTGCTCGATGCCGGTCTGCCCGGCACCTGCGCCGCCGTCATCAGCAATCGTCCGGATGCGGCGGGCCTTGCGGCGGCGGCCGGCCGCGGCATTGCCGGCATCGCCATCGACCACCGCGGTTTTGCCTCGCGCGAGGAATTCGATGCCGTGCTGGCCGACGAAATTGAGCGTCACGCGCCCGACCTGGTGCTGCTTGCCGGTTTCATGCGCATCCTTACCGACGGTTTCGTGCGCCGCTTTGAAGGCCGCCTGCTGAATATCCATCCCTCCCTGTTGCCGGCCTTCCCCGGCGTCAGGACGCACGCCCAGGCCTTGGCCGCCGGGGTCCGGCTGCATGGCTGCAGCGTGCATTTCGTCACGCCGGCGCTCGACGGCGGGCCGATCATCGCCCAGGCGGCGGTGCCGGTTCTGGCCGACGATGACGCCGACAGCCTGGCCCGTCGCGTGCTGGCCGAGGAGCATGTTCTCTACCCGCGTGTGGCGCGCTGGTTTCTGGAAGGCCGGCTGCAACTGGCGGACGGTCGCGCGCGACTGGCCGGCGAGACCGCGGCTTGCGGCTCGCTGCACGCGCCGCAAGCCGACTGAGATGCCGCTTGCTCTGGCCCTGCTTGCCTCGGCCCTGATCCACGTTGCGGCGCTGGTCAGCCCGGGCTGGACGCTCCCCGGCGTCAATGAGGCCGAGGCGCCGCTGACGCTGGGCGCCGTGTTGCTGCCGCCGCCGTCACGCCAGGAAGCGGCGCCTGTCGCCAGACCGGCGCCGAAGCCGGCAGCGGACAAACCGCGGCCGCATGCGGCGACAGCGGCAACGGCTGCCGTAGCGCCCGTCGCCGCTGCGCCTGTCCCCGTGCCGGAGGTGCCGGTATTCGAGCCCCCGCCGGCCGTCTTTGCATCGGCTCCTGCAGCAGCGGCGCCGGCTCCGCTGCTGCCGCCACCCGGCGCGCTGCCGCTCAAGGGGCGTCTGCGCTACTCCATTACGCGCGGCGAGGGCGGCTTCGTCATCGGCCAGTCGGTGCATACCTGGGAACATGACGGACTCGCCTACAGCCTGCAAAGCGTCACCGAAACCACCGGGCTGGCGGCCGTCTTCAAGCCGGCGCGGGTAGTGCAGACGAGCCGCGGCGAGGTGACGGCAGAGGGCCTCAAGCCGAATCAGTTCCGCCATGAGCGTGTCGGCGGGCTGGATACCGCGAACTTCGACTGGACGCGCCGCATCGTCGCCTATGCCGGGCGCGAGGAGGCTGTCGCCGCCGGCGCGCAGGACATGCTTTCGATGTATTACCAGCTGGTGCTGCTGGCGCCGAAAAGCGGCGTACTGGACCTGGCCATAGCCACCGGGCGCAGACTGGAGACCTACCATTTCGAAATCCTCGGCGAGGAAGCCGTGGCGCTGCCCTCCGGTGAGCGCCTGGCCACGCACCTGAGGACCCGCAGCGGCAGCGACAGCATCGAACTGTGGATCGCAGCAGAGAAGCGCGGGCTGCCCCTGAAAATACGTTTTACCGACCGCAAGGGCGAGATCTTCGATCAGCTTGCGGACGACACCGACACCCTGGAGAAACAATGACTACTGCATCAAAGCCCTCTTTCAAGAGCAGGGGCGGCAATCCCAAGGATGACAGGCAAACCGCCAGGCCGCGCGCCGGCGGCCGGCGTCGCGATGAAAGTGCTGAGCGGCATGCGGCGGGCGACACGCCGGCCGCGGCGGACGGGCTTGGCGCCGATCTGCTGAATGCCGCAGTGGCCGCGACCGCGCAACTGCTGACTTTCATTTTGCCGGCCGACGGCGCCCTCTCGGCCTTCTTCCGCGCGCGCAAGAGCGGAGCCAGGGATCGTGCCTTCATCGCCGAAACGGCCTATGCCGTGTTGCGCCGCAAACGCCTGCTGGAGCGCCTCGCCGCCTCGGGGCCGAATCTCGAGCCGGCGTTCCTCGCGCCGGGGGCGACGCCCAGGCGCGGTCCGAAGGCGACCGCGCCGCGCCGCATCTCGCCGCGCGAACTGGTGCTGCTGTCGCTGTCGCGGGTGCGCGGCATGTCGCAGCGCCAGCTCGAAGGCGCGCTGCTGCCGGGCGAAGCAGAATGGCTGGCCGACATCCGGCGCCAGCCGGAACCGGAACTGAGCCTGGCCGAGCAGCTGGATTTCCCCGACTGGCTGGCGGAGCGCTTGGCACTGAGAATGACGCCGGACGAACTGCTGGCCCTGGCGCGCGCCCTCAACACGCCGGCGCCGCTTGATCTGCGCGTGAATTCGCTGAAGGCGGAACGCGAGGCGGTGATAACGCTTCTCGCCGCCGACGGCATCGTCGCCGCACCCTGCCCGTATTCGCCGCTGGGGCTGCGGCTGAAGACCAAGCCCTACCTGCAGAAGCATCCGGCTTTCCTCGACGGCAGCATCGAGGTGCAGGACGAGGGCTCGCAACTGCTGGGCTACCTGTTGGCGCCGAAACGCAGCGAGATGGTGGTGGATTTCTGTGCCGGCGCCGGCGGCAAGACGCTGATCCTGGGGGCGCTGATGCGCTCCACCGGACGCCTGTATGCCTTTGACGTATCCGACAAGCGGCTGGCCAAGCTGAAACCGCGCGCCGCCCGCGCCGGGCTGTCGAACGTGCATCCGGCCTGCCTCTCCGGCGAGAATGACACGCGGGTGAAGCGGCTGGCGGGCAAGGCCGACCGGGTGCTGGTGGACGCACCCTGTTCCGGGTTGGGGACATTGCGCCGCAACCCCGACCTGAAATGGCGCCAGTCGCCGCAGAGCGTGGATCAGCTGACCGCCAAGCAGGCGGCGATTCTCGCCGCGGCGGCAAAACTGGTCCGGCCCGGCGGTCGCCTGGTGTATGCCACCTGCAGCATTCTCGCCGAGGAGAACGAAGCCATCGTCGATGCCTTCCTCGCCACCCATGCCGACTTCCATCGCCTGTCGGCGCAAGAGGTGCTGGCGGCACAGGGCATCATCATCGACTGCGGCGAGGACATGCGCCTGTCGCCGCAGAAGCACGGCACCGATGCCTTCTATGCGGCGGTGCTGGAACGGACCAAATGAACGTTAAACATGGAGCGGGCGCAGCCCGCGAACCGCAGTCACCCCCTGGAAGGGGGCTGGGGAGATGGTCGCTGTTAACGGCACTGGCGCTGTTTTTCGGCGCCAGTGTTGCCGTCGTGGCGGCGCCGTTGCCGGCAACGGGCAGCGTCGAGGCATTGTTCACACCGTGGGACGATGCCGAGGGCGCCATCGTGCGGGCGCTGGGCAAGGCGAAGCAGAGCGTGCATGTGCAGGCCTATCTGCTCACCAGTCGCGCGATCGCCGCGGCGCTGCTCGACGCCAAGAGTCGCGGCGTGGCGGTCGAGGTGCTGACCGACAGGGAGATGGCCGCCAAGGGCGAGAATTCGCTGATCCCGAAACTGCTTGCAGGGGGCATACCGGTCTGGCTGGAAACGCGTTACGCCGCGGCCCACAACAAGATCATCCTGATCGACGTGCCCGGCGAACACGGCATCGTCATCACCGGCAGCTACAATTTCACCTGGTCGGCGCAGGCGCGCAATGCCGAAAACCTGCTGCTGTTGCGCGACAATCCTGCACTGGCGCGGCGCTACCTGGACAACTGGCAGCGCCATCGCGACGAGGCCGAAGCAATGAGCGGATCCAACTGACATGAGCCAACACCAACTTGCCAGCCTCTGGCGCGGATTCATCGCCGATCTGGGTGAAGCGGATCTGGTCTGGCAACTGCTGGCGCTGGCGGCCTGCCTGCTGCTGGCGAAACTGGGCGAACGCCTGCTGCGCGGCAGGCACGTCGCCGGCGGCCGCGCCTGGGAGCTCGGCCGCGGCGGACTGCGCCGCATCACCTTTCCCATGCTGGCCTTGATCCTGGTGCTGCTGGCGCGTCCTCTGGCGCAGCAGTGGATCCACGTCGGCCTGTTCTCGCTGGCACTGCCGCTGCTGGGCTCGCTGGCGGTGATTCGCGTGGTGTTCTACGTGCTGCGGGTGAGTTTCATCGACGCCACCTGGCTGGCCCAGTTCGAGCGGGTCTTTTCCCTGCTGGTGTGGGCCATCGTCGCCCTGCACATCACGGGCCTGCTGCCCGACGTGATAGACGCGCTGGAGTCGGTGACCTTCACCGCCGGCAAACAGAAGCTGAGCTTATGGATCTTCCTCCAGGGCGCCGCCGCGGTCCTCGCCACCGTCCTGCTGGCGCTCTGGCTCTCCAGCGCGATCGAATCGCGGCTGAATGCGGCGGCCGGACTCGACAACAATCTGCGTGCGGTGCTGGCACGCCTGTCGCGTGCGCTGCTGATACTGGTTGCGGTGCTGATCGGTCTGCCGATGGTCGGCATCGATCTCACCACGCTGTCGGTGTTCGGCGGCGCGCTCGGTGTCGGCCTCGGCTTCGGTTTGCAGAAGATCGCCAGCAACTACGTCTCCGGCTTCATCCTGCTGCTCGACAATTCGATCCGCATCGGCAACCTCATTTCGGTCGGCAGCGACCGCGGCGAGGTGACGCGCATCACCACGCGCTATACCGTGCTGAAGAACCTGAACGGCATCGAAGCCCTGGTGCCCAACGAACTGCTGGTCGGTTCGGTGGTGCAGAACGAGTCCTACAGCGACCCCCACGTGCGCGTGGCGCTGCCGCTGCAGGTCGGCTATGACAGCGACCTGGAACGCGCCATGGCCATCATGGTGGCGGCGGCCAGGACGCAGCAGAGGGTGGTCGCTGAGCCGGCGCCGGCGGTGCTGCTCAAGGAATTTGCCGAATCCGGCATCAATCTCGAACTCGGCTTCTGGGTCGCCGATCCGGCAGCCGGCGTCGGCGTGCTGCGCTCGGACATCAATCTGGCGATCTGGCGCGAATTCAAGCAGGCCGGCATAAGCATTCCCTATCCGCAACGCGAAGTCCGCATACTCAAAGAGGCCGGCAATGACTGACACCCGCAATGACACCCGCCTGATCCACGGCTTTCATGCCGTCACCGCCAAGCTGCGCCACGCCGCCGATGACGTCAGGGAAATAACCGTGGCCGAGGGGCGCCAGGACGGCCGCATGCGCGACCTGTTGCGACTGGCCGAGACCCGCGGCGTGCGCGTCATCCTGTCCGATGCCAGGCGCCTCGACGGCCTGGCCGGCGGCACCCAGCATCAGGGGGTGGTGGCGCGCGTCGCGGCGCAGGCAAAGCACGTGACGCTGGACGACGTGCTCGATGGTTTGACCGAACCGGCTTTGCTGCTGGTACTGGACGGCGTCACCGATCCGCACAATCTCGGCGCCTGCCTGCGCGTCGCCGATGCCGCCGGGGCGCATGCGGTGGTGGCGCCGAAAGACAAGGCCTGCGGCCTCAACGCCACGGTGATCAAGGTTGCCAGCGGCGCCGCCGATACCGTGCCCTACGTCGTGGTGACGAATCTGGCGCGCTCGCTGCGGGAGATTCAGGAACGCGGCATCTGGGTCATCGGCGCCGAAGGTTCGGCCGAGCGCGAGCTTTATGCCATCGACCAGAAAGGTCCCTGCGCCTGGGTGCTCGGCGCCGAAGGCGACGGCATGCGCCGCCTGACGCGTGAGACCTGCGACGAACTGGCGCGCATTCCGATGCACGGCAGCGTCGAAAGCCTCAATGTTTCGGTGTCTGCCGGCATCTGCCTGTTCGAGGTGCGCCGGCAGCGCGGCGTCTGAGACTGCCGGGAGGCTGTAATTGCCACGGCGGCGGGGCGCCACGTATTCCCACCCTGCAGCGGAGATTGCGCCCGGCCGGCTATGATGGCATCATTGGCCGACGCCAAAGGACTATAGCCGATGCCACTTTCCGCCTTTGAAACCGATCAGAGCTGGTTCAAGCAGCTGTTCGAGTCGTCGCCTGATCCGGCGTGGATCATCGACGGCAACCGCTTTGTCAAATGCAACGAAGCGGCCGTCAGGGCGCTTGGCTACTCAGGGCAAGCGGAACTCCTGAACGTCCATCCATCAAGGCTTTCGCCGGCGGTGCAAGCCGACGGCGAGAACTCCTACGCCAAGGCGGAGAGAATGATGGCCATCGCCCGGGAGCGGGGTCTGCACCGGTTTGAATGGACGCACTGCAAGGCCGACGGCACGAATTTCATCGCCGAGGTGACGCTCTCGATCATCGTGGTCGGGGACAGGCAACTCATCTACTGCATCTGGCATGACATCACGCAGCGCAAGGGCATCGAGGAAAAGCTGGTGCGGCAGAACGACGTGCTTTCCGCGATCATCGAGAATTTCCCCGGGGCCATCTCCCTGTTCGACGCCGACCTGCGCCTGGCCGCGCACAACAAGCAGTTCAGGCAGTTGATGGAACTGCCCGATTCGCTGTTTGCCCGGCCCGACCTGAATTTCGAGGACATCATCCGCTACAACGTGGGCCGCGGCGAATACGGCCCGGGCGACCCGGAGCAGCAGACAGTCGCCATCGTCGACCGTGCGCGCAACTTCAAGCCGCATACCATCGAGCGCGTCCGTCCCAACGGAACGGTGCTGGATATCCGCGGCATGCCCCTGCCCGGCGGCGGCTTCGTCACCATCTACATCGACATCACCGAGCGCAACCGGATGGAAGAGCAGGTGCGGCAGTTGGCCTTCTACGACGCGCTCACCAGCCTGCCCAACCGTCGCCTGCTCAACGACCGCCTGAGTCAGACCATGGCGGCCAGCAAGCGCAGCGCTTGCTACGGCGCACTGATGTTCCTTGACCTTGACAACTTCAAGCCGCTGAACGACACCCATGGCCATGTGGTTGGCGACTTGCTGCTGGTGGAAGCGGCGGATCGGCTGAAAAGCTGCATCCGCGAGATGGATACCGTGGCGCGCTTCGGCGGCGACGAGTTCGTGGTGATGCTGAGTGAATTGAGCCCGGATAAAGCCCTCTCGACTGGGCAAGCCGAACTGGTCGCGGAAAAGATCCGCCTCCGCCTCTCGCAACCCTATCTGCTGGAAATCAGGCGTGATGGAAACATCGAGGCAACGGTCGAACATCATTGCACGGTGAGCATCGGCGTGACCTTGTTCATGAATCACGAAGCCAGCCAGGATGAAATCCTCAAGTGGGCTGACGCGGCAATGTATCAGGCCAAGGAAGCGGGGCGCAATGCGATCCGCTTTTATGCGCAGAAGACCTGAGTGAGCAGAAGGCGCTGGCGGAGCGGGGCGGGTTTGCTCAAGTGTCGTCGGTAAGGAGCGAGATGCCTAGCAGGGCGCGGCGTTTCAGCCACGGACTGGGACGGTAGCGCGGGTCGCCGTAGAAGCTCTGCATGGCTTCGAGGATCGCCAGCACGTTCATGGCGCCCAGGGCGTCGCCGAAAGCCAGCGGACCTTTGGGGTAGCCCAGACCCAGCGTTACCGCGCGGTCGATGTCGGCCGGGCTGGCGATGCGCTGCTGGGCGATGTCGCAGCCGATGTTGACGATACAGGCGAGGATGCGCTGGGCGACGAAGCCGGCGCTGTCGCGGATCACGCTGACCGCGCTGCCGTCGGCGGCAAACAGGGCGTGCGCCGCATCGCGCGTCGCCGCGGAAGTGAGCGGCGTGGTCATCAGGGTGCGGCGCGCCGGGCCGCCGCTGCCGAGCCCCAACAGGCAGTCGATGGCGACGCTGCGTGCGGGGTCGAGGCCTTGCGTGACGCAGGCGGTGGTGGCATCCGCTCCGAGCGGGGTGACGATGCACAGGGCCTGGCTGCTGGGGGCGTAGTCGGTCTCGACCTCGATGCCGGCGGCAGCCGCGATCTCGCGCAGGACGTCGGCCCATTCCGGATGGGTCTGGCTGACCCAGACGCTGGCGGCCCTGGCGTCCGGCACGGCGGCCACCGCCGCCGGCTCCTGTACGCCACCGGAATAGCTGTAGAAGCCGCGCCCGGTCTTGCGCCCGAGTACCCCGCCGGCGAGGCGTTGGGCGGCGATGGCCGAGGGCCGGTAGCGCGGTTCTTCGTAGTACTGGTGGTAGATGGATTCCATCACCGGTTGCGAAACATCGAGCCCGGTGAGATCCATCAGTTCGAACGGCCCCATGCGAAAGCCGGCGGCTTCGCGCATGATGCGGTCGACTTCGCGGAAATCGGCAATGCCTTCGCCGAGGATGCGCAGGGCTTCGGTGACGAAGCCGCGGCCGGCATGGTTGACGATGAAGCCCGGCGTGTCTCTGGTCTGCACCGCGGTGTGGCCCATGCGCTGCCCCAGCGCCAGCAGCGCGGCACTGACCCGGGGCGCGGTGAGCAGGCCGTCCACCACCTCGACGATCTTCATCAGCGGCACGGGGTTGAAGAAGTGCAGGCCAGCTACGCGCTCCGGCCGCTTGCAGGCGGCGGCGATGGAGGTTACCGACAGCGACGAGGTATTGGTGGCGAGGATGCAATCGGCGCCGATGATGTCCTCGAGCTGCTGGAACAAGGCTTTCTTGACATCCAGATTCTCGACGATGGCCTCGACGATGACCTGCGCCGAAGCCAGCCCTTCGAGCCGGGGCACGACTTCCAGCCTGGCCGACGCCGCGGCCAAAGCTTCCGCCGGGATCTTGCCTTTCTCCGCCAGCCTGGCCAGCGTGCCGATGACCGTTTCGCGTGCGCCGCTTGCGGCGCCGTGCAAGGCGTCGAACATCAGCACGCGGATGCCGGCCTGTGCGGCGATCTGGGCAATGCCGCGACCCATGGCACCGGTGCCGACGATGCCGAGACAAAGTGGGGGTGAATTGATGTCGACGGGCATGGGGAATTTTCCTAAGCTCGACACGCCGGAAGAGCATTTACCACGGTGATCACGGCGACACGGCGAAAATCAAGGCTGGTGTTCAAGCTTCTGATTTGCGCCGTGTCGCCGTGGTGCAAGATTTGAAGTCGGGTCACAAACGGCAAAGGCTTGAGCCGGACGCGAACTACCAGAGTCGCCACCACGGCAGGTCGCGGTTGAGGCCGCGTTCGTAGTATTCGCTCTTGGGGAAGTTCTTGCGCATCACGCGCTCGGCGTCGTCGCGCAGGCTGTTCATGCCGAGCAGATCATAGGCCTTGACCATGATGAACAGGGCCTCTTCGTTGGCGGGAGCGTCCGGGTAGGTCTTGACCGCAGTTTGCGCGCGATTGAGCGCGGCGATGTAGGCTTCCCGCTTCATGTAGTAGCGCGCGACATGCACTTCATAGGACGCCAGTGTATTGATCAGGTACTTCATGCGCGCCATGGCGTCCGGCGTATAGCGACTTTCGGGGTACTTGGCGACCAGCACCTTGAAGGCATCGAAGGAGTCGCGCGCCGCCTTGGGGTCGCGCTCGCTGAGATCCTGCAGGCTGACGTAGCCCATCAGGCCGAGATCTTCGTTGAAGTTGGCGAGACCCTTGAGGTAGTAGGCGTAGTCGACGTTGGGATGGTTCGGATGCAGGCGCACAAAGCGGTCGCAGGCGGCAATGGTGGAGGCCACCTCCCCCTGGCGGAAGTAGGCGTAGGCAACTTCAAGCTGCGCCTGCTGCGCATAGCGGCCGTAGGGGAAACGCGACTCGAGCTTTTCGAAAAACTTGATGGCCTTGTCGTAGGCGCCGTCGCTCATGGCCTCCTTGGCTTCGGAGTAGAGCTTGCTGGGTGTCCAGCCGGCGGTTTCGTCGACCACGTCGGGCAGCAGGCCGCAGCCTCCCAGCAGGGTGGTACCGAGACTGGCGCCAATGACCACGATGGGGGCAAGCGCCCGGAGGAATGCCGCTACACTACGCATGGTGAAGACCTCGCATGACTATGCGGCCGATTATAGCCGAAGCCCCTGCCAGCCCCCGAGCGCGGAAATCCCCCGGGAGTGCGCCGGATGGCGGCTCGACGCCGCATTGGCGAAGCTGTTTCCCGAGCACTCGCGCAGCCGCCTTCAGGGTTGGCTCAAGCAGGGACTGATTCTGCTCGACGGCAGCGCGGCCGAGCCCAAGCGCAAGGTGTATGGCGGCGAGCGCATCGTTTTCGACGCCGCTGCCGCCGCGCCAGCGACGCCGGGTCTCGCCGACGCGGCGGAGGACATCGCGCTCAACGTCGTGTTCGAGGACGAGAGCCTGATCGTGATCGACAAGCCGGCCGGCCTGGTGGTGCATCCGGGTAACGGCAACGCCTCGGGCACGCTGATGAACGCGCTGTTGCACCATGCGCCGGAACTGGCCGCGATACCCCGTGCCGGCATAGTGCATCGGCTGGACAAGGACACCAGCGGACTGCTGGTGGTGGCGCGGACCCTGACGGCGCAGACCGACCTGGTGCGGCAGATGCAGGCACGCTCGGTGAAGCGACACTACCTGGCGCTGGTGCTGGGCACGGTCGAGCGCGATGGCAGCGTCGATGCGCCGCTGGGGCGCCATGCCGTGCAGCGCACGAAAATGGCCATCGTGCGGGCCGGCGGCAAGGAGGCGCGCACGCATTACGCGGTGCTCGAGCGCTTCGCCAAAGCCACGCTGCTCGAATGCCGCCTGGAAACCGGGCGCACACATCAGATCCGCGTGCATCTGACGTCGATCAAGCATCCGCTGGCGGGCGATGCGGTGTATGGCCGGAGCAGGAGCGGCGATGCCCGGCTGGATGCATTTCCGCGCCAGGCGCTGCATGCCTGGCGGCTGGCATTGCAGCATCCGGCTGGCGGCGCTGAAGTGGCCTGGGAGTCGCCGTTGCCGGAAGATTTCGCGCAGCTGCTCGAAGACCTGCGGCATGACTGACTACATCCTTCCCGGCTGGCCGGCGCCGCCGGGGGTGCGCGCGCTGGCGACGACGCGCTGCGGTGGAGTCAGCCACGGGCCGTGGCAAAGTTTCAATCTGGGCGCGCACGTCGGTGACGAGCGCCCGGCGGTGGCGGCCAACCGGGCGCTGTTGCGCCGCGAACTGCCGGCAGAGCCGCTGTGGCTGGCCCAGGTGCATGGTGCGCACTGCGTCGATGCCGCGCTGGCGGCGCCCGGGGTCGAGGCCGATGCAAGTTTTTCGCGACAGCGCGGCGTGGTCTGTGCCGTGCTTGTCGCCGACTGCCTGCCGGTGTTGTTCTGCGACGAGCGCGCCACTGTCGTCGGCATCGCGCACGCCGGCTGGCGTGGTCTGGCGGCCGGCGTGATCGAAGCCACTGTGGCTGCCATGGGTGAGCCGGGAGCGCGTCTGATGGCCTGGCTCGGTCCCGCCATCGGGCCGCAGGCCTTCGAAGTCGGCGGCGAGGTGCGTGATGCCTTCATCGCCCGCGATCAGCAGGCGGCGAGCGCGTTTGCCGCCGTCGCCGGGGGCAAGTGGCTGTGCGACATCTACGGCCTGGCGCGGCAGCGCCTTAATGCCCTTGGCATCGGGCGTATTGCCGGCGCCGACTGCTGCACCATGAGCGATGCGGAAAGATTCTTTTCCTACCGCCGCGACGGCGTCACCGGGCGCATGGCCAGCCTGGTCTGGCTGGAATAGCGCCTATAATCCGCCGCCCATGTCCGTTCTTTCCTGGATTATCGTCATGTCATTGGTCGGCGGCGCGCTGAGCGTGGTCGCCGCCGCTGCATTTGCCTTGAGGGCGCGCGCGCAATGGGGGGTGTCCCTGCTCGTCAGCTATGCCATCGGCGCATTGCTCGGGGCCTCCTTCCTGGAAGTGCTGCCGCATGCCATCACCGCCAGCGGCGATGCGTCGACCACCACGGCGACGGTGCTCGGCGGCATCCTGGCCTTCTTCGTGCTGGAAAAACTGGTGCTGTGGCGCCATTGCCACATCGAGTCCTGCGAGGGACACGAGCCGCTGGCGCATGACCACGGGCGGCACAACGAGCACGATTACGGCCGCAGCGGCATGATGATCCTGGTCGGCGACACCTTCCACAATACCGTCGATGGCGTGCTGATTGCGGCCGCATTCATGGAAGACGTGCGCCTCGGCATTGTCACCGCAGTGGCCATCATTGCGCACGAGATCCCGCAGGAGGTCGGCGACTTCGTCATCCTGCTGCATTCCGGCTACAGCAAGACGCGGGCGCTGGCCTTCAACCTGCTTTCCAGCCTGGCGACGCTGGTCGGCGCCCTGTTGGCCTATGCTGCGCTGGGCCGGGTGCAAAGCGCGGTGCCGGTGTTGCTGGCATTGGCGGCGGCGAGCATGATTTACGTCGCCGTCGCCGATCTGATCCCGGGCCTGCACAAGCGTACGGAACTTCGCTCCACCATTCAGCAGGTACTGCTCATCGCCGCCGGCATCGCCACCATCGTCCTGACCGACCGCATCGTCGACCTCTTCGCCGCGCACTAGCCTTGTTGCCGGCAACGGCAGCGCCGGTCGCGCTGCAGCGGACAGTACAAATCGACCACCCGCCCGGTAAGATGCGTCGCGGCGGCTGCCCCGGGCTGACTGATACGGGTCCGCCCTGCGTGTTATTGCATACACCCGCCGGTTTTGGGACGGACAAAGCAGATGCCTTGCTTGACACCGTTTATTGTGCAGTGCAAAATAAATGCCCGACTTGAGGAGTGCCGGATGTCTTCCCCCCCCGATCAGAATGCCCTGCTGCAAGCCATGTTCCAGACCGGAACCGCCATGGCTCAAAACTTCAACCAGTTTCTGACAGAGCAGCAGCAGAAGCTCGCCGCGACGCCGGGCGCAACAAATCCCGCGGCGTGGAATGCGGAGTCGGAGGAACTCAAGGCCCTGCAGCAGGAATGGATGGGGCGGCACGCCCAGCTTTGGCAAGGCATGTTGGGCAAGGCCCCCGACCAGCCGGCGCCGCAGGTGGCCAGCGCGGCCGCAGGTGACAGGCGCTTCGATCATCCGGCGTGGGGCGAAAGCCCGCTCTACGAGTATCTGCGGCAGTCTTATCTGATCAATTCCGAGTACATGAAGCGCATGGCCGACGCGGCGCCGGTGCCTGACGGCCAGACCAGGAACCGCATGCGCTTTCTGACGCGGCAGATCGTCGATGCGATGGCGCCGTCCAATTTCCTCGCCACCAATCCCGAGTTCGTCAGGACGGCGCTGGATACCAAGGGCGAAAGCATCCAGCAGGGCATCAAGAACCTGCTCGGCGATATGGACAAGGGCCGCATTTCGATGACCGACGACAGCGCTTTCGAGGTCGGTCGCAATCTGGCGATCACGCCCGGGGCGGTGGTCTTCGAAAACGAACTGATGCAGCTCATCCAGTATTCGCCGCTGACCGAAACCGTGGCGGAACGGCCTTTCCTGATGGTGCCGCCGTGCATCAACAAGTTCTACATTCTCGACCTGCAGCCGGAAAACTCGTTTGTGCGCTATGCCGTCGAGCAGGGCAATACGGTATTCCTGGTGTCCTGGCGCAACGTGCAGGCCGATCTCGGGCATCTGACCTGGGATGACTACATCGAGAAGGGTGTGCTGCTCGCGATCAAGACGGTGCAGGAGATCTGCAAGGTCAAGCAGATCAACGCCCTCGGCTTCTGCGTCGGCGGCACGATACTCGGTTCGGCACTCTCCGTGGCGCGCATTCGCGGCGATGATCCGGTCGCGTCGGTGACCCTGCTGACCACCTTGCTGGATTTCTCGGACACCGGCGAGATCGGCTACTTCATCGACGAGAAGGCCGTGCAGGCGCGCGAAACCGGCATCGGCAAGGGTGGCCTGCTGCGCGGCAGCGAACTGGCGACGATGTTTTCTGCGCTGCGCGCCAACGACCTGATCTGGCAATACGTGGTGGGCAATTACCTCAAGGGCCAGAAGCCGCCGGCATTCGATCTCCTGTACTGGAATTCCGACGCGACGAACCTGCCCGGACCTTTCCTCGCCTGGTATCTGCGCAACATGTACCTGGAGAACAATCTGCGGGTTCCCGGCAAGCTGGAAATGTGCGGTGTCAAGGCCGATCTGGGGCGGGTGGATATGCCCGCCTTCCTTCTCGCCAGCCGCGAAGACCACATCGTGCCGTGGAAGACCTCCTACCAGACGCGCGCCCTGCTCGGCGGCGAGACCACCTTTGTCCTCGGCGCATCGGGGCACATTGCCGGTGTCATCAACCCGGCGGTGAAGAACAAGCGCAACTACTGGTTGAGTGAGAGCAAGACTGCCAATGCCGATGAATGGTTCGATGCCGCCACCGAGGTCAAGGGCAGCTGGTGGCCGGCGTGGGCGACGTGGCTCAAG
>CAINHS010000107.1 GCA_903848955.1 uncultured beta proteobacterium
CGCTGAACCCGGCCGCAACGCCGGCGACGGCGAGCGGCGGGAACCGCACTTTGCCGACGAAGTCGACGCTGTCGGCGAACCGGCTGCCGATGCGGCTGTTGCCGAATCCTTGGCCGAACCCCTGGCCGAGGTCGATGCTGCGGCCGAATTCATTGCCGCCGAGCGATTGCCGGCACAAGCCGAGCCGCCGGCGCCGTTGCCGCAGGCGGCGCCCTTGTCAGAGCCGGCGTTATTGCCCGGGCTGCCGGCAGAGTGCGCCGATGCCGTGGCCGATTGCGTGCTGTACCTGACGGCGGCCGAGGCGCTGCCGGCGCCTGCGGTCTGGGCCATCCAGAATGCATGGGCGGGAGATCTGAGCAAACCCTTGCGCTGGCTGGCGCGGCAGGAAGCAGACGCCGCGTGGCAGCCGGTCGAGGCCGCCGATGCCGGGCGCTACCGTGATTGGGCGGCCGCCCTGCAGCTGGTCGATCGTCGCGGGCCGGTTTCCGATGCTGAACTGGGGCGCTTCTTCGACGGCGTCCAGCAGTTGGCAAAGCAGACCGGCGCCGTGCTGGAACTGCCTTCGCGCGGGGAAATCGTGATTCGTGCCGGCAAGCTCGACGAGTTTTGCGCCGCGGTCGACATCCAGTTCGGCTTGCATATCGTCGAAGCCTCGGGCGGCGTATTCGCCGGCACCAAGCTGCGCGGCGTGGCCGAAGCGGCGGGCCTGGTTCTGGAAGATGACGGGCTGTTCCGGGCGCGCGACGAAGCCGGCGGCGAACTGTTCACCGTCGCCAATCTGGGCGCCGAGCGCCTCGAAGCCGGGTCGATCAAGTCGCTGGCGACCCACGGCCTGACGCTGAGCCTGGACGTGCCGCGGGTGAGCGACGGTGTGCGTGCATTCGACCGCATGCTGGCGACGGCGCGACAACTCGCCACCGCACTGGGCGGCGTGCTGGTGGATGCGCAGCGCGCGCCGCTGGCCGATGCCATGATAGCTGCCATTCGCGCCAAGACGGCCGAACTGCAGCAGCGCATGCGCGACGGCGGGATCGCTCCCGGCAGCACCCGGGCGCTGCGCCTGTTTTCGTAAGTGCTCGGATAGCGATGGACGCGGCGGAGCGCGCGGCAGCCCTGCGGCGCGAAATCGAGCAGCACAACCATGCCTACTATGTGCTCGACGCACCGGTCGTTCCCGACGCCGAGTATGACCGGCTGTTCCGCGAGCTGCAGGCGATCGAGGCGGAGCATGCGCAATTGCGCACGGAGGACTCGCCGACGCAGCGGGTCGGCGGCAAGCCGCTGCCCGGGTTCCCCCCGCTGCGCCACGTCGTGCCGATGCTGTCGATCCGCACCGAGACCGATACCGAAGCCAGCGGTGCCCTTGCTTTCGATACGCGTATCAGGGGCTTGTCGGGTCTTGGCGAATCCGATCCGCCGGTCGAGTACGTCGCCGAGCTGAAGTTCGACGGCCTCGCCATCAATCTGCGCTATGAGGATGGCATACTGGTGCGGGCCGCGACGCGGGGCGACGGCGAAACCGGCGAGGACGTGACGCAGAACATCCGCACCGTGCGCCGCATTCCGCTGCGTCTCAAAGGCGATGCGCCGCCGGTGCTCGAAGTGCGCGGCGAGGTCTTCATCAGCCGGCCCGATTTCGAGCGCTACAACGCCAGGCAGCGCGCGCTGGGCCGGCCGACGCTGGTCAATCCGCGCAACGGTGCCGCCGGCAGCATCCGCCAGCTCGATCCGGCGATTGCGGCGGAACGGCCGCTGTCCTTCTATGCTTACGGCCTCGGCGAGAGCCGCGGCTGGGACGTCCCAACTACCCACGGCGGCCTGCTCGACGCCCTGGCCGCCTTCGGCCTGCCGGTCTGCGAGTACCGTGCGGTGGTGCAGGGTGCCGCCGGGCTGATCGACTTCCACGCCCGCATCCGCGAGGCGCGCGACGCACTGCCCTTCGACATCGACGGCGTGGTGTACAAGGTCAATTCGCTGGCGCTGCAGCAGCGCCTCGGCTTCGTCAGCCGCGAGCCGCGCTGGGCCGTGGCGCACAAGTATCCGGCCGAGGAGGCGCTGACCACGGTGGAGGCGATCGAGGTGCAGGTCGGCCGCACCGGCGCCATCACGCCCGTGGCGCGGCTGGCGCCGGTATTCGTCGGCGGCGTCACCGTCACCAATGCCACCTTGCACAACGAGGCCGAAGCGCGACGCAAGGATGTGCGGGTCGGCGATACCGTGATCGTGCGACGCGCCGGCGACGTGATTCCCGAAGTGGTATCGGTGGTACTGGCAAGGCGGCCGGCCAGGGATCTGATCGGCGATGAGCCGCTGCATTCCGCCTTCGAACTGCCGAAGACCTGCCCGGTCTGTGGCTCTGCTGTCGAGAGGCCGGAGGACGAGGCGATCGCCCGCTGCAGCGGCGGCCTGTTCTGCCCGGCGCAGCGCAAGCAGGCCCTGCTGCATTTCGCCGGGCGGCGCGCCATGGACATCGAGGGCCTCGGCGACAGGATCGTCGAGCAACTCGTGGACCATGCCCTCGTCAGGACGCCGGCCGATCTCTACACCCTGGGCTTGCCGGCCGTGGTCAATCTCGAGCGCATGGCCGAAAGATCGGCGGCGAACATTCTTGCCGCCATCGCACAGAGCAAGGCGACGACGCTGGCGCGCTTCATTTTTGCGCTTGGCATACGCAACGTCGGCGAGGCGACGGCGAAGGATCTTGCCCGCCACTTCGGCAATCTGGACGCCCTCATGGGTGCCGATGCCGACTGCCTGCAACAGGTGCCGGACGTCGGACCCATCGTCGCCGCTTCCGTCGCACGCTTTTTTGCCGAGCCGCACAACATAGAGGTTATCGGGCAGTTGCGCGCCGCCGGGGTCAGCTGGCCGCAAGGCGAACCGGCGGCTGTAGTCGGTTCGCCGATCGCCGGCAAGACCTTCGTCCTCACCGGCACGCTGCCGGAGCTGACGCGCGACGAGGCGAAGGACATGATAGAGGCGTTGGGCGGCAAGGTGGCCGGCTCGGTGTCGAAGAAGACCGATTACGTGGTGGCCGGCGCCGAAGCCGGCTCCAAGCTGGACAAGGCGCAGGCTTTGGGCCTTAGCATCCTCGATGAGAAGCAATTCAGGGAGTTGATATCGTCGTGAGCACACTCGTTTCTCCCAAGCGATTGAATGAACAGGTGAAGCGTAATCTTGACCGCTTTCCTGAAGACTTCATGTTTCAACTGAATGCTGAAGAGAAAACTGAGGTGGTCGCAAATTGCGACCACCTCGCTCAGCTCAAGTATTCCCCGTCACTGCCCTACGCCTTTACCGAGCACGGTGCCCTGATGCCGGGCAACGTGCTCAAGTCGTCCCGTGCCGTCGAGGTCAGCCTGCTGGTGGTGCGTGCCTTCGTGCAAATCCGTGAGATGCTGTCTTCTCACAAGGATATTGCAGCCAAGCTCGATCAAATGGAACGCAAACTGTCCAGTCACCATCAGGCAATCGCCGGATTGATCGACGCCATCCGGCAACTGATGGCTCCGCCGGCTACTGCCCGTCGTGGCATCGGTTTCACCGCCAACATCGATTCCAAGCCCAGGAACAAGAAATGAAAAAAGTTACGAAAGCTGTCTTTCCCGTGGCCGGACTCGGCACCCGCTTCCTGCCGGCGACCAAGGCCAGCCCGAAGGAAATGATGCCCATCGTGGACAAGCCGCTGATCCAGTACGCGGTGGAGGAGGCGGTGGCCGCCGGCATCAGCGACATGATCTTCGTCACCGGCCGTTCCAAGCGCGCCATCGAGGATCACTTCGACAAGGCCTACGAACTGGAAAGCGAGCTCGAACAGCGCGGCAAGACCGAGTTGCTGGAGTTCGTGCGCAACATGCTGCCGAAGAACATCAACTGCATCTACATCCGCCAGCCGGAAGCCCTTGGCCTCGGCCACGCCGTGCTCTGCGCCTACCCGGCGGTGGGCGACGAGCCCTTCGCCGTGCTGCTGGCCGACGACCTCATCGATGGCGAGCCGCCGGTGATGAAGCAGATGGTGGACGTCTATGACTACTACCGCAGCTCGGTGATCGGCGTGCAGGAAGTGGCGCGCGAAGACACCCGAAGCTACGGCATCGTCGACTCGAAGCCGATGACCGATGTGCTGGAGCAGATCCTGCGCATTGTCGAGAAGCCCCGGCCCGAGGAGGCGCCATCCAACCTCGGCGTGGTCGGCCGCTATGTACTGACGCCGCGCATATTTCACCATCTGCGCAACATCGGCAAGGGTTCCGGCGGCGAGATTCAGCTCACCGACGGCATCGCCGCGCTGCTGGCCGAAGAGCAGGTGCTGGCCTATCGCTACCGCGGCACGCGCTACGACTGCGGCTCCAAGCTGGGTTACCTGCAGGCGACCGTGGCCTTCGGCTGCAAGCACCCGGAAGTGGGCAAGGACTTTGCCGCCATGCTGAAGCGGATGCCATGAGTCCGCAGGAAGCACAAAAGATCTTCGACGAAGCCGATTTGCTGGTGTCAGCCGAAGAATCGGCGCTGGCGGTGCGGCGCGTCGCGGCCGAAATCACTTCGCGCCTGGCTGCCGCCAATCCGCTGGTGCTGGCCGTGATGGGCGGTGCCGTGGTGTTCACCGGCCAGTTGCTGCCGCAGTTGTGCTTCCCGCTCGACTTCGACTACCTGCACGTGACGCGCTACGGCGATGTCACCAGCGGCGGGCAGTTGCGCTGGATTGTCGAGCCGCGCTCGGCGGTTGCCGGGCGCGTCGTACTGGTGGTGGACGACATTCTCGACGAAGGCGTGACCCTCGCCGAAATCGTCCGGCGGCTGCGGGCGCAGGGCGCCGGCGAGGTGCTCAGCGCCGTTTTCGCCGACAAGAATCTCGGCCGGGCCAAGCCTGTCGCCGCCGATTTCGTCGGCGTGCAGTTGCCGGATCGCTATGTCTTTGGTTATGGCATGGACGTCAAGGGCGCCTGGCGGAATCTGCCGGCCGTGTATGCGGTCAAGGGAATTTGAACTGCGACGAAGGAAAAAAACGTCGGCAAGGCTTGCAGGGCTGTCGCGGGTTTTTAGACTTGTCCGGTTCTGTAGCACATGAATTGTCCGCTTTTCTGTTGAGGGCGGGAAGCGGCGGAGGGCGTAGCCCGAAGCCGGTTTCCGCCCTCAACGGCGCGCCTGGCGGACGGATCAGGCAGCC
>CAINHS010000108.1 GCA_903848955.1 uncultured beta proteobacterium
CCGCGTTCGCTGCAGCGCCTGCCCGACCTCGACATCCTTGCCGCCAACGGGCGGCACATTCCGCTGGCGCAGGTGGCGCGGCTGGTGCCGGGACTGGAAGAAGGACTGATCTGGCGGCGCGATCGCCTGCCGGCCATCACCGTCCGCGCCGATCTGGTCGGCAGCGTCCAGGCGCAGGCGGCATCGGTGCAGATAGACCGGCAACTGGGTGCGCTGCGGGCGAAACTGCCACCGGGTTCGCGCATCGAGATCGGCGGCTCGCCGGAAGAGTCGGCCAAGGGCGAGAAGCCGATCATGGCGGTGGTGCCCTTGATGTTGCTGGGCGTGACTTTTCTGCTGATGCTCCAGTTGCAGAGCATCAGCCGCACGATCATGGTGCTGCTTACGGCGCCGCTGGGGCTGATCGGTGTGACGCTGGCCCTGCTGCTGTTCCAGGTGCCCTACGGCTTTGTCGCCAATCTCGGGGTGATCGCGCTGATGGGGATGATCCTGCGCAATTCGGTGATTCTGGTCGACCAGATCGAGCAGGACGAACGTGCCGGCAAGAGCGAATGGGAGGCGATCGTCGGCTCGACCGTGCGCCGCTTCCGCCCCATCACGCTGACCGCGGCGGCATCGGTGCTGGCCATGATCCCCTTGACCCGGCAGGTGTTCTGGGGCCCGATGGCGGTGGCCATCATGGGTGGTCTGATTGTCGCCACGGTCCTCACCTGCCTGTTCCTGCCGGCCCTGTATGCGGCGTGGTTCAGGGTCAGGGAGCCGGACGCTGACTCAGGCGTCGAGGCGTAGAATTGCCAGTTGGTCAGCTGCACGTAACATTAGAGTATGCTAATATTGATGGTCAGGAGATAACATGAATTTCGAACAAGCCCGCTTCAACATGATCGAGCAGCAACTGCGTCCGGCAAAGGTGCTGGATCCGGATGTCCTTGAGCTGCTGTTCGTGGTCAAGCGCGAAGAGTTCGTGCCGCCGGCGTATCGCCGGCTGGCCTTTGCCGACACGCAGATCCCGCTGGGCGGAGCTGACGGTGCGTGCATGTTTGCGCCCAGGATCGAAGCTCACGCGCTGCAGGCGCTGGCAATGAACAAGCACGAAAACGTACTGGAAGTCGGCACCGGTTCCGGCTACATGGCCGCGCTGCTGGGCGCCCATGCCGACCACGTGTGGTCGATGGAGATCGATCCGCAACTGGCAGAGGCGGCGCGCGCGAATCTGCAGCGTGCCGGCGTCACCAACGTCTCCGTCGAGGTCGGCAACGGTCTGGCCGGCGCGGCCGCTCATGCCCCCTACGACGCCGTCATGGTTTCGGGGGCGGTCGCCGCGGTGCCGCAGGTGTTGTTCGACCAGATCAAGCCCGGCGGGCGCCTGTTCGCCATCGAAGGCACCGCGCCGGCGATGCAGGCGGTGTTATATACGCGGCAGGGCACGGAATTCAGCCGCGTTGCCGTGTTCGAAACCGAGGCCGCTTCCCTGCGCGATGCCGAACCCGCGCCGGCCTTCGTCTTCTGATCCGGTGCGCCAGCTTTCCGCCTCGCAACTCAAGGAATGGCTGGCCGACGCGCAGCGGACCAGGCCGGTGCTGCTGGACGTGCGCGAAGCCTGGGAGTTCGAGGCCTGCCGCATTGCCGGCTCGCAGTCGATGCCGATGCGAGGCATACCTGCGCGCCATCACGAACTCGATCGCGACGTCGACATCGTAATCATATGTCATCACGGCGCGCGCAGCTTTCAGGTTGGAATGTTTCTGGAACAGATGGGATTCACCAGCGTCATCAACCTGCACGGCGGCGTTGCCGCCTGGGCGCGGGATGTTGATCCGACGATGCCCACGTATTAGAACGGAACTTGACGCAAGCCTGGCGCCGGCTGCATCGGCGGCGGGCACGGCGGCCTAGCGACTACCAGACAGAACGCGGAGTTTGTATGAACAGAGCACTTCCCCTGATGATTGCCGGCTGTCTGTGCGGCGGCCTTGCCGAAATCTCATATGGCGCCGACCTGATGGCGGTGTATCGCGATGCCGTCGCCTACGATGCGCAGTTCGCCTCGGCGCGGGCTGCGCTTGAGGCCGGCCGCGAAAAGCTGCCGCAGGGCCGCGCCGGCCTGATGCCCACGGTCGGCCTGGCTTCCAGCACGACGTGGAGCGATACCGACACCACCCGCCGGGTTAGCGGCGCTGCCGAAATCAACACCCGATACAACAGCAGCGGCTGGACTGCCAGCCTCTCCCAGCCGCTGTTCCGCTGGCAGAACTGGGTCGCCTACACCCAGGCGGAGCTCGCCGTGGCACAAGCCGAAGCGCAGTTCGGCCTGGCCCGGCAGGAACTGATCGTGCGTGCGGCCCAGGCCTACTTCGATGTGCTGCTGGCGCAGGATGCCCTGGCCACGGCGCAGGCGCAGAAGCTGGCAATTGCCGAGCAGCTCGAATCGGCCAAGCGCAATTTCGAAGTCGGCACCGCCACCATTACCGACACTCACGAAGCGCAGGCGCGCTACGACCTGGCCACCGCGCAGGAGATTGCCGCCGACAATGACCTGACCGTCAAGCGCCAGGTCCTGCGCGCGGTGATCGGCAAGGAGCCGGAAGGCCTGAAGAACATCAAGCCCGGCGTCCAGCTCGCCCGCCCCCAGCCCGACGACATCGGCAAATGGGTCGAGATGGCGGAATCGGCCAGCGCCCCGGTGCGGATCTATCAGGCCCAGTTCGAGATCGCCACGCGCGAAGTCGAAAAGCAGCGCGCCGGGCATTATCCGACACTGGACCTGGTGGCGACGCGGGGACGCAATTCGGGCACCAACAGCACCACCCTCGGCTCCGGCTTCGACAGCAATGCCAGTACGGTCGGTCTGCAGTTGTCGATCCCGATCTTCGCCGGCGGCGGCACCGCCTCCCGCGACAGGGAAGCCGTGGCTTTGAAGGAAAAGGCTACGGCCGACCTCGAAAACGCGCGCCGCACGGCGGCGCTCAATGCGCGCCAGGCCTACCTCGGCGTGACCTCCGGCCTGGCCCAGGTAAGGGCCTACGAAGCGGCGCTGACATCGTCGCAGTCGGCCCTGGATTCGAACAAGCTGGGCTATGAAGTCGGTGTGCGCATCAACATCGACGTACTGAATGCCACCAGCCAGCTCTACGATACCCGCCAGAAGCTGGCCAAGGCCAGGCTCGACACGCTGGCCGCGCTGCTCAAGCTCAAGGCCGCCGCCGGCAGCCTGGGCGACGAGGACGTCGCGGCGGTTAATTCGTTGCTGGACTGATCAGCTTCAGGGTCCGCGCCGTCGCGCCGCGATGGCGTTCGGCGAAGGCCAGTCCGGCGGCACCGATGCTGCGCCGTCGTTCAGCGTCCGCCAGCAGGACATTGACCTGCGCCACCAGTTCGTCGGCGCTGTCGATTTGCAGGGCCGCGCCGCAGTCGATGGCCGCGCGCGCCGCCTCGGCAAAATTCCGCGTTGAGCGGCCGATCACTATCGGCGTGCCGCAGGCCGCCGCCTCGATCAGGTTCTGGCTGCCGAAATCAAGCAGGCTGCCGCCGATGAAGGCCACATCGACCGAGGCATAGAAGGCAAACATCTCGCCCATGCTGTCGCCGATCAGGACCCCGGTGGCCGCCGCAATCGCGGCGTTCCCGCTGCGGCGTTGCACGACAAAGCCGCGTTCTGTCGCCAGTC
The DNA here is from genome assembly GCA_903848955.1 of uncultured beta proteobacterium. Classification (GTDB taxonomy): domain Bacteria; phylum Pseudomonadota; class Gammaproteobacteria; order Burkholderiales; family Rhodocyclaceae; genus Sulfuritalea. The sequence goes on from CAINHS010000108.1 coordinate 3,668, forward strand.
GCGTCACTTCATCGAAGCGCTGCGGATGGCGCGGAACAAGCACCAGCAGCGCGTCCTTGGTACCAAGCCGTCGCCAGGCATCGAGGATCAGGGCTTCTTCGCCCTCGCGCGTGCTGGCCGCCAGCCATGCCGGACGGCCACCATAGCCGGTGCGGAACTCCGCGCCGAGGAGCAGCTGTTCCTGCGGCGCGGCGATGTCGAACTTGACGTTGCCGGTGACGCTGACGTTCTGCGCTCCCAATGCCCGGAGCCGAGCCGCATCATCGTCCGTCTGTGCCCCGACCGCCGCCAGACCCTGCAGCGCTGCGCGCGTCAGCGCCGGAAACGCCGCGTAGCGCCGCGCCGAGCGCTCCGACAGGCGCGCATTGACCAGCCACAGGGGAATGCCGGCATCCCCGCACGCCGCAATCAGGTTCGGCCACAACTCGGTTTCCATGATGAGGCCGAATTGCGGCCGGTAATGGCGCAGAAAACGCCGCATCGCCCACGGCGTGTCGTAAGGCAGGTAGATGCGTTCGATGTCGGCGCCGAACAAGTCCTCCGATGTGGCGCGACCTGTCGGTGTCATGTGGGTGAACAGGATGCGGTGGCCGGGATAGTGCTGGCGCAAGGCCGCCACCAGCGGCTGGGCGGCACGTGTTTCGCCGACCGATACGGCATGCAGCCAGAGCGTCGGCGGCGCCGGGTCTTGAATTCCTCCGCCATAAATGCCGAAGCGCTCCCCCCAGTGCCGCAGATATTCGGGCTGCCGGCGCGCCCGCCACAGCAGATGCAGCAGCGCCCAGGGCAACAGGGCGAGGACGACAAGGCTGTAAGCCAGGCGCGCCATCAGAGCAGGGGCATCGCCGCGCCGAGCACGTCGTCGACGCCCGGCGGCTGCCCGCGCCGGCCGAGATTGATGGCCGGCGTCGTGGCCAGCACGCCGGTCAGCGCCGGATCGGAGGCGCAGAACAGCGCCAGCGTGGGGCGCCCCAAAGCCGCGGCGAGATGCACCAGGCCGGTATCGACGCCGATGACGATGCGAGCGGCGGCCAGTTGTGCGGCCAGATCGTGCAGGTTCAAGGCCGGCAGTGCTACGGCGCCGGGAATGGCCAGCGCCAGCCGTTCCGTGCGCTGGCGTTCTGTTGCGCTGCCCGCCGGCAGCAGGCACGTCAGCCCCTGCCCGTGCAAGGCTTTGCCGGTCGCGATCCAGCGGTCTTCCGGCCACAGCTTGTCGTCGCGCGAGGTAGCGGTGAGCAACACCGCACACGGCCTGCCGGCAGCTGCTGACGGCGCTGCAGTGAGGCCATAGTCCGCTGCCGGCGCGTCGCTGTAACCCGCGGCCAGTGCCGCAAGGCGGCGGTTGCGGGCGACGGCGTGAAGGCTCGTCGGCACGTCGAACGTCTTATTGTAGAAGCCTGCCGCCAAGGGTTCGCGCGCAGACCCCGCGGCAAACCCGCAGCGTTTGCCGCGCGCCATGAACGCAATCAGGGCGCTCTTCAGCAGGCCCTGCGTGTCGATCACGAGTTCGTAGTCGTCTTGCCGCAGCATCGCGCGAAAGGCGCACACTTCGCGCCAGGTGGCCGCGGCCAGCGGCGATTTGCGCCAACGCCGCAGCGCCAGCGGGATGACATGCCGGACTCCCGGATGCAAACGGGGAATCTCTGCCAAAGCTTCCTCCACCACCCAGTCGATCTTTGCTTCGGGATATCTGCGGCGCAGGTCGGTGACGACCGGCAGGTTGTGAACCACGTCGCCGAGGGAGGATGTTTTGATGAGAAGAATGCGCATCGGTAGGAGCGGGGAGACGCCTTGCGCCGTAAAATGCATCCAACCGCGATTATAGCCGCCCATGACATCCGCAGACCGCCAGCCCCTTTCCGCCGTCCTGATTACCAGGAACGCCGCCGGCCTGCTCGCCGGCTGCCTCGCCAGCGTGGCCTTCTGCGACGAGATTGTCGTCGTTGACTCCGGCAGCGACGACGCCACAGCGGAGATTGCCCGGCGCCATGGCGCGCGGCTGGTCGAGACCGGATGGCGCGGTTTCGGCGCGCAGAAGCAGTTCGCGGTGGAGCAGGCCAGCCATGACCGGGTGCTTTGCATCGACGCCGACGAGCGGGTCAGCGCGCAATTGCGCGAGAGCATTCTTGCCGTGTTGGCGCCGTCCGCGGGCGAAGCGCGGCGCCTGGCCCCCGCGGCCTACCGCTTTGCCCGGCGCAACCGCTTCATGGGGCGCTACCTGCGGCACGGCGAAGGTTATCCCGACTGGAGTCTGCGCTTCTTCGACCGTCGCAGCGCGCGCTGGTCGGATGACGCCGTGCATGAGCAGGTGATCGCCAGCGGCGAGGTCGGCACACTGGCAGGCGATCTGCTGCACGAGTCGGCGGAATCGCTGGAAACCTATTTCGCCAAACAGAACCGCTACAGCACGCTCGCCGCCGACGCGGCGCTGGCAAGCGGCCGGCGGGCGACCGTCATGCATCTGCTGCTGTCGCCGGCGCTGCGTTTCATCAAGTTCTACTTCCTCCGCCTGGGGCTGCTCGACGGCATCCCCGGCCTGGTGCACATCCTCGTCGGCTGCGCGGCCAGCTTTGCCAAGTATGCGAAAATGCTGGCTTTTCAGCGAAGCGGCGAATGAAGATTCCGGCCACCGGTTGCGCCGGTTTTAGCTGCGGCATAAGGCCCGCGTTGCGGGCATTAGCCTGCGCTGAAACCGGTCCGGGTTCATGAAGATACTTGTTACCGGTTGCGCCGGTTTTATCGGCATGCACGTCTGCGAACGCCTGCTGGCGCGCGGTGACGAGGTGGTCGGGGTCGACAACCTCAACGACTACTACGATGTTGCGCTGAAACAGGCGCGCCTGGCGCGGTTGACGCCGCATGCGCGCTTCAGCTTTTGCCGCCTTGACATCGCCGACCGCGAGGGCATTGCCGCCCTGTTCGCCAGCGAGCGGCCGCAGCGCGTGGTCAATCTGGCGGCACAGGCCGGCGTGCGCCACTCGCTGCAGAATCCCCACGCCTACGTCGACAGCAACGTCGTCGGCTTCGTCAATATCCTCGAAGGCTGCCGCCACGGCGGTGTCGAGCACTTCGTCTACGCCAGCAGTTCCAGCATCTACGGCGGCAACGAGCGGATGCCCTTCTCCGAGCATGACAACGTCGATCATCCGGTCAGCCTCTACGCCGCGACCAAGAAGGCCAACGAACTGATGGCGCACACCTACAGCCATCTCTTCAAGCTGCCGACCACCGGCTTGCGCTTCTTTACCGTGTATGGGCCGTGGGGCCGGCCCGACATGGCACTGTTCCTGTTCACCAAAGCCATCCTCGAAGACCGGCCGATCGATGTCTTCAACCATGGCAGGATGCGGCGCGATTTCACCTATATCGACGACATTGTCGAAGGTGTGATCCGCGTCCTCGACCGGCCGCCGCAGGCCGATCCGGACTTCGACAGGCAGACGCCCGATCCGGCGGGCAGTTGGGCGCCGTATCGCATCTTCAACATCGGCAACAACCAGCCGGTCGAACTGATGGCCTACATCGAGGCGCTGGAACGGGCCCTGGGCAAGAAGGCGACGAAGAATTTCCTGCCGATGCAGGACGGCGATGTGCCGGCGACCTATGCCGACACCAGCGAACTTAACCGCGCAACCGGTTTTTCCCCGCGGATGTCTCTGGATGAAGGCGTGCGCAACTTTGTCGATTGGTACAGGAGTTACCTGCGTGTCTGAGCTTCAATTGATCCCCGTAGTGCTCAGCGGCGGCTCCGGCACCCGCCTGTGGCCCGTTTCGCGCGAGAAGCATCCGAAGCAGCTGCAGCCTCTGCTGGGTGACGAAAGCCTGCTGCAAAACACCCTGCGCCGTCTGGAGGGCCTGCCGCTGGGCGCGCCGGTCGTTGTCAGCAATCAGGAATACCGCTTCATCACGGCCGAGCAATTGCGCCAACTGGGGCTGGCCGACTGGACCCTGCTGCTGGAACCCGTCGGCCGCAACACCGCCCCGGCCCTGACCGCGGCGGCGCTCTACGCCACGCGCGACGGCGCTGATCCGCTGCTGCTGGCGACGCCGGCGGATCATCATGTGCGCGATGTTGAAGCATTCAGGCAAGCCATCCGGCTCGGCTTGCCGGACGCAGAGCGGGGCGCCGTGGTGACCTTCGGCATCGTCCCCGACCGCCCCGAAACCGGCTATGGCTATATCGAGACCTGTGCCGACGGCGCCGCGCCGGTGGTCCGGGTTCTGCTCGCGTTTGCCGAAAAGCCCGATCCGGCAACCGCTGCAGCCTATGTCGCCGGCGGCCGGCATTTGTGGAACAGCGGCATCTTCATGCTGCGCGCCTCGGTGTGGCTCAAGGCCATCGGCCGTTTCGCGCCGGAGATTCTCGCCGCCTGCCGCAAGGCGGTGACGGCGGCCCGGGACGATGGCGATTTCGTGCGCTTGGATGCCGACGCATTCGCTGCCTCCCCGGCTGATTCCATCGACTATGCGGTGATGGAAAAGCTTGCCGCGGAGGCTGATCTCGGCATTCCCTGCCGCGTCGTGCCGCTCGATGTCGGCTGGTCGGATGTCGGCGCGTGGGATGCGCTCTGGCAGGCCATAGACCGCGATGCCGACGACAACGCGGTCAAGGGCGACGTCTGGCTGGAGGATTCGCACGGCAACCTGGTAATCGCCGAACACGGCCTGGTCGCCTGCATCGGCTGCGAGGACATGGTGGTCGTGGAAACCGCGGATGCCGTGCTGGTGGCACCCCGGGCCCGGACCCAGGAGGTCAAGCGCATCGTCAGCCGCCTCAAGGCGGCGGCGCGCAGCGAAGCCGACCTGCATCGCAAGGTGCATCGACCCTGGGGCTGGTACGACGGCATCGACAGCGGTGAGCGGTTCCAGGTCAAGCGCATCGTGGTCAGCCCCGGCGCCACCCTGTCGCTGCAAATGCACCACCATCGCGCCGAACACTGGGTGGTCGTGCGCGGCACCGCGAAAGTGACCCGCGGCGAGGAGACCCTGCTGCTCGGCGAAAACGAATCGACCTACATACCGCTGGGCGTCAAACACCGGCTGGAAAATCCCGGGCAGATCCCGCTCGAGATCATCGAGGTGCAGTCCGGCAGTTATCTGGGCGAGGATGACATCGTGCGCTTTGAAGACAACTACGGCCGGTAGTTTTTCGTACCGCTGGCGGCGTCGATTCCTGCCGTGTATCATTCTGATGCTTTGATGCTCGTACCAAGGTGACAATATGCGCACTACGCTGACCCTCGAGGACCCGCTGGCGAAAGAGCTGAAGAAGCTCGCCGTTGAGACCGGCCTGCCCTTCAAGAGCGTTGTGAATGACACCCTGCGTGCCGGCTTGCAGAAGCGCAACCCGACGCCGCGCCGCGCTTACCGCCTGACCCCGGCAGCCATGGGTGCGCCGCGGCAAGGCGTCGACCTGGTCAAGGCCTTGCATCTGGCCGGGCAACTGGAAGACGTGGCGATCAGCGCGAAGCTGGAGCAACGCAAGTGATACTGGTCGATGCGAATCTGCTGATCTATGCGGTCAACAAGGATTTGCCGCAGCACAGGCAGGCCCGTGGCTGGTGGGAAGAGATCCTGTCCGGCAGTTCTGCCGTAGGTCTGCCCTGGGTGTCGCTGATGGCGTTCATCAGGATATGCAGCAATCCGCGAGTTTTCGAAAGCCCCTTGAGCCCGGAGCAGACGACCGGTTTTGTCGACGAGTGGCTGGACAGGCCGAATGTCAGCACGGTTGCTCCCGGTCCCGGACACTGGGCCATCCTCAAAAATCTGATCCGCCAGTCCGGTACCGCCGGCAACCTGACGACCGACGCCCATATTGCCGCCCTGGCGCTGGAACACGGCTGCACGATCTGTTCGGCGGACAACGACTTCAAGCGTTTCCCCGG
>CAINHS010000109.1 GCA_903848955.1 uncultured beta proteobacterium
ACACTGGGCCATCCTCAAAAATCTGATCCGCCAGTCCGGTACCGCCGGCAACCTGACGACCGACGCCCATATTGCCGCCCTGGCGCTGGAACACGGCTGCACGATCTGTTCGGCGGACAACGACTTCAAGCGTTTCCCCGGTGTCACGCACATCAACCCGCTGGCCGCTGCCCGCCGCTAACCCTGCCTATTCCCTCATGAAAAATTCAACCAAAACCGCTCTCATCACCGGCGTTACCGGCCAGGACGGCGCCTATCTCGCCGAGTTCCTGCTCGACAAGGGTTACGAGGTGCACGGCATCAAGCGCCGCACATCGCTGTTCAACACCGACCGCATCGATCACCTGTACCAGGATCCGCATACTGTGAATCGTCGCTTCACGCTGCACCACGGCGACATGACCGACAGTTCCAGCCTGGTGCGCATCATCCAGCAGGTGCAGCCCGACGAAATCTACAACCTCGCGGCGCAGAGCCATGTCGCCGTCAGCTTCGAGGAACCCGAATACACCGCCAATTCCGATGCGCTCGGCGCCCTGCGCGTGCTCGAGGCGATGCGCATACTCGGCATGGAGAAGAAGGCCCGCTTTTACCAGGCCAGCACCTCCGAGCTCTTCGGCCTGGTCCAGGAAACCCCGCAGAAGGAAACCACGCCCTTCTATCCGCGCAGTCCCTATGCGGTGGCCAAACTCTATGCCTACTGGATAACGGTGAATTACCGCGAAGCCTATGGCATGTATGCCTGCAACGGCATCCTCTTCAACCACGAATCCCCGGTGCGCGGCGAAACCTTCGTCACGCGCAAGATCACCCGTGCCCTGGCGCGTATCAAGCTCGGCCTGCAGGATTGCCTGTTTCTCGGCAATCTGGATGCCAAGCGCGACTGGGGCCATGCCCGCGATTACGTCGAGATGCAGTGGCTGATGCTGCAGCAGGAAAAGCCCGAGGACTTCGTCATCGCCACCGGCGTGCAGTACAGCGTGCGCGATTTCGTCGATGCCGCCGGCGCCGAAATCGGCATCGCGCTGGAATGGCGCGGCAGCGGCGTCGACGAAAAGGGTTACGACGCACAGGGCAACTGCATCGTCCAGGTCGATCCGCGCTACTTCCGGCCGACGGAAGTCGAGACCCTGCTCGGCGACGCCACCAAGGCGCGCGAAAAGCTGGGCTGGACGCCCAGGACCACCTTCGCCGAACTCGTCGCGGAAATGGTGCGCGAGGATCTCAAGGCCGCCGAGCGCGACGAGTTGATCAAGAAACACGGCTACCAGACCATGGATCGCCACGAGTAATGGATAGATGATGGAAGCTGCGGCCAAGATCTACGTCGCCGGCCACCGCGGCATGGTGGGCTCGGCGCTGGTTCGCCGGCTGGAGCAGGCCGGCTACGGCAACATCCTGGTTCGCACACACGCGGAACTGGACCTGCTGAACCAGGCCGCGACGGAAACCTTCCTCAAACAGGAAAAGCCGGACTTCATCTTCATGGCTGCAGCCCTGGTGGGCGGCATACAGGCCAACAACAGCTTCCGTGCCGACTTCATCTACCGCAACCTGATGGTCGAGGCCAACATGATCCACGGCGCCTGGCTGGCCGGCGTGCAGCGACTGTGTTTTCTCGGCTCGAGCTGCATCTATCCGCGCGACTGCCCGCAGCCGATCAAGGAAGACTACCTCCTGACCGGCCCGCTCGAGCCGACCAACGAACCCTATGCCGTGGCGAAGATCGCCGGCATCAAGCTTTGCGAAAGCTACAACCGGCAGTACGGCACGCAGTATTTCTCCGTCATGCCGACCAATCTTTACGGTCCCGACGACCATTACGATCTGGCCAACAGCCATGTCCTGCCGGCCCTGATCCGCAAGGCGCATGAAGCCAGGCAGCGCGGCGACCGCGAACTCGTGGTGTGGGGCAGCGGCACGCCACGGCGCGAGTTCCTGTACGTCGATGATCTGGCGGATGCCTGCGTCTTTCTCATGCAACAGGGCGTAGCCGAAGGCATTTTCAACATCGGCGCCGGCGCGGACGTGAGCATTCGCGAACTCGCCGAAACGGTAATGGACGTCATCGGCTTCCGCGGCGACATCGTCTTCGATGCCTCCAAGCCGGACGGCACGCCGCGCAAGCTGCTCGATGTCAGTCGCCTGCGCGACATCGGCTGGCAGGCGCGCACTCCGCTGCGCGAAGGCATTGCCCTGGCCTACCGGGATTTTGTGGCGCGACATGCCGGCTGAGCGCCGCGATTCCGGCAATCTGCAGCAACTCCGGTCAAACCCCGGTCAATTGTGAACAGATTCTGGCTCAAGTATCTGCCGCGCTTTCTGCGCGACAAACTGAGTGACCGGCACCGGCTGCAATCAATCCTTGGCAACAGCGGTTGGCTGCTCGCCGACAAGGCGGTGCGCATGGGCATAGGGCTTGTCGTCGGCGTCTGGCTGGCGCGTTACCTGGGGCCGGAGCGTTTCGGCCGCTTCAATTATGCGATTGCCTTCGTCGCCCTGTTCAGTCCCATAGCCATTTTCGGGCTCGACGCGCTGGTGGTCCGCGAACTGGTTCGCCGTCCGCAGAGCAAGCAGGAGATTCTCGGTTCCGCCTTTGTCATCAGGCTTGTCGGCGGTTTCCTGGCTTTTTCGCTGGCACTCGCTGCGATTCTGATGGTCCGTGCCGACGATCGCTTGAGCCAAGTCCTGGTAGGCATCATCGCCGCCGGAATGATTTTTCAGGTATTCGACGTTGCCGATCTCTGGTTTCAATCACAGGTGCGATCGCGATATTCCGTGCTGGCCAGGAACGGCGCGTTTCTGGCGTTGACGGCAGTCAAGATCTGGCTGATTCTGTCCCGGGCAGAACTCGTCGCGTTTGCCTGGGTGGCGACGGCGGAGCTTGCCCTGGCGGCGCTCGGGTTGTCCATTGCCTTCAGCGCTACCGGCAATCGCTGGCTGGACTTGCGGCCAAGTCGGCAGGGCGTTGCTGCCTTGCTGAGAGAGAGTTGGCCGCTGCTGTTGTCCGGGCTGGCCGCCATGCTCTATCTGCGCATTGACCAGGTACTGCTGGCGCAGATGGCGGGCGAGCACGAGGTGGGTCTGTATGCCGCTGCCGCGCGCCTGTCGGAAGTGTGGTACCTGATCCCGTCGGTCATAGTCACTTCGGTGACGCCT
>CAINHS010000110.1 GCA_903848955.1 uncultured beta proteobacterium
ATCACCATTGCCGGCAACCTGCGCCAGATGTTGCGCGGCATCGCCGCCATCGGCAATGACGTCGAGACGCGGGGCTCGAAGCAGGTCGGCTCGGTTCTGCTCGAGCGCATGACCATAGCCGGCAACTGAGGCCCGCCCGCCGTGCTGTCCTGGCGGCTCGCGGCTTGACCCCGGGGACCCGGCAGCCGCCGCCGTCCCGGGCCGGATTCCGCACCGGCCTACGTAGATCCCGCAGTTTGTCGCGCAATATGCGGATAACCAAAGCCTCGCCCGTTTGAGACTATATCGATGGGAACGGGCAAGCGGCCGGTCGCTGCCCGACTATTTCATTGATGCAGCGGCGGAAGATGAATACAGCTTTGGACAATACGGACGCGGCAAACCCGGTACGACACCCGCAGCGCTTCGGCTTGCGGCTGTGGCTGGGTGTGGTCGCCATCAATCTCATGGCGATGGCATTGGGCACGGTCAGCCTGCTGAACAGCCGCCAGTTGGAGATCCAGCAGATCGAGACGCGTACCCGCAACCTCGCCGAAGCCGCGGGCGGGAATATCAGTTTCGCCTTCGACAAAGTCGACCTCGCCCTGCGCAGCGTGGTTGACGAACTCGAGCACAACCTGAGGGAGGGCGGCATTCGCGCCGGCCAGGCCAACGCCTTCATCGCCCGTCAGCAGCAGCACGTGCCCGAGATCGACGCCATTCGCGTGGCGGACGCCAAAGGCGACGTCTATCTCGGTCCGGAAGGCGGCGAGGGCCCCGGCGGCAGTTACGCCGACCTGGAATTCTTTGCCAGCCACGGCCGGCGTGCCGATGCCGGCTTGATCGTTACCCCGCCCATCCTCGGCCACGTCTCGAAAAAGTGGGTGATTTACTTCAGCCGCCGTTTCAATGCCCCCGACGGCTCTTTTGCCGGCGTCGTTTCAGCCGCGGTCACGGTCGACTACCTGATGCAGCTGCTCTCCCGCTTCGACATGGGTGCCAGGGGCCTGATCACCATTCGCGCGGCCGATATGGGCCTCGTCGTCAGGCATCCGGCGGTGTTGAGCGGACCGCCGCTGGAGGTCGGCAGCAAGAATGTTTCCCCGGAACTGCGCGATCTGGCCGCTTCCGGGGTGCGCAGTGCCACCTACCGCACCGTGACTCCCTTTGACGCGACCGACCGCATCTTCACGCTTTACCGCCTTGAAAAGGCGCCTTTCTTCATCCTGGCGGGCCTGGCCAGCGAAGACAATCTGAGCCAGTGGCGCGCCGAGCGCAATGTCGCGATCGGCTTGTTGGCGGGCTTCATCCTGATCACCTCGCTCGGTGGCTGGGCGGTCTGGATCTTCTGGCGCCGCCAGATGACTGCAGCGGGTCAGTTGGCCGGCAGCAACCGGCAACTGTCTTCGTCCCTGCTCGCCGTGCAGGCCAGCGAGCGGCGTTTCGCCACCCTGTTCGCCGCCAGTCCCTACGGCATGGCACTCACTTCCATGGCCGAGTCCCGCATCGTCGATGTCAATCCGGCTTACTGCGCCATCGTCGGCTACACGCGGCAGGATCTGGTCGGACGCCTCACCACCGACCTCGACATCTGGGTCCATCCGCAACAGCGCCAACTGCTTCTCGGGCAGTTCGCGGGCGACGGCAGCATCGACAGGTTCGAGATGGAATACCGTGCCAGGGATGGCCATACCGGCTGGGCCAGCCTGTCGCTGGAACGGGTCGAGATCGAAGGCGAAGCATTCATCTTCGGCGTCATCGACGAAATCAGCGAGTACAAGCGCGCCGAGGTGGCGCTGAAGGAAAGCGAGGAGCGCTTCCGCGGCGTGTTCGACAGCGTCGGCGAAGCGATCTTCATTCACGACGCGGCGACAGGGGCGATTCTCCAGGTCAATCGCCGCATGGGCGAGATGTACGGCATCACCCCGGAGCAAGCGGTGAGCATGAGTTCCGCAGAGTTTTCCTCAGGTGAGCCGCCCTTTTCGACGACGGAAGTCACCGCCTGGTTTCAGAAGGCGGCCAGCGAGGGTCCGCAGATCTTCGACTGGCTGGCGCGCCGGCCCGGCGATCAAAGCCTGTTCTGGGTCCAGGTCAATCTGCGCCCGGCCAGGTTGGGCGACCGCGACTGCTTCATCGGCGTGGTACGCGATATCGGGCTGGAAAGAGAAGCGCGGCGGGCCCTTGAAGACCAGCGCGGCTATCTCGAGGATCTGGTGGCCGTCCGCACCGGCGAACTGGCCCGGGCCAAGGAGTCGGCCGAGGCGGCGAACATCGCCAAGAGCGCGTTTCTTGCCAACATGTCGCACGAGATCAGGACCCCGATCAATGCCATCACCGGCATGGCTCACCTGATCCGCAGAGCCGGCGTCACCCAGCGGCAGGCGGAACGGCTGGCAAAGCTCGACACCGCGAGCCAGCACCTGCTGGAGATCATCAACGCGATTCTCGACCTCTCCAAGATCGAGGCCGGCAAATTTACGCTCGAAGAGTCCAGCGTGAGCCTGGGCAGCATCATGGCCAACGTCGTTGCCATGCTTGGTGCTCAGGCCGAGGCCAAGAAGCTCAAGCTGCTGGTCGAAACCGGGGAATTTCCAGAGCCTCTGCTGGGCGACCCGATCAGGCTGCAACAGGCGCTGCTCAACTACGCCAACAATGCCATCAAGTTTACCGCGACGGGCAGCGTCAGCCTGCGCGCCGGGATCGCAGAAGACTTGGGCGACAGCGTCAAGGTCCGTTTCGAGGTTCAGGACACCGGCATCGGCATTGCTGCGGAAGTCATTCCGCGCCTGTTCTCGGCCTTCGAGCAGGCGGACAACTCGATCACCCGCAAGTACGGCGGCACCGGGCTCGGTCTGACCATCGTCAGGAAGGTGGCGCAGCTGATGGGCGGCGACGCGGGGGTGATCAGCGTGGAGGGAAGCGGCAGCACCTTCTGGTTCACGGCGCGCTTGAAAAAGGGCGAAGCGGCGACCGGCAAGGCTTTGCCGCCCGCTGCCGCTTCGGCCGAGGCACGCCTGGCCCGCGACTACCGTGGCCGCCGCGTGCTGCTGGTTGATGACGACCCGGTCAACCGCGAGGTGACCCTCGAACTTCTGGAGTACGCGGGACTGGCCGTCGATGTCGCCGCGGACGGCGTCGAGGCGCTGGACCTTGCGGGCAGCAGCGATTACGACGCGATCCTGATGGACATGCAGATGCCGCGCATGGACGGACTGGAAGCCACCCGAAGGATACGTCTGCTGCCCGACGGCGACAGGGTTCCGATCCTCGCCATGACGGCCAACGCCTTTGCCGAGGACAGGGCGATGTGCATGGAGGCCGGGATGAACGACTTCTTCACCAAGCCGGTCGATCCTCCGGCGATGTTCGCCATGCTGCTGCGCTGGCTGTCGCAGGGGCTGGCGGCCACCGACCTCGAGTCATCCAGCGTCAACGGCAGCCCGCAGGCGGTGCGGCAGGTCCTCGCTGCGGCCGACGCCGGCAAGGCGACCCTGCTCATCGTGGACGACTCCCCCGAGAACCTGACCGTCCTCAACGAATTGTTGCATTCGCAATACCGCGTGCTGGCGGCAACTTCCGGGGAGGCGGCTTTGCGCGTGGCGGGCGGCCAGCCCAGGCCGGACCTGATCCTGCTCGACGTGATGATGCCGGGCATGGACGGCTACGAGGTGCTGGCCCGGTTGCGGCAGGATGCGGCGACGCGGGACATCCCGGTGGTGTTCCTGACCGCGCTGTCCGGCGCGCAGGACGAGGAGAACGGCCTGCACCTCGGCGCCGCCGATTACATCACCAAGCCGATCAAGCCGGCCCTGGTGCTGGCCCGGGTGGAAACGCAACTGGTCGCCAAGCGCGCCAGGGACTGGCTCAAGGACCAGAACGCCATCCTCGAGGCCGAAGTCGCGCGGCGCATGATCGAGAACGACCTGACGCAGCGGGTCAGCATTCGCGCCCTGGCCCATCTCGCCGAAACCCGCGACCCGGAAACCGGCAACCACATTCTGCGCACCCAGAGCTATGTGCAGCGGTTGGCCAACGGCTTGCGCCGGAACCGGCGCTTCGAGGCCATCCTGACCGACCGCTACATCGACCTGCTCAGCCGCTCGGCACCGCTCCATGACGTTGGCAAGGTCGGCATTCCCGACCTGATCCTGCTCAAGCCCGGACCGCTGACGCCGGATGAATGGGTGGTCATGCAAACCCACGCCAAGCTGGGCAGCGACGCCATCGAGCAGGCTGAGCGCGACATCGAAATGTCCCTCGAATTTCTCGTGCTGGCCAAGGAAATAGCCCACTGGCATCATGAGAAGTGGAACGGCCGGGGCTATCCCGACGGCCTCGCCGGCGAGGATATCCCGATTTCGGCGCGCCTCATGGCGCTCGCCGACGTTTTCGACGCACTGGTGACGCCGCGTGTATATAAGTCGGCGATGCCATTCACGGAAGCGCGCGACATCATTGCCGGCGAACGCGGCGGACACTTCGATCCCGATGTTACCGACGCCTTCCTCGCCGGATTCGATGACTTTGTTGCCATTGCCGAACGCTACCGCGACGTCCTCGGTTCGGCTGAAGCAGCAGCGGAGCTTGCGCCCCGCTGAGATCCGCAGCGTCCATTCAGGGAGGTCCCTATGTCAGACTTGATCAGACCGTTTCGCGAAGCGCTGGAATCTCTCGATCGCGTCCGCGCCGAAGCGCTGTTCCAGCAGGCGCTGCTGCGGCTTTCGCCGATCCAGGCGGTGGAACAGGTCATCGTCCCCGCCCTTGAGCAGATGGGTTCAGCCTGGCAGGCGGGCAGCGTGGCGCTGTCGCAGGTTTACATGGCCGGCCGCTGCTGCGAGGAACTGGTGGAACGGGTATTGCCGCCCAGCGATCCGGACCGCAAGCACCAGCCGCGCTCGGCCATCGTCCTGCTCAACGATTACCACATGCTGGGCAAGCGCATCGTGTATTCCGTGATGCGCGCCAGCGGCTTCGAACTGTTCGATTACGGTCGCATGGATGTCGAGGAAGTCGTCGAGCGCGCCATTGCCGACCGCATCCGGGTACTGCTGATCTCGGTCCTGATGTTGCCCTCGGCGCTGCGGGTGGGCGAGGTCTGCCTCCAGCTGAAGGCGCGCGGCAGCGGCATCAAGGTTGCGGTGGGCGGGGCCCCCTTCCTCTTCGATGCCGAGTTGTGGCGGGAAGTCGGCGCCGATGCGATGGGGCGCAGCGCATCGGACGCGGTCGCCATCGTCGGCGGCTGGATGGGAGAGATGTCATGAACTCGATGGAACGCACGCTGACCACGCTGGGCCAGCGCGAGCCGGATCGCGTGCCGCTGTTCCTGCTCGCCAACATGCACGGTGCCAGGGAATTGGGCCTGTCGATCGAGGACTATTACTCGAACGCCGACAACGTGGTCGAAGGCGAATTGAGGGTGCTGAAAAAGTACGGCGGCGACTGTGTCTATGCCTTCTACTACGCGTCCATCGAAACCGAGGCCTGGGGCGGCGAGACGATCTTCTCGGCAGACGGCCCGCCGCTGTGCGGCGCACCCGTCATCCGTCGTGCCGAAGACATCGATCACCTTGCGTCGCCCGATGTCATGTCGTCCCCCGGCCTGGTCCGCGTGCTGGCGACGATTGCGGCACTGAAGGCACGGCTGGGCAACACGGTGCCGATCATTGCCGTGGCCATTTCGCCCTTTTCCCTGCCGGTCATGCAAATGGGTTTCGACCGCTACATCGAGCTGATCCTGGAGCAGCCGGAACGTTTCGACAAGCTGATGCGGGTCAATGAGGCCTTCACCGTCGAATGGGCCAACGCGCAACTGGCGGCGGGCGCCACCGCGATCTGCTACTTCGATCCCGTGTCATCGACCACCAACATTCCGCGCCAGCTTTATCTCGCCAGCGGACAGCAGGTGGCCAAACGCACCATTGCCCGCATCAAGGGCCCCACCGCCACCCACCTGGCCTCGGGGCGCGGCCTGAGCATCATTGCCGACATCGCCGATACCGGCACGGCCGTGGTCGGCGTCAGCGTGCTGGAAGACCTGGCGCAACTCAAGGCCGCCGCCGCCGGTCGCGTCAGCCTGCTGGGCAATCTGAATGGCATAGAGATGCGGCGCTGGACGCCGGCGCAGGCCGAGGCCGCCGTCAAGCGCGCCATCGCCCAGGCCGGTCCGGGCGGCGGCTTCATCCTCTCCGACAATCACGGCGAGATTCCCTGGCAGGTGGCGGACGAGACGCTGCTGGCGATTGGCGAGGCCGTCGCGCGCTGGGGCCGCTACCCGCTCGACTGGGTGCGCGACTGGACCGATCCCGGTCCGTCCTGAACAAAATCATGCCGGCCCGGCTCTGCATCTTCTGCTGCAGCAACTTCCGCCAGGAGGTTGCCGCCGTCATAGTGGCGGAAGGCTGGACCGATGTCGTCGCGCCGGCATTCCCCGCCCGCTGCGGCCGCCCGCCGCTGGCCTGGGATGAGTTGAGGGCGCTGTTGCCGGCCGACTGCACGCAAGTCATGGTGCTCGGCCGTACCTGCCTCGGCAATCTCGCCGACCCGCCGGCGGATTTCCCGCCGCTGCGCTTGCTGCGCCAGGAGCAGTGCTTTCACCTGGTGGCCGACTCCGGCCTGGTCAGCGAGGCAATCACCCAGGGCGGCTATCTGCTGACGCCGGGCTGGCTGGCGGACTGGCGCGGACAACTCGCCGGGATGGGCTTCGCGCCGGAAACCGCGGGCGAATTCTTCAAGGATTTCGCCAGCAAACTGGTCCTGTTCGATACCGGCGTCGACGCCGCGACTCCGGCGCAACTGGGCGAACTGGGCAATGTCCTCGGCCTGCCGGCGACGCGCATCGCCGTCGGTCTCGATCATGTGCGGCTGCAACTGGCGCGCGCCGTCCTCGAATGGCGGCTCGACGACGAGCGTCGCGAGCGGCAGCAAGGCGAGCAGCGCCACCGGCGCGAACTGGCCGATCACGTTTCGGCCATGGACCTGTTGGCGCAACTGGCGAAGACCCGCCAGGAAACCGAGGCGGTTGCCGCCATCGAGGATGTCTTCCGCATGCTTTTCGCTCCCGCGATCTGGCACTATCAGCAGATCGAGAACGGCCGCTTCCTGCCCGCAGCAGAGATTTCCGCCGATCTCCTGACGGCCTTGAGGGAACTGAAATCCGCCTGGGCATGGACACCCTCCGGCCGGGGTTTTCTGCTGCGCATCAGCCGCGGCGAGCAGGTGCTGGGCCTGATCGCGGTCGACGGTCTGGCTTTTCCCGAATTCCGCGAGCGCTACCTCAACCTGGCGCTGGCGATCAGCGGCGTCTGCGCCCTGGCGATCGAAAATTCCCGGACCCGCAAGCAACTGGCCGAAGCCGAAAAGATGGCCTCGCTCGGCGTCCTGGTGGCCGGTGTCGCCCACGAAATCAATACGCCGGTCGGCGTCGGCCTCGCCGCCGCGTCGACCTTGCAGAAGCAGTCCGAAGACCTCGCCCGGCGTTTCGCCGGACGCCTCATGACCCAATCCGATTTGCAGGGCTACCTCGAAGCCGTGCTGGAAGAAGCGGCGCTGATCCTCTCCAACCTGGAACGCATCGGCAAGCTGGTCGACAGCTTCCGTCAGGTGGCAGTCGAAGGCAAGCTGCCGGCCAAACAGCGCTTCCGCTTGCGCGCCGCCATTGACGACGTTATTGCCAGCCTCGGCGCGCGCCTGACGGCGGGACATGTCGAGGTCAAGCTGCCGTGCGATGCAGCGCTCGAAATCGACAGCGTCGCCTCCGACTGGACCAGCATTTTTTCCAACCTGTTCAACAATTCCCTGCTGCACGGCTTCAGGGATCGCGATCATGGCCGCATCGAACTGGCCGTCTGCGCCGGGGAAGGGAAATTGATGCTCGACTATACCGACGATGGCAGGGGCATGACAGCCGAAGTCCGCGACCGCGTCTTCGACCCCTTCTTCAGCACCGACCTGCAGCATGGCATGGGTCTCGGCATGCACCTGGTCTACAATCTCGTCACCCAGCGCTTCGGCGGCAGCATCGTCTGCGACAGCGAAGCGGGCAAGGGGGCGCATTTCCACATCGAGGTGCCGTTATGACTGCTCCGCACAGCCAGGACGAATTCTCGGCACTGTTCGCGTCCGAGCCGGAGCCGGGCCAAGCGGCGGCCGGTTCCTCTGCCGGGTCGTGGAAGGTGCTGGTGGTCGACGACGAGGACGACATCCACGCCGTGCTGCGCCTGGCGCTGCAGGACATGGTGGTCGAGGGGCTGCCGCTGCAGTTGCTGGATGCCCATTCCGCCGCAGAGGCCAGGGCCATTCTCGCCGCACACCCCGACATCGCCCTGGTGCTGCTCGATGTCGTCATGGAAACCGAACAGGCCGGTCTTGAACTGGTGCGCCATGTGCGCCAGGAACTGGGTAACCGCATGGTGCGCATCGTCCTCGTCACCGGTCAGCCCGGTTACGCGCCGCAGCGCGAGGTGGTGGCCAACTTCGAGATCGACGGCTACCGCTTGAAGTCAGAGCTGACCGCGGACAGGATTTTCGTTTCCGTCTATGCCGGACTGCGCGCCTACAAGTCTCTGGCGGAACAGGCAGCGCAGCGCGTGCAACTGGATGCGGCGCAAGACGGCTTGCGCAAGGAGCAGATGCTGAAGGCGGCCATCGTCGAGTCTTCCGATGACGCCATCATCGGCACGACGCTGGACGGCATCATCACCAGCTGGAACGCCGCGGCGGAAAGAATGCTCGGCTTCAGCGCCGAGGAGACGCTGGGAAAGTCGATCCTCGCCCTCATTCCGGCGGACCGCCGCGATGAGGAGGAAAAACTGATTGCCGCCATCGGCAGCGGCGTGGCGGTCCGCCATTTCGAGACCGAGCGGTTGCGCAAGGACGGCAGCCCGATACCTGTTTCCCTGACGGTTTCTCCGGTCCGCGACCGGGACGGGCAAATCATCGGCGCGTCGAAAATCGTCCGCGACGTCACCGAGCGCAAGAAGGCCGCGGCGGAACTGGATCAATACCGCCATCACCTGGAGCATCTGGTCGAGGAACGCACGAGCGAACTCACCCTTGCCAGGCAAGCCGCCGAAGCCGCCAACCTGGCCAAGTCCCAGTTCATCGCCAACATGAGCCACGAGATCCGCACGCCGATGAATGCCGTGCTCGGCCTCACCCACCTGCTGCACGCCGGGGCGACACCGCAGCAGACGGAGCGGCTGGACAAGATCAACCAGGCCGGCCAGCACCTGCTGTCCATCATCAACGACGTTCTCGACCTGTCGAAAATCGAGGCCGGCAAGCTGCGCCTGGAAGAGAGCGACTTTGCCCTGGGCGCGGTGCTGGACCATGTCCGCTCCCTCATGGCGGGAGCGGCGCAGGCCAAGGGGCTGCGCATCGAAGTCGATGGCGACGATGTTCCCCTCTGGCTGCGCGGCGACGCGACGCGTCTGCGCCAGGCCTTGCTCAACTATGCCAGCAACGCGGTCAAGTTTACGCAGCAGGGGACCGTCTCGATTCGTGCCCGGCTGCTGGACGACACGGGTGACGACCTGCTGGTGCGTTTCGAGGTCGCGGATACCGGAATCGGCATCGCGCCCGACGAACTCACCCGGCTGTTCCACGCCTTCGAGCAGGTCGACGCGTCCACGTCGCGCCGCTACGGCGGCACCGGCCTCGGCCTGGTGATCACCCGCCGCCTGGTGGAAATGATGGGTGGCGAAGCCGGCGCCGAAGGCACGCCGGGGGTAGGCAGCACATTCTGGTTCACGGCCCGTCTGCGGCGCGGACACGGCGTCGCATCCCCGGCGCCCGTGCCGGCCGCGGATGCCGAAGCGGAACTGCGGCAGCACCGCAGTGGCGCGCGGCTGCTGCTGGCCGAGGACAACGCGATCAACTGCGAAGTGGCGCTGGAACTGCTGCACGGCGTCGGACTCGCCGTGGATCTGGCGAGCGACGGCCTGCAGGCGCTGGCCAAGGCCAAGGCCCATGCCTACGACCTGATCCTGATGGACATGCAGATGCCGAACATGGATGGCCTGGAAGCCACGCGCGCCATCCGCCGGCTGCCCGGGCGGGCGAAAACCCCGATCCTGGCGATGACCGCCAACGCCTTCGACGAGGACCGGCGCGCCTGCCAGGAGGCGGGCATGGACGATTTCATCGCCAAGCCGGTCGATCCCGGCGCGCTGTATGCGATGCTGCTGCAGTGGCTGCCGCCACGGCCGGCCGGCGCGGCGACAGGCAATGCCGGTGCCGAGGCGCTGACGGTGCCCGCTGCCGGCAGCCAGGAGACATTGACCCGGCTCGCTCTGTTGCCCGGCCTGGACGTGGTGCGAGGTATCGCGATGCTGCGCGGCAAGACCGCGAAGTATCTGGAATTGTTGGCGCGCTTCGCCGCCGCCCACGCCGACGACATGTCGCGACTTGAATCGAGCCTGGCGGCGGGCGACCACGCGGCCGCCCTGCTTCTGGCCCACACCCTCAAGGGCACGGCCGCTACGGTCGGGGCCGACCGCCTGTCTGAAATGGCGCTGCAGCTGGAGCAGGAACTTCGCGCCAACCCGGATCCGGCGGCTTGCGGCGCGGCACTTCAGTCACAAGTGGCGTCCGTCCGCCTCGAGTTGTCGGCCCTGTCGGCCGCTCTGCCTGCAGGGCCGACGTTGCCGCCGCCGCCGCGCCATGCCGCGCCGGCGGATGCGGAAATCCTGGGGCCCCTGCTTGACCAACTGGAAACCCTGCTGGTGCAGTGCGATACCTCTGCGGTCGCGCTGCTGGAAGAAAACGCCCCGCTGCTGTTGTCCGCGCTGGGGGCGAACTTCGACATGTTGTCGCGGCAGATCAAGCAGTTCGGTTTCGATGACGCGATCAAGACGCTGCGAACCCTGCGGCAACGGGACTAAACGCAACAGCAGTTCGGACCCGGGCGGGATCGGGCGGATGGCGGACCGGTTCGAGTGCGGGTTTTCGGGTGATCGGGCGATTCCGGCGCCGCCGATTATGGAATACACTCCTGTCCTATCAGCCTCGCAAGGGACAGCGGTTGCCGTCGCCGGCGGGGCATGAGAGAGTCGCCAGCCACTTGAAGCCATGCCCGAATATCATCATCCACTTCATACTCCTGCCTGAGCCATCACCGCATGCTGCCACCCATGAACCTGTCCGTTGTAATCGTCGACGATTCGGAAATCAATCTGACGCTGTTCAAGCATCTGGTGGCGCGGATCGAAGGCCTTGATCCGCTGTGCTTTGACAACTCTCAAACGGCCCTCGACTGGTGCGCGGCGAACTGCGTCGATATCGTCATCGTCGACTACATGATGCCGGCGCCGGATGGCCTGGAGTTCATCCGGCAGTTTCGCGAGATGGCCGGCATGACGGACGTGCCGGTGATCATGATCACGGCCAACGACCTGAAGGAAATCCGTTACAAGGCGCTGGAAACCGGCGCCACGGACTTTCTCACCAAGCCGGTGGACAAGGCCGAATTCACTGCCCGGATACGCAACATGGCGGTGCTGCGACGCAGCCAGAAGCTGCTGGCAGACCGCGCCGCCCAGCTTGCGGGCGAGATCGCTGCCGCCACCGCGACCATCGTCCAGCGCGAACGTGAAACCATCGTTCGCCTGTCCCGCGCGGCGGAATACCGCGATCCGGAAACGGGCGGACATATTCTGCGCATGGCGCAGTTTTCGCGACTGATTGCCGAACGTCTCGGCCTGCCGCTGGCGGAGCAGCTGCTGGTGTTCGAAGCCGCGCCGATGCATGACATCGGCAAGGTCGGGATTCCCGACAACATTCTGCTCAAGCCCGGGCGGCTGGATGCGGCGGAATTTGCCATCATGAAGCGCCACGCCGAGATCGGCCACGGCATTCTGCAAAACAGCACGTCACCGGTGCTGGAGGCGGCGGCGACGATCGCCCTGGCCCACCATGAAAAATTCGACGGCAGCGGTTATCCGGGCGGACTCAAGGGTGAAGCGATCCACCTCCACGGCCGCATCGTCGCCGTAGCCGACGTCTTCGACGCGCTGACCTCGGCGCGTCCCTACAAAGTGGCCTGGGAACTCGACGTGGCAAAGGATTTCATCATCGCCCAGAGCGGTGTGCATTTCGATCCCGCCTGCGTTGCGGTATTCCTCGCCGCCTGGAGCGAGGTGCTTGAGGTCCGCGCCCGCTTTGCCGACCGCGGTCACGCTACCGACCATCAATCCCCTTCCCGACCGGAGCCGATATGAAACTGCAACAACTTGTACTCAAGGACAGCAACAACTTCCGCCAGCAGCTGGAGCCTCTGGCCGCGTTGGCGCCGAACCTGGTGATCGTCTTCGGCGCGCCGGCTTTTTTTGCCCCGGGGGGCGATGCC
>CAINHS010000111.1 GCA_903848955.1 uncultured beta proteobacterium
AAAACCCGGAAGACTGCCCGAATTGAAAATCGCCGTTCAAATCGACACCACCCCTCATCGCTCGGAAACCCTTGTCAATAATGGCTTTCAGAGATTCGATCATTCATTTAACCGGACAGCAGTGACCAAGGATATCGAATGAATCGGCCTGGCTCTTCGCTGCCGTCGCAACGAGGCAAGACGGAGGTGCGAATTCGGGAATGATTTTTCATGGCCAGGGGCTGATTTTTGTTTTTGTATCAATATTTGAGATAGGCCACTGTATAACTATGGTCATAACTACACAGCCTGTCAATGCGCCTGCAAGTCTGGTCTGCCGGCAGCCAGCAGCGGGAGCAGACATTAACGCCACTATTCCGTGCGCAGGGCCTCTACCGGATCCAGTCGCGCCGCCCGCCTTGCCGGCAGCACGCCGGCGGCAAGACCGATGACCGAGGCCAGCGCCTCCGCCAGCAGCACGAAGGACAAGGGTGTGTGCACCGGCAGCGCCGGCACGAAAAAGCCGATCAGTTGCGCCAGGCCCATGCCGAGTATCAGGCCGACCAGACCGCCGATCGCCGCCAGCGCCACGGCTTCGCCGAGAAAGATGCCGAGGATGGTCTGCCGCCGCGCGCCGAGCGCCACCAGCAGGCCGATCTCGTTGGTGCGTTCGGTGACGGCGATGGTCATGATGGTGACGATGCCGACGCCGCCGACCAGCAGCGAGATGCCGCCCAGGGCGCCGACGGCCATGGTCAGCACGTCGAGAATGCCGCCCAGCGTGGCCAGCATTTCCTCCTGGCTGATGATGGTGACGTCCTCGCGGCCGTGGCGCGCCTTCATCACATCCTTGATGTTGGCGACAACGCCGGCGGCGGGCACGCCCTCGGCGATTGA
Organism: uncultured beta proteobacterium; assembly: GCA_903848955.1. Classification (GTDB taxonomy): domain Bacteria; phylum Pseudomonadota; class Gammaproteobacteria; order Burkholderiales; family Rhodocyclaceae; genus Sulfuritalea. Next base: position 877 of record CAINHS010000111.1, read on the forward strand.
AATGCTGATCTCATTGAGGCCTTCGCGATTGAACAGTTCCATCGCGCGTGCCGCGGGGACATACGCCGTGTCGTCGAGATCGATGCCGAGGAACTGCCCCTTGGCCTCCATGACGCCGATCACGCGGAACTGCAGACCGCCGATGCGCACCTTGGCGCCCAGCGCGTTCTCGGCGCCGAACAACTCGTTCTTCAGTTTGGGCCCGAGCACTACCTGGGCGCGCGCGGCTGCGGCCTCCTCTTCCGGCAGGAACTGGCCGCTGCGCACCTTGGCGCGGAACACAACCAGCAGGCCGGTGCCGACGCCATAGACCGAGACGCGCCGCACGCGGCCGTTGCCATTGACCTCGGCATTGCCGAAAACGCTGGGGGTGACGGCAACCACGTTGGGCAGGCGCTTCATCGCCTCGACGTCTTCCAGCGTCAGCGGCCGCGCGCTGCTGGGCAAACCGACGGTGCCGCCGGTCTTGGTGCGACCCGGATGGATGCCGACGACATTGGTGCCGAACTGGGTGAACTCGACCAGCACGTAACGATGGATGCCCTCGCCGATGGAGGTCAGCAGGATCACGGCGGCGATGCCGACGGCGATGCCGAGCAGGGTCAGGAAACTGCGCAGGCGCTGCGAACTGATGGCGCGGATGGCCAGCGTCAGGGAGTCGGAAAAAAGCATCTCAGTGCTTCATGAGGGCCTGCACCGGGTCCAGTCGCGCCGCCCGGCGCGCCGGCATGATGCCGAACACCAGGCCGGTGGACAAGGACGTCAGCAGTGCCGCAATCACCGCCCAGTCCGGCGGATAGGCGGGAAACACCGGATACATCTGGCGCAGGACGAAGGCGCCGAACAGGCCGAGGCCGTAACCGGTGAAGGCGCCGACCAGCGACAGCATCGCTGCCTCGGCCATGAATGCGTCCCGTATGGTCGCACCGCGCGCGCCGAGAGCCTTGAGCAGGCCGATTTCCGCGGTGCGCTGGGTCACGGCGACCAGCATCACGTTCATCACCAGGATGCCGGCCACCGCCAGGCTGATCGCGGCGATGCCCGCCACGGCGGCGGTCAATGCGCGCAGCAGCTTGTCGAAGGTGGCCAGCACGGCGTCCTGGGTGATCACCGTCACGTCCTCCTCGCCGCCATGACGCGCCTTGAGCGCAGTGGTCACCTCGCGCTTGACGGCCTCGATCTCGTCGCGGCCGCGCGCCTCGATCAGGATGCGGAACAGGGTGTGGGTGTTGAACAGGCTCTGGGCCACGCCGGCCGGCACGAACACCAGTTCATCGGTGTTCATGCCGAGGCCCTGCCCGGTCGACTTGAGTACGCCGACCACGCGCAGGCGCCGGTCGCCGAGGCGCACGAGCTCACCGACGGCAGGATTGCCGCCGAATATTTCCTCCTTGATCTTGGAGCCGATCACGACCACCGGAGCGCCGCGGTTCCAGTCACCCTCGGGCAGGAAACTGCCCGCCGCCATCTTGAAATTGCGGATGTCGGTATACGTCGACGTGGTGCCCGCCACCACCACCTCGCGCAGCCGGCCGTTGGCGTTGATCTCCGAATTGCCGACCGTAAGCGGCGCCACGCGGCGCACCAGGGGCAGGCGGGTCAGCGCAAACGCATCGTCGATGGTGAGGTCGTGCGGCGTCGTCGTCAGGGCATTGGCCGGGCTGAAGCCGCCCGTCGCCGAGCGCCCCGGCAGGACGATGACGAGGTTGCTGCCGAGCGCCGAAAACTGATCCACCACGTAGCGCCGGGCGCCGTCGCCCAAGGCCGTCAGCACCACCACCGCCGCCACGCCGATGGCCATCGCCAGCACCGACAGCGAGGTACGCAGCGGATAGGCCGTCGCCGCATCGCGGGCAAAGCGCAGGACATCGGCCTTACGCATGACGCCCGCAAGCCTGTTGGCCGGAAGACGAGACCTTACGCCTCTTACCCACGTCCGCTATCGCTTTTCAGCAATCCGTCTTCCATCATCAGTTGCCGCTTTGCCCGGGCGCCGATTTTCGCGTCGTGGGTGACGACGATCAGGGTCATGCCGCGCTGGTTGAGGGCTTCCAGCAGGTTGATGACGTCGTCGCCGGTGGCGCGGTCGAGGTTGCCGGTCGGCTCGTCGGCGAGCAGCACGGCGGGCTGCATGATGGTGGCGCGGGCAATCGCCACGCGCTGCCGCTGGCCGCCGGACAACTGGTCGGGACGGTGCCCGGCACGCTGATCGAGGCCGAAATCCTTGAGCGCCTGCGTCACCCGCTGCGCCCGCTCCGCCGCCGGGATGCCGGCCAGCATCATGGGCAGGGCGATGTTTTCCGCTGCGGTGAGGCGCGGCACCAGGTGGAAGCTCTGGAACACGAAGCCGATGCGCCGGCTGCGCACGGCGGCCTGCTCGTCCGGCGACAGCGTGGTGACGTCGCGCCCCTCGAGGCGGTAGGAGCCGGCATCGGGCCGGTCGAGCAGGCCGAGCAGATTGAGCAGGGTGGACTTGCCGGAACCCGACGGCCCCATGATCGCCACGTATTCGCCGGGCTCGATGCTGACATCGAGCCGGTCCAGCGCATGCACCACGCTGTCGCCGAGGTGGAAGACGCGGGCGATGCCGGCGAGCTCGATTACGGCCATCCTATTTCGATTTTTCGTCCGGCGTGGCGCTGGCGCCGACTTTCACGCCTTCGCGTTCCAGCGAAATGACGATGCGCTCGCCCTCGGTCAGACCTTCGACGATTTCCGTAAATTCCCAGTTGGCGATCCCGGCCTTGACCTTGCGCTCTTCCAGCCTGCCGCTGTCGGCATTGAGTACCATCACCTTGCCGCCTTCGATCAGCGCCGCGGTCGGCACGCGCAGCACGTTGGCACGGTTGCTCAACACGATCTCGACGTCGGCGCTGTAACCTACCAGCAGCTTGCCGCTGGCCGGCATTTCGAAATCGATTTCGACATCGACGGTGCGCGACTGCTTTTCTACCGCCAGCACGTAGGGCGCCACGCGCCGCACCTTGCCTTTCAGCGGCTGCTTCGGCAGGGCGTCGAGCGAGACGCGCACCGGCAGGCCGAGCTTGATCTTGGGCGCATCGATCTCGTCCATCGGCGCCGTGATGTAAAGGCAGCTATCGTCGATGAGGTCGATCGCCGGCGGCGTCGGCACTCCCGGCGGCGAAGGCGTCGAATACTCGCCGAGTTCGCCGACGATCTTGGCGACGATGCCGTCAAACGGCGCATACAGCGCGGTGCGCCCCTGCTCCACTTTGGTCGCATGAACTTTCGCCTCGGCCTGGCCGACATCGGCCCGGGCGGCATCGCAGGAAGCCTTGCGCACCTCGGCCTCGGTGCGCGCCGTGTCTTCGCCGGCCTCGGAAATGAAACCCCGGGTGCGCAGGTTGCCCTGACGTGTCGCATCACGGGCGGCGCGCGAAGCTGCGGCGCAGATCTCGTTGAGGTGCTGCCGGGTCGAGGCCAGGCCGGCTTCGGCGAGCCTCTGCTGGGCCTTCTGATCGTCGTTCCACAACTTCATCAGCAGCTGGCCCTTCTTGACGTGGTCGCCCTGCTTCACCGCCATGACTTCGATGCGACCGCCGAGGATGGTCGACAGCTTGGTGCGCTGGCACGCATCGACCGTGCCGGCGCGGGTATTGACCACGGTTGCTTCGACAATACCCCGATCGACGGTCTTCAGCACCACCGCCACCGGCTTGGGGCGCGTGGTCCAGTACAAGGCGCCGCCGGCAATGGCGACAATGATTGCCGCCGGCAGGATGCGGCGCATAAGGATGGATGTGTTCATGGGCGGCGATTATGCCGCGTTTGCTATGATTCGGCACCATTCTCGGGATTCCGCTGCAGGCGCTGAAATGATAAAAATATACGGCATCAAGAATTGCGACACCATGAAGAAAGCCTTTGCCTGGTGCGATTCCAATGGCATCAGCTACGAATTCCACGACTACAAAAAACAAGGGGTGCCGCGCGAGCGGCTGGTGCACTGGTGCCGCACGCTGGGCTGGCAGGCCCTGATGAACACCAAAGGACCCACCTGGCGCAAGCTGACGCCCGAGCAGCAGGCCATCACCACGCAGGGACAGGCGGTGGCGCTGATGATGGAACACTCCAGCGTGATCCGCCGCCCGGTGGTGGAAAACGACGGCGGGCAAATCCTGACGGGCTTCGATCCGACCGTGTTCGACAGCTTTGTCAGATGATGGATTCCGTCCATCGCTTCCTGCTCGAAGACCTCGACATCCGCGGCGCCCTGGTGCAACTCGGCCCGTCCTGGGCGGCGATGACCAGCCGCCGCAACTACGCGGCGCCGGTACGCGAACTGCTGGGCGAACTGGCTGCGGTGACCGCGTTGATCGGCAGCAACCTGAAGACGCCGGGGCGCCTGAGCTTCCAGTTGCAGGGCCACGGCCCGGTGTCGATGCTGGTGATGGACTGCAACGAGCAACTGCATCTGCGCGGCATGGCCAGGACGGCCCTGGCCGCGGAAGCCGACACCGCGATAGCCGGCATCGACGGCCTGCTCGGCGACGGGCAACTGGTGCTGACGCTGCAACCCGAGTCAGCGGAAACACCCTACCAGAGCGTGGTGCCGCTGGTCGGTAGCACCCTGGCGGCGATCTTCGAGCATTACCTGGAACAGTCCGAACAGCAGGCGGCGCGTCTGTGGCTGGCCGCAACGGCCGACACCGCCTGCGGCCTGTTCCTGCAAAAACTGCCGCAAGCCGATGCGCTTGACCCGGATGGCTGGAACCGCATCGTGCAACTCGCCGCCACGGTCAGGCCGGAGGAACTTGCGCTGGCCCCGGAAACCCTGCTGACGCGGCTTTTCGGCGAAGAGGAGGTGCGCCTGTTCGCGCCGCGGCAAGCCATCTGGCACTGCCCGCGCGACGAAGAAAAGGTGCGCAACATGCTGCTCTCGCTGGGCCGCGAAGAAGTCGAAAGCATGATCGCCGATGCCGCGATGATCGCCATCGAAGACGAGATCTGCGGCCACGAATACCGCTTCGGTCCCGAAATCGTCGACGAACTGTTTCCGCCCGACGGGCGGCTTCTACATTGAGCATCGACATCAGCGAAGAAGCCGGCGTGCGCTATCTGCACTTCGGCTCGGACTGGGTGCAGGGCGCGATGCGCATCGCGCGGCCGTTTGCCCTTGAACTGGACTACACCCGCGAGATGATGATGCCGCTGCTGCTGCACGGCGATGACTGGCCGCGCAAGGTGCTGCAGGTCGGGCTCGGCGCCGGCTCGCTGACCAAGTTCCTCTATCGCTGGCGGCCGCAGGCGAAGCTCACCGTGATTGAAATCGAGCCGCGCGTGGAAGCCGTGGCACGGCAGTATTTCAAGTTGCCGGACGACCCCGTGCGCATCGACATCCGCCACGGCGACGGCGCCGACTTCATGATCAGTTCGAAGCAGCGCTACGACCTGATCCTGATCGATGGCTTCGATGCCGACGCCCGCGCCGGCCGGCTCGACACCCTGCCCTTCTATCTCGACTGCCGCGCCCGGCTGGCAAAGGACGGGCTGCTGTGCGTCAACCTGCTGTCGCGGCGCAAGGATTTCAGCAAGAGCGTGACGCGCCTGCAGGAGGCATTCGGGGGCCGCGCCATCGCCTTTCCCTCGTGCGACAGCGGCAACGCCATCGCGCTGGGCACCGCCGGCGCCGCGCCGGCCCTGACCATGGATGAACTCAAGACAGCGGCGCAACGCCTGAAGCAGAGCAGCAGCCTGAATCTGCTGCCGGCGCTGACCCGGCTGGCAAAGTCGCGGCATCTCGCCGGCGGCGTCCTCAGCTTCTGACCGGCATGAATCCGTCACGCCGCGATCACCGCCGCGGCAGCCTCTACATGCTGCTGGTCATCGCCATCTGGGGCGGTTTTCTGCCGGCCGGCAAATCGGCGCTGGAACTGGTCGATCCCTATTGGCTCACGGCGATGCGTTTCGGCGTCGCGGCCTGTGTATTCGTCGGCCTGCTGCTGGCGCGGGAAGGACGCCAAGCGCTGAACACCGATGGCCATCTGGCAAAAACGGCCCTGTTCGGTGCCTGCGGCTTCGCCGGTTTCGGCCTTTGCGTGTTCGAAGGCGTGCGCCTGACACGGCCCGAGGTGGGAGCCATGATCCTTGCCCTGACGCCGATACAGGTGGCCCTGTTTCAGTGGTGGCGCACGCGCCGCCGGCCCGACCGGCTGACGCTCGCGGCGATTGTCCTGGCGCTGGCGGGCGAGTTGCTCGTCGTCACCGCCGGCGACATCTCGCGTCTCGGCGGCGGTGATGCGCTGGGCAACGGCCTGGTTTTTCTCGCCTCGCTGTTCTGGACCACCTACACGCTGGGCGGACAGCAGTTTCCCGGCTGGTCGCCGGTGCGCTACACGGCACTTTCCTGCTCGCTGGGTTGGGTCGCCATCGTGGCGGTGCTTGCCGTTTCCTCCCTCGCCGGCCACAGCCGGCCGCCGCAGGCGCAACAACTGATCGAAGTCTGGCCGCAACTGGCGTTCATCGTCTTCTGCGTCTCGATATTCGGCATACTCTTCTGGAATATGGCGGTGGCAAAGATCGGCCCGCTGAGCGCAGGCCTGTTCGCCAATTTCGCCCCGGTCATCACCTACCTGATCGCCCTCATTCAGGGCCGCCGTCCGGCGATGCTTGAACTGCTCGGCGCCGCCATCGTGCTGATCGCCCTGGTCGCCAACAACCGGCACCAGAACAGCAAAATAGCCGGCTAGGCCGCAACAGACTCCACCGCCGCCCGGCCGGCGGCCTGGCGCGCTGCATCCACCCGCCAGGCCGTGGCGGGCGCCAGCCGCGCCAGTCTTGCCGCGCGAACCGGGTCGTGCGCCGGCTGCCAGTTCGCCAGCAGGTCGGCCACGGAATCGGGCGCATTGCACACCAGCAGCACATCGCAGCCGGCGCTCCAGGCGGCTTCTGCGCGCTGCACGATGCCGCCGGCGACACTCGCGCCCTGCATCGACAGATCGTCGCTGAAAATGACGCCGTCAAACGCCAGATCGCGGCGCAGGATGTCTATCCACACCGGTGAAAATCCCGCCGGTCGCGAATCGACCTGCGGATAGATGACGTGCGCCGGCATCACGGCATCGAGCTTGAGGTGCCGGTAAGGCGCCATGTCGGGCGCCATTTCGGCCAGGCCGCGCTCGTCGACCGGTATCGCCACATGGGAATCCGCCGCAACCCAGCCGTGTCCCGGGAAGTGCTTGCCGCAGCAGCCCATGCCGGCAGCGCGCAGACCCTCGATCAGGGCTGCAGCCAGCTCGCCGACGACGGCCGGGTCGCGATGAAAGGCACGATCGCCGATGACGCCGCTGGGTCCCCAGTCAAGATCCAGCACCGGAGTGAAGGAGAAATCGACGCCGCAGGCGCGCAGTTCGGCGGCCAGCAGATAGCCGATATCGGCCGCGGCAGCGCGCGCCGCCGCCGCGTCGCGATCCCACAGCTCGCCCAGCCGGCGCATCGGCGGAAGATGAGTGAAGCCCTCGCGACAGCGCTGTACGCGTCCGCCTTCGTGGTCGATGGCGATCGGCAGCGGCGGCGAGCGCAGGGCATGAATCGCCGCACACAAGGCGCTGAGCTGCTGCGGGTCGCGGTAGTTGCGGGCGAACAGGATGACGCCGCCCACCTGCGGATGTGCCAGGCGCTCGCGGTCAAGGTCGGACAACTCCTGACCGGCGATGTCTATCATCAGCGGCCCGAGAGGATTCGTGTTCATGGTTTTTCCAGAATGACGAAGGCGACGGCGTAGTCCTGCTCGTCGCTGATGGAAAGATGGGCGACCAGTCCGCGCCCGGCAAAATGGCCGGCCAGTGCCGTACCGAAGACGAACGCCGGCTTGCCGAGTTCGTCGTGGCTGACGGCGATCTCCGGCAGCAGCAGCGGCGCGCGGATACCGGTGCCGAAGGCCTTGCCCAGCGCCTCCTTGGCGGCGAAGCGCTTGGCCAGAAAGCGCCCCGGATCCTTGCTGCAACGACAGGCCTCGCGCTCGTCCGGTGCCAGCATCTTCTCCAGGCCGCGCTCACCGTGACGCTGCCAGAACTCCGCCATGCGCGCCACGGCGACGATGTCGGTGCCGATGCCGAAGATCATAAAAAGACCCGGTTAGCCACAGAGGACACAGAGGTCACAGAGAAGACCAAAACCAACAAATGGAATTGTCCTCCGGATCGATGCCCTCAAGGCAACGGTGGGCGGGAGGTGTTTTCCTCTGTGATCTCTGTGCCCTCTGTGGCTTGAATCTCGGTTTTCCATCGTCACCTGCACTGCGCTTCCCGCATCAGGCGCTTCATCTCGGCCACCGCTGCGCGCATACCGGTGAATATCGCGCGGCTGACGATGGCGTGGCCGATGTGGAGTTCCCTTATGCCCGGCATGGCCGCCACCGGCTGCACGTTGTAGTAGTTGAGCGCATGGCCGGCGTTGAAGCGCATGCCGGCGGCGCGTATGGCCTCGCCGGCGCGCCGGATCTTGTCCAGTTCGGCCAGCACCGGCGCACTGCCGGCATCGCGGCCGCGACTGTGGAAGGCATGGGCATAGGGCCCGGTATGGATTTCGCATACGCTGACGCCGATGCGGGCGGCGGCCTCGACCTGCGGCAATTCGGCATCGATGAAGACGCTGGTAACGATGCCGGCACCGGCCAGCCGCGCCACCACCTGGCGCAGGCGCGCCTCCTGCCCCGCCACGTCCAGCCCGCCTTCGGTGGTGACCTCGTGCCGTCCTTCCGGCACCAGCATGGCCATTTCCGGCTTGATGGCGCAGGCGATGGCGACCATCTCGTCGGTGGCGGCCATTTCCAGGTTGAGCTTGATGTGGGTCAGTTCGCGCAGCCGCCGCACGTCGTCGTCATGGATGTGACGACGGTCCTCGCGCAAATGCACGGTGATGCCGTCGGCGCCGCCGAGTTGCGCCTCGACCGCCGCCCATACCGGATCGGGCTCGTGGGTCTTCCTGGCTTCACGGACTGTCGCCACGTGGTCTATGTTTACGCCTAGTTCGATCATGCTTCCTCCACAAGGCCGCCGCCGGCGACTCGAATCATCATAGTTCCTGCAACTCCATGAACACCCGCCGCGATTGCAGGGGCTTGCCTCCCAGGTGGTGCGCGATCAACTGCCGCATCAGCTGCCTGCTTTCGAGCCGCGTGCGCGGATCGGAATAATCATCCGCCGCCATGTCGAGCAGCGTCTTGCCGCTCAAGCCGGGCGCCGCGCCGCCATCCTGCAGCGAATCACCGGCAACGTGGTCTCTCGCCACCGGGCCGCGTTCCAGCAGATAGCTATATTCCCTGTCGGCGACCACCGCGCGACCCGTCTCCAGTTCCACATCGAGGGTCAGGCCGTAGCCCAGTTCTTTCAACAGCGTCTTCTCGAAACGGCGCAGTTCCGGTGCGTCCGCACCGCCGCCGGCGAGTGCCCGCAAGGCCTCCGCATAGGCGTCGAACAGCGCGCTGTGGGCGTCCTCGCGCGGCAGCATTTTCAGCAGCAGCTCGTTGAGATAATAGCCCAGCAACAGGCAACGGCCGCCCAGCAGAGGCATGCCGCCGAGCCATTCGGCCTTGGCCAGAGTCTTGACCTCGCCGCCGCCGAACCAGCCCAGTTCCAGCGGCTGGAATGACATGAGCAAGCCGCGCATGGCCGAACGCGGCCGCCTGGCACCGCGCGCCAGGAGCGGAAGGCGGCCGTGCTCGCGGGTGAAGACATCGACCACCAGACTGGTCTCGCTGAAGGGATGCAGATGCAGGACGTAGGCCGCCTGGCCGTCAACGCGCTTGCTCACGATTTTCCGCCGAAAGATCGAGCAGAAACTTTACCGCAGAGGCGCAGAGGCGCAGAGAAAAACAGCGCAGAGGAATGCAACAGGTTTTGAGCCTTTCTCTGCGTTCCCTCTGCGCCTCTGCGCCTCTGCGGTGAAAGATTTCCCATCACGGACTTGACCGGTTCCGCGGCTCCGGATCAGCCGTAGCCCAGGCTCTTCAGGGCACGCTCGTCGTCGGCCCAGCCGCCCTTGACCTTGACCCAGGTCTCGAGCCAGACCTTGCCGCCGAACAGGGTCTCCATTTCCTTGCGCGCATCGGTCGAGATGCGTTTCAGCCGCTCACCGGCCTTGCCGATGACGATGGCCCTGTGGCCCTCCTTGTCAACGATGACCGCGGCATGGATGCGGCGCAAGTCGCCTTCCTGTTCGAACTTCTCGATCTCCACGGCGATGCCGTACGGCAGTTCCTCGCCCAGGTTGCGGAACAGCTTTTCGCGCAGGATCTCGGAAGCCATGAAGCGCTCGGAGCGATCGGTGATGTCGTCGGCATCGAATACCGGCTCCGCTTCCGGCAGGTAGTTCGAAACAGCGCTCAGCAAGCCCTCCGTACCCAGCCCCTTCTCCGCCGAAACCGGCACCAGTTCGGCAAACGGGTGCAGCGCCGACACCTTGGCGATGAAGGGCAGCAACTCGGCCTTGTCGGCCAGCCGGTCGATCTTGTTGATCACCAGCACCACCGGAATGTCGTCCGGCAGCATCTTCGCGATCTCGGTTTCGGCCGCGCCCCAGCGCCCCGCCTCGACCACCAGCAAAATCACGTCGACATCGGCAAAGGTCGAGGTCACGCTGCGGTTCATCAGCCGGTTGAGCGCATTCTTGTGCGTCATCTGAAAGCCCGGCGTATCGACGAAAATGAATTGGGCCGCGTCCGTCGTCAGCACGCCGTGGATGCGATGGCGCGTGGTCTGCGCCTTCTTCGAGGTAATGCTGACCTTGGCGCCGACCAGACGGTTTGTCAGTGTCGACTTGCCGACATTGGGACGACCGATGACCGCCAGGTAGCCGGTACGGAATGCTGGATTCATGGCTTGATCTCGGTAATGGCCCGCTGCGCTGCCTGCTGCTCGGCGCTGCGCCGGCTGGCGCCGCTGCCCGTGCTGCGGATGCCCAGGTCGGGAATGACACATTCAACTTCGAACTCCTGTGCATGCGCCTCGCCATGGGTGGCAAGCAGGCCGTAACGCGGCAGCGGCAGGCGCCGCCCCTGCAGGATTTCCTGCAAGGCGGTTTTCGGATCCTTGCCGGCACCACCGGGATCAATGCCGCTCGTGGCTTCCGCATACAGATGATCGATCACGGCGCGTGCCGCATCGAAGCCGGCATCGACATAAATCGCGCCGACAATCGCTTCCAGCGCGTCGGCCAGAATCGAGGGGCGCCGGCTGCCGCCGCTCTTCAACTCGCCCTCGCCGAGACGGAGGAAGTCGCCGAGGGCGAGGCGCTGCGCGATATCGGCCAGCGCTTCCTGCCGCACCAGGCTTGCGCGCAGGCGGGAGAGTTCGCCTTCCTTCAGTTCGGCAAAGCGCTCATGCAGGTAGGCGGCGACGGCGCAGTTGAGCACCGAGTCGCCGAGAAACTCGAGACGTTCATTATGGGGAGAACCGAAACTGCGATGGGTGAGCGCCTGGCCCAGCAATTCCGGCCGGGCGAAGCGGTGCCCCAGCGCTGCTTCCAGGCGCTGCGCCTTCATTGCTTGGCTGCGCTGCTGCCCTCGAAATCAAAGACCAGGCTGACGTTGCTGAACAGCGGCACCTTCTTCGCGTAGGAAACGGCAACCACCAGTTCGCCGCCTTCCTTGGTGATGTCCAGGTCCTGCGGCGTGACACTCTTGATTTCGTCGATCTCGGCGCGCCGGGCATAAGCGGCGCGCACCTGCGCCACCGAAGCGTCCTTGAGACTGGTGTCGGCGGCGGTGGCCTTGAGCACCTTGACCAGCTTGCCATATTCAATCCAGTCCGGCAGCACCTTCATCGCCAACAGAGCGGACAGGGCAACAACCACGCCACCGATCATGATTGTGTTCAGACCGAAGCCACGTTGAAGTTTCATGCTACCCCCTAGTGAAACGAGCCGATCCGGTTCAGATTGCTGAAATTGAACCAGATGAAGATTGCCTTGCCGACCAGGTTTTCGTCGGGAACGAAGCCCCAGAAACGGCTGTCCTGCGAATTGTCGCGGTTGTCGCCCATCATGAAATAGTGCCCGGCGGGAACCTCGCAACTCACCCCCTCGCTATTGTAGTGACATTTATCGCCATACGGAAAACGGACGATCTGCTGCACAAACGGCGGCGCGTCGGGCTCAACCAGGATGTCGTGCTCGACGCTGCCCAGGGTTTCCGTGAAACGCGGCGTGTAGAACAGGCGATCGCGGTCCAGGTAATCCTCGACCTTCTTCTGCGCGATCTCCTTGCCGTTGATGGTCAGCGTCTTGTTGCGATAAACAATCTTGTCGCCGGGCAGACCCACCACGCGCTTGATGTAGTCGAGCGAAGGATCCGGCGGATAACGGAACACCACCACGTCACCGCGTTGCGGCGAGTTCAGTTCGACGATCTTCTTGTTGATCACCGGCAGGCGCACGCCGTAGGTGTACTTGTTGACCAGAATGAAGTCGCCCACCAGCAGGGTCGGGATCATCGAGCCCGAGGGGATCTTGAAGGGTTCGACGAGGAAGGAGCGCAGCAGGAAGACAGCGAGGATCACCGGGAAGAAGCTGCCGCCATACTCCACCCACCAGGGATCCCTGGCGCCGGCGGGCCGCTTCTTCCTCGCCCAGAAATGGTTGAAGCACCAGACAACACCGGTGGCGACAACGAGTATGAAGAGGATCAGAGCAAAGTTCATTTTTCACCCACGCGCAATACGGCAAGAAACGCTTCCTGCGGAATTTCCACCCGGCCGACCTGCTTCATGCGCTTCTTGCCGGCCTTCTGCTTTTCCAGCAGCTTCTTCTTGCGCGTGATGTCGCCGCCATAGCACTTGGCCAGCACGTCCTTGCGCATGGCCTTGACGTTCTCGCGCGAAATGATGGTCGAGCCGATCGCGGCCTGGATGGCGACATCGTACATCTGGCGCGGAATCAGCTGACGCATCTTGGCCGCCAGTTCGCGGCCGCGATACGCGGCATTGGCACGATGCACGATGACCGACAGGGCATCGACCTTCTCGCCGTTGATCAGGATGTCGAGCTTGACCACATCGGCCGCGCGGTACTCCTTGAAGTCGTAATCGAGCGAAGCGTAGCCGCGCGACACCGATTTCAGCTTGTCGAAGAAATCCATCACCACTTCAGCCATCGGCATCTCGTAGGTGAGCTGCACCTGGCGGCCGTGGTAGGCCAGATTCACCTGCGAGCCGCGCTTGCTCTCGCACAGGGTGATGACCGCGCCGAGATATTCCTGCGGCACGAAGATCTTGGTGGTGATGATCGGCTCGCGAATCTCTTCCATCTTCTGCGGCTCAGGCAGCTTGGCCGGGTTCTCCACCTGGATCAGCGTACCGTCCCGCATCATCACCTCATACACCACCGTCGGTGCGGTAGTGATCAGGTCCTGGTCGAATTCGCGCTCGAGCCGCTCCTGGACGATTTCCATGTGCAGCAGGCCGAGAAAGCCGCAGCGGAAACCGAAACCGAGCGCCTGTGAAACTTCCGGCTCGTAATGCAGCGAAGCATCGTTCAGATGCAGCTTTTCCAGCGAATCGCGCAGGGAATCGTACTGGTTGGATTCAATCGGATAGAGACCGGCAAACACCTGCGGCTTGATTTCCTTGAAGCCCTCCAGCGGCGCCGTGGCGCGGCGCTCGACCGTGGTCACGGTGTCGCCGACCTTGGCCGCATCGAGTTCCTTGATGCCGGAAATGATGAAGCCGACCTCGCCGGCGCGCAATTCGCTGCGCGTCAGCGCCTTGGGCGTGAATACCCCGACCTGTTCGCACAGATGCTGGGAACCTTCCGCCATCAGCAACAGCTTGTCCTTGGCGCGCACGGTACCGTCGATCACCCGCACCAGCATCACCACGCCGACGTAGTTGTCGAACCAGGAGTCGATGATCAGCGCCTTCAGCGGCGCTGCGGGATCGCCCTTCGGTGCCGGAATGCGCGTGATGACGGCTTCCAGCACGTCATCCACGCCGAGCCCGGTTTTCGCCGAGCAGAGGATCGCCTCCGTCGCATCGATGCCGATGACATCCTCGATTTCCTGGCGGGCATTGTCGGGATCGGCCGCCGGCAAATCGATCTTGTTCAGCACCGGAACCACATCGACGCCCAGTTCTATGGCGGTGTAGCAGTTCGCCACGGTCTGCGCCTCGACGCCCTGAGAGGCGTCAACCACCAGCAACGCCCCTTCGCAGGCGGAGAGCGAACGACTCACCTCGTAGGAAAAGTCCACGTGCCCCGGGGTGTCGATCAGGTTCAGGTTATAGGTCTTGCCGTCGCGCGCCTTGTAGCTGAGCGCCGCGGTCTGCGCCTTGATGGTGATGCCGCGCTCGCGCTCGATATCCATCGAGTCGAGCACCTGTGCCTCCATCTCGCGGTCGGAGAGGCCTCCGCAGCGCTGGATGATGCGATCAGCCAGGGTCGATTTGCCGTGATCGATATGGGCAATGATGGAGAAGTTGCGTATGTGATCCAAGGCTTATGTGCTCGCAGAAGGGGGCGGATTGTACCGTGAAGTAGCCCCCGCAGGCGGCAAATACCGGCGCTGCGGACAAATGCGGCGTGTAGCGCCGGCGCTTACCTGGCCGGCGGAGTGTCGCGCTTGCAACTGTCGAGGCAGGCCAGTCGCTCATCCCACGACTTGATGTTCGCAAAACAGTCGGTCACCGCCGCGGCATTGCTGCAGGCCGGCAGGTAGCTACGATAGCTCGCTTCACAGCTTGCGGCGAACGAGTCCCTCTTTTCAACGGCCGCCAGCGGCACAAGATGCTGGCAGATCTTCTTGTAATCCGCCTGCATCGCCCCGCTTTGACTTGGTGCGGAAGCCGCCTCCGGCGACGATTTTGAACATGCCGCCAGAAAACCGATGGCGACCGCCATGAGAAATAATGCTTTTGTCTTCATCTGAACCCTGCTCAAGCTTGGTGTAGGTTGCAAAAGTCGGTTGCTACGGTGGCGTATTTTACGACGCGAGGAGGCGGCTCCCAATGCGCTCCAAGATCCGCCGGCAAAGAAGCTCTGCCTGAGAACTATTTCTGTATCGCGGCCGGGGCGCCTGTCTTTGCGGCCTTTTTCGGATTCCCTGCAATGATCAGATGCTTGATCGCCACATAGGGGCCCTCGCCGATGATGTTCTTGGTCACCAGCCAGGCCTTGCTCTGATAAGGGCGGCCGGCGATGATCTTGTCCGCATCCGCGGCGGAGATGTAGGGCAGCTTCTGCAACTGCTCGGCACTGGCATTATTGATGTCGACCGGCTTGATCCTGGCCGCTGCCTCGCGGCGGGCGGCGATCCTGGCCTTGATGGCAGCCTCCCTCTTGGACAGGTCGAGGACCTTGCTCGCGGCCTCGGGTGCGATTTGCGGCGCGCCCTCGGCTGCCGCTGAAAGGCTCGGGCCGAGCGACAGCACGGCAATGGTCAGGCTGGCTATAACGAATAGCTTGTTCATCGGATTCCTCTCGAATGCCTTGCCGGAACAATGCCCGGCGGGCAGTCGCCACCAAAGAAAGACCCGGATGCGTTGCCGCATCCGGGTCACATTTACCAAGACCGGACTTCGATCTTTACTTCGAATGCATCGCCTTGATGTCCGCCGTGCCGCCGGTGCTGTGGCAGACGAAGCACTGCTCGACCGAGGTCGCGGGCAGGTTGGCAACATTAGGCATGGCAGTCAAGGTTGCGCCGCCATTGAACACGGTTTCACGCTTCTGGAACAGTGAGCCGCCGTTGGCCTTGATGTGGGCCCAGGTTGCAGTCTTCAGGTGGCAGGAAACGCACACCGTCGCCAGCGGCGAATTCACCAACGTCTTGCCATAAGACGAGAAGGAAGCCGCATCGTTCGGATACGTTTGCGCCGAGGTATTCAACGTTGCCGTCGTTGCTCCCGCAATCGTCGCCATGGCAAGCGTTGCCTTGGAGCCGGCCGCATCGAGGTTGCAGACTGTCGAAGCAGCAGTGCCGCTGGCATTGAAGCTGAACACCTGGCCGTAGAACGTGGCATTGTCCTTGGTGACATAGGGCGACAATGAATACACGCCCAGCGCCGTCTGAGCCGCCGTCGCTGCAGCACAGGTGGAGCCGCTGAAGTTCTTGGTCACCTGGCCCGGCGTGCCGCTGTAATAGCCGGTTGCCGTGGTGCGGAACAGCTTGCTCGCCGCTTGCGTCTTGTTGGTGGTGTTGCTGAAGTCATACGAACCCGGCACGTGGCAGGCCTCGCAGTTCTTCAACACGCCCGGATAGCCGACCTCGGAGAAGTCTTCAATCTTGGCGTAGATCTTGTTGCTGGTCGGATCCGAATAGAGCTTCCCGTCCGTGCTATAGACGTTGCCGTCTGGTGCCGGTGTCGGCCCTGCCGGATCGGCGACTGCAGCGGCATGCCACGTGAACCGACCGTTGCCTGCGACATCGTAGGTGCTCAATGGCGCGTCGAGGACTCGTCTGGAGTTGCCATGGATGGCATGGACGAAGTCGGTGGAATCCACATACCAGCCGGAACTGGTCCGGTTCGCAGTGTGACACCATGCACACGTCGTACCGTCGTTGCGCTGGCCGGCATGGAACGACGCATCATTGAATACGCCGAGTTCCGCATGGCAACTGTTGCAGCGCGCATCTTCGACGATGACGCGGCGGGCGGTGTAGCCGGTGCCAACCTTCTGCGCGTCGGGTGCGATGACGATCAGGCCGCCGGTCTTGTTGGAGTAGTCGGCGTCGAGACCCGTTGCCGTTGCCGTCGCCACCGGATATCCAACCACATTTGTCTGCGTCAGCGGTTGTGCTGTCGTGTTGGTGTAGGTGTAGCCCAGTCCGCCGGTCAGCATCACTGCATTGTCCGGAATGATGGTTCCCTTCATGGTCACGACATAATAGCCGGCGTCAGCACCGGTACCTGCCGCCAACGTGGCGACGGTTGCCGCAATCTTGCCGTTCCAGATGGAACGGAGGTAGGCGGTGGCCGAGGCGTTGAAGTCCGTCGGTGCGGCGATGCCATCCTGCGGTACCGAATACACGAAGTAGGCGCTTGGCGCACCGATGAAGTTGGTCCACATTTCCTGACTACCCCGCGTCAGCGGCGTCGTTACGTTGTAGGTATTGAAGGCTACAGCGGTGCCGTTTTGCAGCATGCGGAAGGTTATCGTCGGATTCTTGTTGGAATCACGCGATACGCTCTTGATGTCGTAGGTCACCTTGATCGCGCCCACCGGCAGGTTGTTGCTGTTGCCGGCAATCCATGCAGCGTTGGTATTGGTGTTGGTGCCGCCGAGGAGCAGTGCATTGGCGGAATTGGGCGGTGAAACCGGGATATGCACCGTGTTGATGGCTGCAGCGCTATGGCAGGTGACGCAATTGGCATCGCTGGCTTGTGCGCCGCCGAGGCCGGTGCTCTTGCCATGCCCCGTGGTCGAACCATCTACGTTTGTTCCAGTTCCCGTGGCAAAGTTGATGCCGATGTGGCAACCGCCGCAAGCCAGCCGGCTGGGCACGTTCTTCCAGTTGTCGCCCAACGGGGTGCTGTAGGCGACACCCGTCGGAGTGGCTGCCGTGGATGTGCCGTCGTGACACTTGGTGCAGTTCGTGATCATTTGCGGATACTTGATCTCGTTGGCGTTTACAGCCGGATTGACACCGGTCAGAACGTGGCGGTCGCCCATGTGCAGCATATGGATGAACGTGGGCAGGTTGAACGCGCTCCTGTCATAGAGCCGCTGAACGGTGCCGCTGAATCCGGTAGCCGTGCGGGTCGCTTCCGTGCGGCCGAACTTGCGCTGGTCGCTATGGCAGACCACGCACATCCTGGTGTCCTGACGCGAACCGCCGTAGCCGGCGAGCGTATCAACACCGCTGGGGCCATGGAACTGGAACTTGTTGTGGCAGGACATGCAGGCCGCGACCTTGACGATGTCGCGCGGGTTCGCAGCGGGGGTCGAAGTGCCGTCGGCATTGACCTTGAAATCATAGATGATGTCGACCGGGGTCTTCATGTAGGCTCCGGGAGCAACGGTAACGCCGTCCGCGGTATTGTTACCCGTGCCGCGCGCGGGACCGGAAATCTGCACAGCGACGCGATAGGTCGTCGTCCCGTCCTTGGCGAAGCTCAGGTCGTCAAGATCGGCCTTCTTGTTGGTGGTCGTATCCGTAGTCGACGCCGCATAGGCGGCAACCTTGGTGATGTCACGCCGGAAGGTGTATTTGTAGGTACCGGGACTGCCGGCAACGGCTTCGAGCAGGCCGGTGCTGTCAGTTGTCGGGCGGGTCAGCGCCGTCGGCGTCTCATTGCCGGTCGGCGTCACGCCCACCCCGGTTCCGGTGCTCGGCATCGTCGTGACGATATAGCTGACCCAGCGGCCGGGGCTGCCGTTGCTGCCGGGGACAAACTTGGCGATCGAAAGCGCGACATTGCGATAGGTCCTCACCGTATCGCCGACCGCAGCTGTCGACCAGTTGTTCTCCAGGCCGGTGATGCCATTGCCGGAGCCGTCCTTGACCGTAAACGTGACAGCCGGAGGACTGTTGATGGTGACCCCGGTTACGACACTGTTGTCGGTACTGACCGCGAGATTCTGGAAGTCCGTGGTGCTCAACGCGGCTACGCTGGTTCCACCGCCCGCAGCACCCGGAGTGCCGGTAGGTCCGACGACCGTGGCGCCGGGGGCGCCGTCACTGCCACCACCGCCACCGCAACCCGCAATGGCAGCCGCTACCATCGCCATGAGGCCGAGGTTGCGGAGTTTCACAAGCGTATGTTTCATTTTCTTTCCTCGCTTTAAGAATTGCACTGCGGAATGGAGAAGCACGGAGCAGGCTGCATCGCCTCCACCAAGTCCCACCCGACCAAAAGTTGCTGCTGCTCTACTACCATCTCGATTTGCTTACTTGAACTTGTAGATGTACCGGGCGCCCAGGAAGGTGACATTCTGGTTGGGCTGCATCGATACGGTGCTGTTGTCGCTGTAGGCGAAGGGCACGCCGTTGGCGCCCCAGGTCCAGTCGTTGTAGCGCGCCTGCTGATGCACCA
>CAINHS010000112.1 GCA_903848955.1 uncultured beta proteobacterium
ATAGCCGCCGCCTTGCCCTATCGCGACTTCATCACCGTCGGCCTGCTGGTCTCGCGCATGCGCGCCAACCCGCAGGCGCAGAGCACCCGCGCCGACAACTTGCCGCCCGACAACTGGATCTACATCCAGGAGCGCGATGTGCGCATCGGGCGGCTGCAGGTCTTCAACAACTGGAGTCCGGACCTGGTGGCGGAGCCCGACAAGGTCTGGCTCGGACTCGAATACTTCTGCCAGGAAGGCGACGACCTGTGGCGGCTGGATGACCCGGCGATGATCGAACTGGCGGCCGGCGAACTCGAAAAGATCGGCATGATCGACCGCGCGGATGTGCTGGACGGCACGGTCATTCGCGTGCCGAAAACCTATCCGGCCTACTTCGGCGCCTACCAGCAGTTTCCGCGCGTTCGCGAATGGCTGGACGGGCTGGAGAACCTATACCTGGTCGGGCGCAACGGTATGCACCGTTACAATAACCAGGATCATTCAATGCTGACGGCGAAACTGGCGGTGGAGGCGATCCTGGACGGCAAGGTGGACAAGGCAGCGATCTGGGCGGTGAATGTCGACGATGATTACCATGAAGAGCGCGGGGAAGCCGATGACTGATGTCCGCGTCACGGCCGTGATGCCTTGCCTCAATGAAGAAAGGACGCTCGGCCTCTGCATTGAAAAGGCCCAGCGTGCGTTTCGCGACCTTGGCATCGCCGGCGAGGTCGTAGTGGCGGACAACGGCTCCACCGATCGTTCGGTCGAAGTCGCCGAAGCGCTCGGTGCCCGCGTCGTCCATGAGCCGCGCAAGGGCTATGGCGCAGCGCTGATGGCCGGCATAAAGGCGGCTCGCGGACGGATCGTGGTGATGGCCGATGCCGACGATTCCTACGACTGGGCCTCGCTGGGGGACTTCGTCACGAAGATCGACGAGGGCTACGACCTGGTGATGGGCAACCGGTTCAAGGGCGGCATCGAGCCCGGGGCGATGCCGCCGCTGCACCGCTATCTCGGCAACCCGGTGCTGTCGACCCTGGCGCGCGTGATGTACGGCATCCCGATCGCCGACTTCCACTGCGGCATGCGCGCCTTTACCCGGCAAGGGTTTGAACGCATGAACCTGCGCACGCCGGGAATGGAATTTGCCACGGAAATGGTCGTGAATGCATCCCATGCGGGTTTGCGCATTGCGGAGATTCCGACGCGGCTTTATCCGGACAAGCGCGACCGGCCGCCGCATCTGAGATCGTTCCGTGACGGCTGGCGGCATCTGCGGTTCATGTTGACCTATGCGCCGGATTATCTGTATATGGTGCCCGGGTTGGTGCTCACCTTGCCGGGTATTGCGGGCCTGATCGTCCTGTCGGGAGGGCCGGCAACCATCGGCGGCTTCCGCCTCGGCATCCATTTTCTTGCCTTGGCCAGTCTGCTGAGCCTGCTTGGCGCAAACGTCGTCGGCTTCGGCGTACTTGCCAAGGTGTGCAACGCGTCGCGTTGCCCGATTGCGCCTGATTCATGGATGGCAAGCCTGCTCCGGCACTTTACGCTGGAGCGCGGCATTCTTGCCGGCGGTACCCTGGCGATTGGCGGAATCGCCGTCGATGCCGCGATCCTCGTCGAGTGGTTTGCGCGTGGCCGTGCCGACATGGGCGGGACCGTGCACCTTGCCTTCGTAGCATCGACGCTGGTGGTGCTCGGCATCAACCTAGTCTTCGGTTCCTTCCTGCTGCGCATGATGCAGGAGGATGGTGCGGAATGAGCCGGTCGGGGAGCGGGCAAGGCGTGAGATCTGCGGTTGCAGATGACGGCAGGCGGAAAATTCTTCACGTCATGCCGCTCGATAAATTTGTTGCGCCGTTCATCGATTTCGTCGAAGAGCATTTTTCCGACTTTGACCGCCACATCTTTTTCTGTCTGGGTGACCTAGCGCTCTACCCGGTGGGCAGAAGGCCGAATACCTTGTTCGAATCGGATTTTCCTACGTCACGTCGCGCCTATATCCACCTTGCCGTTCAGATGAATCGTGCGCAGAAGATCATCCTTCACGGCTTGTCCCACATGCGGGTGGTGCAGCTGCTTTGCATGCTGCCATGGGTGCTCAAGAAGTGCTTCTGGGTAATCTGGGGCTGGGATCTATACAGCTACAAGCTTGCCGAACGCACCCGGGACTGGCACCGGCGTGAGCTCTTTCGGAAATTCGCAATCAGGCGACTGGGCCATATCGTTACCTTCATCCCCGGCGACGCCGAACTGGCGCGGCAGTGGTATGGTGCCCGCGGCAAGGTTCATCAATGCGTGATGTATCCGAGCAATCTGTTCGACAAAAAGCTTGCTTCGCCGGAAGCGCATGAAGGAATTTGTATCCAGATCGGCAACTCGGCCGATCCGGACAACGAACACGTCGAGATGCTGCAAATGCTCGAACGCCACCGGGACAGGAACTTCACCATATATGCGCCGCTGTCCTACGGCGATCCGCTCCATGCGCAAGCGGTGGCGGCGGCAGGCAGGAAGATGTTTGGCGACAAGTTCGTGGCCCTGACCGAGTTCTTGCCCCTGGATGATTACCGGAGGCTGCTCGGAAAAATTGACATAGCCGTCTTCAATCATCGAAGGCAGCAAGGAATGGGAAATATGATCACTCTCCTGGGGATGGGCAAGAAGGTCTATCTGAGAACCGACGTTACCCCTTGGCAACTGTTCCAGAGCATGGGGCTGAAAGTCTACGACAATGCAGATATTGACCTGCGTCCGCTGGATGAACCATCGGCGAGGCGCAACCGTGAAATTGTCGAGCGCCACTTTTCGGAGCCGGTGCTGGTTGATCAACTGCGGGCGATATTCGAGGATTGAAATCATGGCCTACTGCACGGACGAACAGCTTATGCAAATGGGTTTCAAGCGCCTTGGAAGGAACGTGAAGATAAGCTTGAAGGCGAGCATCTATGATGCGGATCAAATTGAAATCGGGGACAATTCCAGGATTGACGACTTCTGTGTCGTTTCGGGGAAGGTGAGCATCGGAAGGTATGTCCATATTGCCCCGTTCTCGCTGGTCGCCGGCGGCGAGCAGGGTGTCTTCATGGATGATTTCTCCGGACTCGCCTACCATGCGCAGGTGTTCAGCCAATCAGACGATTACCTGGGCAGGGCATTGACCAATCCGACCGTTCCCGAAAAGTTCAAGCTGGAAACGAAAAAGGCCGTTGTGCTTGGGCGCCACGTGATAGTGGGTGCAGGTTCGATAATATTTCCGGGAGTCGATGTTGCCGAAGGCTGTGCGGTCGGCGCGATGTCCCTGGTCAGAAAAAGCACCAGACCGTGGGGAGTCTATGTCGGCAACCCGGCGCGTCGGGTCATGGAACGCAAGAAGGACCTTCTGGAACTCGAAAAACAATTCCTCGAGCATGAATCCGATGCTGCCATTTAACCGCCCCTGCTGCACAGGCAACGAAGAGCACCATGTGCTTGCGGCCATGCGCAGCCCGAAAATGTCGGGTGACGGGGACTACAGCCGGCGTTGCCAGGCCTGGTTCGAGATGCAACTGGGTTGCAGCAAGGCGCTGCTGACGCCGTCGGGTACCCACGCGCTTGAGATGGCGGCGTTGCTCATCGACATTCAGCCGGGCGACGAGGTGATCATGCCCAGCTACACCTTCACCAGCACGGCCAACGCCTTCGTGCTGCGTGGAGCGCATATCGTGTTTGTGGATATCCGACCGGACACCATGAACATCGACGAGACGCTGATCGAGGCAGCCATCACCGATCGCACTCGAGCCATCGTCCCGGTGCACTATGCGGGTATTGCCTGCGAGATGGACGGCATCATGGACATCGCGGGGCGGTACGCGCTGACGGTGATCGAGGATGCGGCGCAGGGAATGATGTCGGCGTACAAGGGAAAGCCGCTCGGATCAATCGGACATCTGGCGGCGTACAGTTTCCACGAGACCAAGAACTACACCAGCGGTGGCGAAGGCGGCTTGCTTATCGTCAACGACGGACAATTTGTAAGCCGTGCGGAAGTCATCCAGGAAAAAGGCACGAATCGCAGCCAGTTTTTCCGCGGCGCGGTGGACAAATACAGTTGGGTCGATGTCGGCAGCAGCTATCTGCTTTGCGAACTTCAGGCGGCCTATTTGTGGGGGCAGCTGGAGAAAGCGGACGACATCAACCGGCATCGCCTCGCCTCCTGGCATCGATACCTCAGCGGGCTGCAGGAACTTGAACTCGCCGGCCTGCTCAGCTTGCCGAGGATTCCCGCAGACTGCCGGCAGAACGGGCACATGTTCTACCTGAAGTTGCGCGACATTGAAATCCGCACCGCGCTGCTGTCGCATCTGGCATTCGCGGGAATCAACAGCATTTTCCATTATGTGCCGCTGCACAGTGCGACAGCCGGACGCAGGTTTGGTCGTTTCCATGGAGAAGACCGCTACACGACTGCAGAGAGCGAGAGGCTGATCCGCTTGCCGATGTGGTACGGGCTTCAGCAGGAAGATACCGATCGGGTGGTCTCCGCGATCAAGAGCTTCTTCCGATGAACCGCCGAAGAGTTTCCCGGGATTGATTTGATAAGCCAAGACCACGGCAACCGCGCCCCACATAACTGGTTGGCGTACGAGTCCAGCGATCGCATTCTTGAAGGGCTGACTCCTTTCTACAAAGGAGTGCTCTACGACCTGGGGGCCGGGGAGTCGCCGTACAAGGAATTCTTTCGTCGCTATACAGAACGATACATTGCGGTCGATTGGTCGGACAGCCATCACGCAACAACCGCGGATGTAGTGGCGAACCTGAACGAGGTCCTTCCGCTCGCGTCCGAGGTGGCCGATACGGTGGTGTCGCTGTCGGTACTAGAGCACCTGAGCGAACCTCAGACCATGCTCAACGAGGCGTTCCGCATTTTGAAGCACGGCGGCGGGATCGTGTTGCAGGTGCCCTGGCAGTGGCGGATTCACGAGGCGCCGCACGACTACTATCGCTACACGCCCCACGGGCTGGAATACCTGATGCGGAAGGCCGGATTTGTCGATATCCGGGTGGAGCCGCAGGCGGGCTTTTTCACCATGATGACGCTGAAGATGAACTACTTCAGCCTGCGCCTTATCCTTGGTCCGTGGCTGGTGCGTAAAGTCATCGGTGCCGTGTTCAGGGCGGGCTGGTACATCGGGCAGAAAATCGCTCCGCTGCTCGACAGGCTCGACCGGGACTGGGCGCTGGAGGCCAGCGGCTACTTCGTGACGGCCCGCAAGCCCTGACGTGATGAAGCCGGACCTGAGACTGCAAACCTTCTCAGCCGTCCGCTGGACGACGACGACGGCGGTCATGCGCGTGGTTGTGCAAATCGCGCAGTTGGCGGTCCTCGCCCGCCTGCTTTCGCCGGACGATTACGGTTTGATGGCGATGGTCGGTGTCGTGCTGAGCTTTGGTGGACTGTTCGCCGATATGGGCGTCAATGCCGCCTATGTGCAGTATCAGGAGATTTCGCCGGAACAGCGCTCCAGCCTGTTCTGGTTCAGCATTCTTGCAAGCACGGTCCTGATGTTGTTGACCGTCGCCTGCGGCCCCTTGCTCGCCGATCTCCTCGGCGATGAACGGTTGACGCCGCTGATTGCTCTCAGTGCTTCCACGTTTGTGCTGAACGCTTTGGGGCAGCAGTTGCGGATGTCCGCGGAAAAGGCCCTGGATTTCCGGCCGGTCGCCCTCCTGGAAATCTGCGCCGCGATTCTCGGCCTCGCCGCAGCGGTGCTGGCAGCGTTTCAGGGTTGGGGAGTGTATGCCCTGGTCGCCGGCGGCATCGTTACGCCGCTGGCAGCTGCGGCATTGAGTTGGATGTTCTTGGCCCGGGGTTGGCGACCGATGCGGCGCCTGCGGCTTGAGGATATCCGGCCCTTTCTGGGTTTCGGCAGTGCCGCAGTGGCCAACAACATCGTCAACCAGGTCAGCCTGACGATGGACGTGATCCTTGGCGGTCGCATGTTTTCGGCGGCGCAGCTCGGTCTGTACAGCGTGCCCCGCAACCTGACCCTGCAGTTGCAGTTCATGATCAATCCGATCATCACGCGGGTCGGCTTCCCGCTGATCGCGCAGGTCCAGTCCGATGTTGCCCGTGTGCGCAACATCTATCTGCAGACCTTGAACATGACGGCATCCACCAACGCGCCCGTGTATCTGGGCATCGCGGTCTTTGCGCCGGAGATCGTCGCGGTGGTCCTCGGCGCGGGATGGGATGGCGCGGCCGGACTCCTGCGGGTCCTGGCGCTCTGGGGTGGTGTGCGTTCGACCGGAAATCCGATCGGCAGCCTGCTGTTCGGAATGGGGCGTGCCGGTCTCGCCCTGAAGTGGAATCTCGCGCTGTCGCTGATTGTCCTGCCAGCGATCTGGATGGGCTCGCTGGACGGACCGCTCGGCATGGCGCGGGCATTGCTCGGCATGCAGCTGCTGTTTTTCATCCCCGCCTGGCATGTGCTGGTGCGCCCGTTGTGCGGGGCGGGTCTGCTTGAGTATTCGATAGCCGCGCTGAGGCCTTTCGTCATTGCCGGGCTCGCCGTGGCGCCGGCTTTTCTTGGCGCACAGCATTGCGACGGTGCCATGGCCCGGCTGACTGCCGGTGTTGCCATCGCTGTTCCGCTGTACCTGATGATCAGTTTCAGATTCAACGGGGACTGGTTCGGCGCGATGATGACGCTTGCCGGGCGCTCCCCGCGATAGGATTGGTGACACATGGTCGCAGTAATCATTCCTACCTACAACCGTTGCTCAACGCTCGAACGCTGCCTGAACAGCCTCGAGCAGCAGACCTTCGCGGACCTCGAGATCGTCGTCATCGACGATGGCTCGACGGACGACACGGGAGCACTCGTCGCCCGGCTGGCGGGATCTTCCCGGCTCGATCTGCGCTACGTCCGCCAGCCCAACCGGGGCTGCGCCGCGGCACGAAACACCGGGCTTCGCGAGTCCTGCTCGGAATTGTTCCTGTTCCTTGATTCGGACGACGCGCTCGAGCCGCAGGCCATTGCCAGCCTGGCGGCGGAGCTGGATCGCAGCGGCGCCGACTATGTCTATAGCCCGGCCATCGAGGTCTATCCCGACGGCATGGTGGCGCCGAACAGCCCCGTCGCCGCAGGCCGTCCCGAGGACTTTGCCGTCGAGCACTTCCTCGATCCCAATGTGCGCAACGGCGCCGTCATGTTTCGCCGCCAACTGCTCGATCGGGTCGGATGGGTCAACGAATCGATGCGCTACAACGAGGATTCGGATTTCGTTCAGCGCTACTCGTTGATTGGGCGGGCCGCCTACTGCGACGTACCCACCGTGCGGCACTACCATCACGCCGGCAACAAGTCGGCCAACCGGGTCAGGATCTACGGCGCCCTGCTTGACAGTTGCGAACGGATTCTGGCGGACAACCCCGGGTTTCTTGGCCGCCTGGGCCATCGGGCCGATGCGCGACTGGACGAGATCCGCAGGCTGTCGCTGGAAAGCCTTATCCTTGCCGGCGACTTCGCGGCGGCGGCGACATTGGCGCCAAAAGTCGATGACCTACCGTGGCCGGATCGTCTGGCGCTTGCCTGGCGGCTCCGGATGCCGGTTGTTGTCGCTCAGGCCGTGCGGAGCAGCCTGGCCGCCGTGCGCAGGCGGATGCCATGAATTCCAACGGATTGCCCCGTACCACGCCGGTCAAGGTCCTCCACAGCTGCTGGTCATGGCTTCCCATGACGCAGAACTGGATCTACAGCCAGGTCAAGTACCTGCCCGGGGCAGCGGTCGAAGCCCATGTCGCTTGCCATGTGACCGAGAACCTGGCCCATT
Source organism: uncultured beta proteobacterium (assembly GCA_903848955.1). GTDB lineage: Bacteria > Pseudomonadota > Gammaproteobacteria > Burkholderiales > Rhodocyclaceae > Sulfuritalea. The sequence goes on from CAINHS010000112.1 coordinate 7,807, forward strand.
TCCCGTGGCCGAACCTGCATGTCGGCCGGCCGCGAGGCCTTGTCCGGCGCGCATCCGATTACCTGGGGCGCTTCGTCGGCAAGGCGAGGAATGATCATGCCCTTGAGGTGGCCCGGCGGATACGGCCGGAGATCCTGCACAGCCATTTCGGCGATCAGGCGTGGAACGACCTGGCGGTTTCCCGATCCCTCGGAATTCCTCACGTCGCGACCTTCTACGGCTACGACGTCAATCAATTGCCCCGCGGTTCATCGTTGTGGCGACGGCGTTATGGCGAGTTGTTTTCCGAGATATCCGCCGTATTGTGCGAGGGGCCGCACATGGCGGCCTGCCTGGCCCGTCTGGGTTGTCCCCAGCACAAGGTTCGATTGATGCCATTGGGCATCGAGATGGAAAAACTGCGATGTGTGCCGCGGCAGCGGCCTGATAAAGAGCCGCTTCGCGTCCTGATTGCTGCCTCGTTTCGCGAGAAGAAGGGGATTCCATACGCCGTGGCGGCCCTCGGCAGGCTGGCCCGCGACGTTCCATTGCGTATCACGATCGCGGGCGATGCCGGCCGTGACCGTGCCAGCAGGCAGGAAAAGCAAAGGATACTGCTCGGCGTTCGCGAAGCCGGACTCGAAGCGCTTACGCGCTTTCTTGGCTTTGTCGACCATGACACGCTGTGCGACATCGCCCTTGACCACGATATTTTCGTATCGCCGAGCATTACCGCTTCCGACGGGGATACCGAGGGCGGCGCGCCGGTCGCAATCATCGAGATGCTGGCCTCGGGAATGCCGGTGGTTTCAACGCGCCATTGCGACATTCCGTTTGTGGCCGGCCCTCAGGCGTCAAGCTTCTTTGCGGCGGAACGCGACGTCGACGATCTCGAAAAGTGCCTGCGGGCATTGCTGGCGCAGCCGGATTGGAACCCGATCACCGCGCCGTCCCGCGCCCACGTCATGGCGCAGCATGACGCGGTTCGACAGGGGGCGGCGCTGGCGCAGATCTACCTCGACATGGTTGGTTCAAACTCATGAAGGCGCTCTTGCCGTCAAGCCTGCGCGGTGTAGCGCGCGGAAGCTGCCACCTGATTCGGCAGACGTTCGCAGAGGCAAGGTTTCTCCGACGCCTTGCGTGGCATGTGCTGATCAGCGGAACCGGGCGCACCTGCCCGGTTTGTGGTCACACCTGCCGCCTGTTCAAGGCGATCGGGTCGGCACGACGTCCCGATGCCGAGTGTCCCGGATGCGGCAGTCGCGAGCGTCACCGCTTCCTCTGGAGTTACTTGCAACGCAGGTTTGCCCCGCAACCGGCGGGAGCCGTATTGCTTCACGTGGCACCTGAGCAATTTCTGGAGGCGCCCTTGCGGCGCCTTCTGCCAGGATGGAGTTGTGTTTCGGGAGACCTGTCATCGCGCGCGGCAATGGTTCATTTTGATTTGAGGCAATTGCCCGTTCCTGACCGAGCCGTCGATCTGGTGATCTGCAGTCACGTGCTGGAACATATTCCAGAGGATTTTCTGGCCATGCGCGAGATTGCCCGCGTCCTTTCCGTTGCCGGCGTGGCGTTGATCGTTGTTCCCATGGACAACGGTGCGACCCGGGAAGATTTGTCGATCGGCGATCCCGCCGAACGGGCGAGGCGTTACGGTCAGGAAGACCACGTACGCATGTACGGCGACGACTTTGTCGTGCGTCTGGAGCGTGCCGGACTTGTCGTTGAGCAAGTGTTTCCGGGCGACGTTCTGGCCGAAAGCGAGCGGCGCTTATACGGCGTGCCGTGCTGGGTCGAACCGATTTTTGTCTGTCGCCGCATGACTGATGACGCGGCAAGCCTGCCCGGCCGAGGTCACTCGCTTGAAACCGGACCAACAAAACTCAACCTCCAACACATTGGGGCGTGAAATGGAAATTACGAAACCGTTGAAGCGAGCGCTGTCCGGTCTGTGGTCCAGAGCGGCGCAAAGCCTCATGCCGACAAACTGGAAAGAAGCCAACGAGCTTCACTACTGGCGACGGCGGAAGAACACCGAAGGCACCTTGTCGAACGCCCATTACAAGGATTTCTACACGACCCACTTCGGTCTGGCGGAATCATTCTATGAAAACAAGATGATCCTCGATATCGGTTGCGGGCCGCGAGGCAGTCTCGAGTGGGCCGACATGGCGTCGCGCCGGATCGGGCTTGATCCGCTTGCGGCAGAATATCGAAAGCTTGGAGCGGACTCGCACAAAATGGAGTACATCTCCTCGCCGGCGGAGACGATCCCGCTCGAGGACGGGACGTGCGACGTCGTGTTTTCATTCAATTCGCTGGATCACGTCGAGAGCGTCGAGCGGGTGGCAGCCGAGATCAAGCGAGTGGTCCGTGTTGGCGGACTGTTCCTGCTGTTGGTCGAGATCAATCATCCGCCGACAAGTTGCGAGCCGCACGAACTGAATCCGGGTGAATTGCTCCGAATGCTGGAACCCGAATTTATTTGCGGAGAACTAAGGGTCTACGAGCCGGTCGCCCCCGGCATATACGAGTCGCTTCAGGCGAACGTGAAAAGGGACGACCCGTTCAGCAGCGAAAAAGGGTTCATGGCCGCCAGCTTTTCGCGGGTTGCTTGCTGAAGCCCTTGATGGCGGTCACAGGACGCGTCGGATTGCGATGAAAAATGCATAATTCGCCTCTGGTATCGGTCTATCTTCCAACCAGGAACCGGCCCGTGTTGCTGGAACGCGCGGTTCGTTCGGTGTTGGCACAGACCTATCCCAATGTCCAGTTGGTGGTGGTGGACGACGCGTCAGGGTCCGAGACCGGCGACATGCTTGAGCGTCTCGTCCATGAAAATGCAAGCCGGAAATCCATGGTGGTTCTCCGCCAGGAACATGCGCGAGGCGCGTGCGTCGCCAGAAACCTGGCGCTTGAAGCCTGTGAAGGAAGTCTCGCTACCGGGCTCGATGACGATGACTATTTCCTTCCCGAGCGGATTGCCCGGCTCGTCGCGGCCTTCGATCCGGAGGCCTGTTCCTTTGTGTTCGACGGCTACCTGCGAGAAACCCTGCTGCCGGGCGGGGGCGCGACACGCGCGCGCATCCCGCTGAAGCACGCGGCCCGTCTGCGCGACCTGCTGAAGAGGAACATTGTCGGCAACCAGGTATTGACGCTGACCTCCCGGCTGCGCGAAGTCGGGGGCTTCGACGAACGCCTGCCGGCGTGGCAGGACTATGACCTCTGGATTCGCCTGGTCAAGGCGTTCGGGGAAGGGAAGCCCGCCGGCGGCATCAGCTACGTCCATACGGTCGATCGGTCGAGGGCGACTATCTCCGGCGACGTGAACAAGATTCGCCGCGCGTTCGACCTGTTTCTGGAAAAGCACGCCGAGTACGCCGACCGGGAACTGCTGCTGTGCCTGCGGATGGCGCAGGCCTGCTACGGACTCGATGCCGTGTCGGTCAAGGACCTGGGGGACCTTCTCCGCCTTGGCGAGCCGCGCTTTGTGCTGTTCACCCTTTATTCCTACCTGACCAACCGGTGGTCGCGCAAGGGAGCGCCAGGATGAGCGCTAGCCCTTACCCACAGGCATTGGTCGATGAACTCGCGATGGGGCGCTTCGACCAAGACTACATCGATGATGCGTTGCTTGATCGCCTGGTGGAAGCCGTTGCTGCCGTTCGCCCCGAGGTCGCCAGGATTGCCGATTTCGGCGGGGGCAATGGACGGTTTCTTGATCGGCTGCTGAGCAGGATGCCGCGGGCGCATGGAACGAACTATGAAATATCCGCGCATCTTCGCTCCTTGAATGCGGCACCGCCGCGCAAGGAACTCGTGGCCACCTCCTTTCTTTCGCTGGACCGGCATTCGCAGTACGACCTGGTGTTGATGAACTGGGTCCTGCATCACCTTGTGGGCAAGGATTTGCCGGCAACGAAACAACTCATTGCGGATGCGGCGGCCGTCGCCTACGACGTCCTGAAGCCTGGCGGTGTCCTTGTGGTTTCAGAAAACCTGCTGCAGAGCTCGTTCAGGGCGGGCATTTCCTCCGCGGCCCTGTTCATGGTTACCCGATCCAGATTGCTCAGGCCGATAGTCTCGCGCATGCGTGACGGCAAAGCGGTGGCCGGCGTTGGCATCTACTACATGTCGGAAACTGAACTTGGATCGGTGCTTGCCCGTTTCGAACCTGTCACGACCTTTGACCGGGGTGCCCATGACTACGGCTGGAAGCTCCGGCCGATCGGCATTACATGCGTACGAGAGAAGGTGCTGGTTTTCAGGAAGCCGGGCGGGTAGGTGCGCGGCGGTGGCGGCCTGATGCAGCAGGCCTGAAATGGCCGGCCACAGTGTGGTCAGCCAGCCGTGGGCTCACATTCGTCCAGGATTCGCCGGTAGGTCGGAATTACCCGCATCCGGACGATCTCCCCCCAGTCGAATTCCTTGACCGAATCCCTGGTACGGGCAGCCAGTCGCAGTCGTCGATCGGCGTCCCGAACGAGATCGAGCATGGCCTGTCCGTAGTCTTCGGCACTGTCCCGGCTCAGCACGCCGTTCACGTCATGACGTACGAATGTGCGGTTGCCGGCCGTGTCGGTAGCGATCACCGGGAGGCCCTGGGCCAGATATTCGACGGTCTTGGTCGGCGGCTGATGTTCGAAGCAGGCATCCATGGAAATGAAGGCCAGGCCGATGGCGGTGATGGACAGGTACGCCGGAATTTCGCCATAGGGAATCAGTCCGGTGAAGAGGACGCGGCCGTCGAGTTTCAGCTTACGGACCTTTTGCTTGAGTTCGCCCAGGGCGGAGCCGTCGCCGATGATCATCAGCTTCGCGGACTCGTTCTGGCCGGCGACGACCGCAAATGCGTCGATCAACTTGTCCATGTGCCGGTTGTGGTCCAGGGTGCCGCAGTAGGACAGGACGCAATCCGTCGCGGCAATGCCGAGTCGCGACATCAGCGCCCGGTCGGGCGGTCGCGGCTGAAACCGGGCAAAATCGGCTCCCAGAGGCACGATGGCGGCGACCGGCGCCCCCGCGCCGAAGACGATGTCGCGGATGCCTTCGGAAAGCACGGTGATCGCATCGAAGCCGCGCGACTCGAGTTTTACAAGCCAGTTCTGCAGGCCGAGAAGGGGCGGTTTTATTGCGCTGGTCTGGCAATCGTAGAGCCAGCAGGTGTCTTTGCGCTTGCCGAGCAGGGAGAGGATTCCTGTACCGACGAAGGCATAGACGTGGACCAGGTCAAGGGTTTCTCCGCGGAGAATGCGCGAGGCCTGTATCAGGAAACGGATCCTGTCGAAGGAAAAGCGTCCGATGGAATGAAGTGGGATACGATGCACACGAACGCCGTCGATGATCTCGACACTGGGTTCATCGGGCCGCCCGGGGGCTATGACAATCACATCGAGCCCCTGCCGCGCCTGGTGTCGGGCAAATTCGTAAAAGATCGTCAAACCCTGACCGGGGAAAAAGTTGAATCCGATATGACATACCCGCATTGCCTGAATTTCCTGCCTGGGAGATTGATGTGAGAGATGCGCCGGATGCAAGGGCGGTCCAGGTTTCGATCATCATCCTCACGAAGAACGGCGAAAAATACTTCCGCTCTCTTCTGGAGGGATTGTATTGCCAGCAAGGCATAGATCGGGCCGAGGTGATTGTCATCGATTCGGGCTCATTGGACAATACGCTGCGGATCGCCGGGGATTTTCCTGAAATCAGGCTCGTCGAAATCCCACCGCACGAATTCGGACACGGGAAGACGCGGAATCTCGGGGCGCGGCTGGCACGCGGAGAATACCTTGTCTATTTGCCGCAAGACGCCACTCCGGTGGGCAGCGACTGGCTTGCCAACTTGTTGCGCCCCTTCGATGACGCGGCGGTGGCCGGGGTTTATGCCAGGCAGGTGGCGCGCGCTGATGCCAGTCCGATGGAGCGGTTTTTCCTGTCCCGCACTTACCATGAACAGCCCCAGGTCAAGATGCTGGGCGAAGCGGAAGAAGCTACGCTGGCCCGGTGTTTCTTTTCCACCGTGAGCGGGGCGATTCGCGCCGCCGTCTGGAAGCAGCACCCGTTTCGCGAAGAAATAATCATGAGCGAAGACCAGGCGTGGGCGCTTGACGCAATGCGTGCAGGGCATCGCATTGCCTACGAGCCAAGCGCAGAAGTGCTGCATTCGCATCAGTATGGTATCGGCGGAATTTTTCGGCGGAACTTCGATAGCGGCTATTCGATCTGGCAGATTTTTCGCGGCGTCACCGGGATCAGCTTGATGGCCGTTCTGGGGAATCTTGCAGGCGAGGCGGCCTTCGTGGCAAGGCGGGGCAGTGTCATGGACTGGCTGAAGTTTCTTCCGTATGAAATCGCCAGGCACGCCGGTTTCATCCTCGGGCTGAGGGCTGAGCGCCTGCCCGTTGGCTTGAGCAGGGCCTGCAGCAGCTTGAAGTATTTCTGGGAACGTCCGCAACAGGCCGCGGGGTCGCCTAAGTGATCCGCGGCAAGATGGTGGTCACGCCTCGCCTGGCTACCTTGCTGGCCCTCGTGCTCACCTTGGCGGCGATCATCTTCATCGACGCCAATGCCGAGTGGTGGCGCCGCATCTTCTGGCACCTGCTGACGGCCCACGATTTGCCGGCTGCCTGGCTGATGGTCGCAGTGCTGGCCGCCGGCTACTGGATCGGGACGCGGCCGTCGGGCGGCGAGGAGCGGGTGGCGGGCTTGCTGCTGGCGCTTGACCGCCGGCGTTACCCGGTCGCTGTCGGCTTGTGGGCCCTGCTTTGCGCGGGGTCGGTCTGGGTATATCGCAACCACCCCTTGTCGATGGACGAGTACGCCGCCGTGTTCCAGGCGAAGGTGTTCGCCGCCGGAGCCTTGAACGGACAGTATCCGCCCGATCTCCTCGACAACCTGATCCCGCCGGAGTTTCAGAACAATTTCCTGATGGTGAATCGAACTACCGGTGCCGTGTTTTCTTCCTATTGGCCCGGGTTTTCGCTGTTGCTGGCACCCTTCATCTGGCTCGGCATTCCCTGGGCCTGCAACCCGGCCCTGGTGGCCGCGAGTTTTCTGCTCATCGGCCGCATTGCCCGCGACCTGTCGGCGTCGCCGCTGGCGGCGGGCTGGGCGCTGCTGTTCGCGCTCGCTTCGCCGGCTTTCATGGCGAACGGCATCACCTACTATTCGATGCCGGCGCACCTCCTGTTCAACCTGGGCTTCGCCTGGCTGCTGCTTTCGCTTTCGCCGCTGCGCCTGTTTCTGGCCGGACTGGTCGGCGGCTTTGCACTGGTGTTGCACAATCCCTTTCCTCACGTGGTATTCGCCTTGCCGTGGATCCTGTGGCTTGCGCTGGGGACCGAGCGCCGTGCGCGGAACCTGTTTTGGCTTAGCGCCGGCTATCTGCCGGTTGTCGCGGTGCTGCTGGTGGGCTGGTCGCTCTGGCAGCAGCAGGTATTGCAGATCGGTGCCGGGGTTGCCGTTGCGCAGGCACCGGTTGCCCAAGCCGACTTGCTGCAGCGGGTCGTGGCACTATCGGAACGCCTTCTGCGCGTATTGCAGATGCCGACCGAGGCCATCGTCTATGCCCGTATCGGCGGGCTGGCAAAGCTCTGGCTGTGGGCCTCACCGCTGCTGCTGTTGCTGGCCTGGCGGGGTGGCCGCGCAGCGAAGACTACCGGTATCCGCTTGCTCGGCGCTTCGGCGCTGACGACATTCTTCGCCTACTTCCTGATCCGCTTCGACCAGGGGCACGGCTGGGGCTACCGCTATTTCCACTCCGCCTGGGGAGTGCTGCCGGTACTGGCAGCGGCGGGGGCGCTGAAACTCGCGGCGGTCCCCGGCGAGGGCGTGCGATGGATGCGGATGCTGGCAGCGACCGCGCTGCTCAGCCTGCTTGCGGCCAATGGCCTGCGCCTGTTCCAGATGGGCAGCTTCATGGCAGATCACTTGGCGCAGATGCCGCCCGCAACGCCTGCGCAAAGCAGCATCGTGATGCATAACGGCCGAGGCTATTACGCCTACGACCTGATCCAGAACGATCCCTGGCTGCGCGGCAATTCCATCACC